>CADCWE010000019.1:0-41354 GCA_902806325.1 uncultured Thermomicrobiales bacterium | reverse complement strand
CGGGAGCCGGAGGATGACTTTCAAGCTCGCGGCGATGTCGCCCGCGGCCATCCCAAAGTGGTGCTTGGACCCGAGAACGTAGGCGACCTCGTGCAGGACGACCTCGGTGATGGTGATTTCCACCTCACGCCGCTGCACGGCTGCAAAGAGGGCGCGGGCGGATTCGGCCATCGCTCGCAGTTCTGGCGTCGTCGGTTGGACGAGAAAGCGGAGAATCATGCTGGCGTCGAGCAAGATCACCGGCTACCCATCTCGCGCACGATCCGGTCGGCTTCGGCATCCATCGCCTCGGTGATCTGGTCCTCGAAGTCGACGGTTTCGCGCCCTGGTAGCGCCGGGACGGATCCGTAGAAGTCGTCGAGGGTGAGCGGCACCGGCATCAGGTGGACCCCATCGTCATCGATCACAAACGCGATCTTGTCCGGGGTGCCGACCCCGAGGTGCCGCCGGACGAGACTCGGAATCGTGACTTGGCCCTTGCTCGTGACGCTGGAAACGATCTCGCGCATCCCAGAACTCCTGGATAGTAATGAAACCCCGCCTGTGTAATGCAGTATACATAGAGGCGCGACCCGCCACGAGCGCATAGCATCGGCATTAGGTCGATGATCAAGGCGCGATTGGGGCGACCGCCACCACGCTGCTGCGCGGCCGACCGATCCGTTGACCGGGAGAACACTTCGTATAATCGCCCCATGACCGACTTAGACCTTTCCCAGCCCGATCCGCTCTCGATGCCGGGGGCCGCTGGCGCGGCCGAAGTGCCGGCGATCGTGCCGTCCCGGCGGCAGTACCTGGACCTCAAGGCCCAGCACCCGGGGGCGATCCTGCTCTACCGGATGGGGGATTTCTACGAGTGTTTCGACGACGACGCGCGAACCGTGGCGCGGGACGCCCGGATCACGCTGACCTCGCGCGCGCTGGGCCGGATGGGGCGGATCCCAATGGCCGGGATCCCGCACCACGCGCTGAACCACTACCTCGGGCGGCTGCTGGCGGCGGGGCACACGGTCGCGATCGCGGAGCAGATCGGCCCGGCCGGCAAGGGGCTGGTCGAGCGCGCCGTGACCCGGGTGCTGTCGCCGGGGACGGTGGCCGAGCCGGCCCTGCTGCCTGCCGGGGAGAACCGGTACCTGGCGGCGGTGCTGCCGCGCGGCGGCGCGTTCGGCCTGGCCTGGGTGGACGTCAGCACCGGAGAATTCGCGGTCGCCGAGTTTTCCGGGGTCGACGCGGCTGTTCGGCTCGTCGAGGAGTTGGCGCGTCTGAACCCGGCCGAATGCTTGACCCCAGACGGCGACGCCGGGCAGGAGGACGGACCGCCGTTGCCGGGGCACCGGACCCGGCTCGAACGCTGGCACTTCGAGCCGGGACGGGCGGCGACCGCGCTCCAAGAGCGGTTCGGGGCCCGGTCGCTCGTGCCGTACGGGTGCGCGGACCTACCGGCCGCCACCGGCGCCGCCGGGGCAATTTTAGCCTACCTCGGGCGGACGACCCCGGCGCTGCTTCCCATGTTGACCGGCCTGCGGACGGAGGGCACCGACCGCTGGGTCGGGATGGACGCCGCGACCCGGCGCAATCTGGAGCTGACCCGCAGCCAGGGCACCGGCGGCACCCGCGGCAGCCTGCTGGGTGTGCTGGACGCGACCAAGACCGCGATGGGCGCCCGCGCCCTGCGCCGCCTCGTCGGCCAGCCGCTGCGCGACCCGACCGAGCTGCGCTGGCGGCAGGAGGTGGTCGGTGCGCTGGTGGCGCGGCCGGTGGTGCGCGGCGCGGTGGCGGCCGGGTTGGCCGGCGTCGGGGACCTGGAGCGGTTGACGGCGCGGATCGGCCAAGGACAGGCCGGGGCGCGCGAGTTCGTCGCCCTGGGGGCGGCGCTGCGCGCGCTGCCCGGCCTGGTGGAAACCCTGCGCGGCGCCGGGGCCGCGGCGCTGGACGGCTTCGCCGGGGTGCTGGATCCGTGCGCCGACGCCCTGGCGGCGATCGCGGCCGGGGTGGTCGAGGACCCCGACGACGGCGTCGGCGTTCGCCCCGGGTTCTGCCCGGCGCTGGACGCGGCGCTGGCCGGGGTCGACGAGACGCGGCGCTGGCTGGCGGGTCTGGAGCGGGCGGAGCGCGAGCGGACCGGAATCAAGAGCCTCAAGGTCGGCTTCAACAAGGTCTTCGGCTACTACGTGGAGGTGACGCGGTCGAACCTGGGCGCGGTGCCGCCGGAGTACGTCCGCAAGCAAACCGTCGCCACCGGCGAGCGCTTCGTCACCGCCGGGCTGAAGGACGCCGAGGCGCGGGTGCTGGCGGCCGACGAGCAGATCGCGCTCCTCGAACGGGCGGCGCTGGCCCGGCTGGGGGAGCGGGTCGCCGCCTGCGCCGGGCGGCTGCTGGCGACCGCCAACAAGTTGGCGCTGCTCGACGCGCTGGCGTCGCTGGCCGAGGTTGCGGCGCGGCACGGGTGGGTGGCGCCGATCTTGGAGGAGGGGGACGCGCTCGAGATCACCGGCGGTCGCCACCCGGTGGTCGAGGCCAGCTTGCGCGGCGACTCGTTCATCGCCAACGACTGCCGGTTGGGAGGTATCGGGGCCGCGCGGGCGATCGTCCTGACCGGGCCGAACATGGGCGGCAAGAGCACGTTTTTGCGCCAGGTGGCGACGATCGTGCTGCTGGCCCAGGTCGGGTCCTACGTCCCGGCGGCGGCGGCGCGGATCGGGCTGGTGGATCGCATCTTCACCCGCGTCGGGGCGCACGACGACCTGGCGGCGGGGCACTCCACCTTCATGGTCGAGATGGTCGAGACGGCGGCGATCCTCCACCAGGCGACGCGGCGTTCCCTGGTGATCCTGGACGAGGTCGGACGCGGCACCAGCACCGAGGACGGGTTGGCGATCGCCCGCGCGGTGCTGGAAGACCTGCACGGTCGGATCGGGGCGCGGACCCTGTTCGCCACCCATTACCTGGAGTTGACGGCGCTGGCCGACACGCTGACGGGGGTGGCCAACGCCCACGTCGCGGCCCTCGACACCGGGGGGCGGGTGATCTTTCTCTACGCGGTCCGCCCGGGACCCGCCGACCGGGCCTACGGGATCCAGGTCGCCCGCCTGGCCGGGCTGCCGCCGGGGGTCGCCGACCGGGCGGCGGCGGTGCTGGCGGACCTGGCCGAGACGCGCCACCGCGAAGCGCGGGCGCCTTCTTCGTCGCCCCCCAACGGCACCGTCCGGCGCATCGCCGACGGCAACGGCGCGCCGTACCAGTTGCCCCTGGACGGCTTCTTCCCGGGACCCGCCGCCGCCGCCCGCCTGGCCCGCGACCTGCGCGACCTCGATCTGGCCGGGCTGACGCCGCGCGAGGCGATGGACTGGCTGTTCGCGCGGCAGGAGGAGCTGGGCGGCTGAGCGAGCCGCCTACTCGGGAGGCCCAAGCCCGCGCCGCGCGGCTTGGTGGAGCGCGTCGGGGGCGATCGTCGCCATCAGCGCCAGGGGGTGCGGCAACGGGTCTTGGGTGAGCCAGGTCGGGTCGAGCCAAAAGCCGGGGAGGACTCGGGAATGGAGACGCCCGGCGGCGTCGAGCGGCAGGCGTTCGTAGGCCGCTTCGGGCGCCAGCCGGTACGCCGCGACCGCGCGATGACCGTCGCGGGAATCGACCAGCCAGTACTCGGGGACGCCGATTGCGGCGTACTCCGCAAACTTGGTTTGCCTGTCGCGGACCACGCTGTCGTCGGAGACGACCTCGACCACGAGGTCGGCCGGACCTTCGAGCCGGTCCTTGGAAACGCGGTCGACGTGGTCGGGGGCGACGTAGAGTACGTCGGGCTGACGCGCCGACCGGACATCCCAGGCCAGCATCTCGTACGGTGCGATCATCACCTTTCCGGTCCCACCGCGAACCAGGTACAGAAAATCGGAGAGGAGTTGGGCGATTAGGAGCACGAGATCCTGGTGGATCGTCCGTGGCGGCATGAAGATGGTCACCTCGCCGTCGACCCATTCGCTGGCCGCGTCCGCCGTTGCCCAATCCAGATACTCCTGGTAGGTCATCCGGAGGCGGCGTTCGGCGGCCACGGTCCCGATCGCGTTGCGCGCCATCGCTTCCCCCTTCGGCATAGGGTACGGGTTTGCCCGCGATGATACCGCACGGACGGCAGTCGGATGCGCGAGCATCGTCGTCTGCCGCCGCCCGCCCGGCCCGCGACCTGCGCGACCTCGACCTGGCCGGGCTGACGCCGCGCGAGGCGATGGACTGGCTGTTCGCGCGGCAGGAGGAGCTGGGCGGCTGAGCGAGCCGCCTACGGCTCGCCGGTTGACCGGCCGGTTGCGGCCCGTTGGAGCGCATCGCCCGCGATCCGATCGAGGATGGCGAGAGGGCGGGGCAGCGGGTCTTCGATCCAGGCGGGGTTCCACCAAAAGCCGGGCAGCACGAGCGAGTGGATGCGTCCGTCGGCGTCTGGCGGCAGCGGGGCGTAGCGGCCCTCGGACGTGAGGGAGAACGCGGTGACCGCGCGGCGTCCCTTTCGGGAGTCCATCAGCCAGTATTCGGGGATGCCCGCTTGCTCGTACTCGGCGTCCTTTTCGCTCCGATCGCGGTGGACGCTGTCCCGGGAAATCACCTCGACGACCAGATCCGCCGGGCCGTCGAGCCGATCCTCGGTGATCCGGTCCCGGTGCCGGGTGGCGACGAAGACGACAACCGGCTCGCGTGCCGAGCGCCCCCCACGCAGGCGCATCTCGACCGGGGCGACCATGACCGTGCCAAGATCGTGCAGATCGGCGTACAAGCCAATCGCCTGGGCCACCAGGACCGCAATCATCTGGTGCGGGGGTTTCGGCCGCTGATGGGGACGCGGTTGGGCACCCTCGATCCGAACCACCTTGTCGCGGCCAACCGGGCGGCGTGGCGGGCGGCGGAGGATCGGACCGCGGCGGCCGGGTACCGGGTGGCGGCGATGTCGGACCTCGGCGCCGGGATGGAGGCCATGGTGGCCGCGCTGCACGCCGGAATCTACCGGGCCGGACACGGGTGGAACCGGCCGGTCCCGATCGCCGACG
The DNA here is from genome assembly GCA_902806325.1 of uncultured Thermomicrobiales bacterium. Taxonomy (GTDB): domain Bacteria; phylum Chloroflexota; class Chloroflexia; order Thermomicrobiales; family UBA6265; genus CADCWE01. The sequence goes on along the minus strand of CADCWE010000019.1, from coordinate 36,321 downwards.
AGCTGGCGCGGACCTTGTTCCTGGGCGACGACGTGCTCCCGGACGCGCTGTTTGTGGCGCTTGCGGAGGACACTCCGGTGGCGGCAGCCAGCCTGCGCCACGGCAAAGCGGCTGGCACATTCGACCTTGGCTGGATCGGGGCGGAGCCTGCTCACGCCAACCCCACGGAGGACCTCTGCGCCGCGCTGCTCGGCCGATGCCTCGACGCCGCCCGACGGCGCGCATGGCCGCTTCGGATCGAGGTGGACGAGGCGAACGCGATCCCGTGGCGGCTGCTGGACGTGTTGCCGATCGCATGGGAGCCGGATTGGATGACGTGGCATCGGCCGTCGGTCGTACGGCGCTAGACCGACCGTCCCAGCCAAGACCTTGGTAAGCGTGGGCGGGCGATCCCCGGCCGGCACGGCGGGAGCGATGGGCACCGTCGGGGTCGCACGGGATCGGGGCGTGGCGGATGGTTGGCCCAAGGCGGTGGGCGACAACGTCCGCTGCCCGGTGCCGACACCCAGGATCCAGTACTCGGGAACGCCGATCCTCGCGTATTCGCGCTGCCCGGTCGGCATCACCGGGATGGGCGGCGGCGACCGGGTTTCCCGTCGCCCGCGCCCCAATGCACCGTGGACGGCATGCTAGCGGGCGGCGTTCACCGCTTCGATGAAGGCCAGGTCGTCGCTGGAGGGCGCACCGTCACCTCCGGCAAAGGCGTCTCGGCGGTAGTTCTCTCCGATCGCCTCGACCAAGCCCGGCTCCGCGCGGAACCCGGCCAGCGTGCGTTCGAGCACCGCGGCCCAGCGGTCGGCGAGGTCGAGCGCAGCGGGGTCGGCCGGGTCTAGCCCGGCGGCGCGGGCGGCATGGACCTCGGCGAGCATCGGCGGCCAGGCCGCTTCGACGGCGGCGATCTCCTCCGAGCCGACCCGTTCGGCGACCGCCGCGAACCTGTCCATCTGCTCCGGCGTGTAGTGGGCGTCCATGACTGCTCCTTGCTGGTTCGTGCCGGCGGCAACGGCCACCGAAGCCGCGAACACGAGGTCCCAGTCCCAGCGGCCGGTCGCCAGGTGAGCCTCGACCAACGCCGCCAGGGCGGCCTCGACGGTTTGGAGGTGGGCGATCCGGTCGCGCACGACGCCGCGCTGGATCCGCAGCGACGCGACGAGGTCGAAGTCCGGCCGGTCCAGGATCTCGCCGATCCGGCGCAGCGGGAACCCGAGCGCGCGCAGGGTCAGGATCTGCTGCAACCGCAGCAGATCGCCCTCGGCGTAGGATCGGTGCCCGCCCTCGGTCCGCCCCGTCGGTCGCAGCAGGCCGATTTGGTCGTAGTGGTGGAGCGTCCGGACCGTGACCCCGGTCTGCCCCGCCAACTCGCCGACACGATACTCGCGCGCCATCGGCCACCCCCCGAACCAGAGCATAGCCCCTGACGGTGGGGGAGGTTCAAGGGGACGGGACGAGGAATGAGGCTGGAGGATCGAAACGGGAAGATGCCGGTTGGAGCGGGGTATAGTGCGTGGCATGACGAGCCATCCGGAGGAACACCACGCCGACGCTGATGAGATTGCCGTTCCGTTCGCGGACGGCAACGTCTCGGGCGCGGTGCGGGTTGGGGGCACGGTGCGGCGGGCGGCGGGTCCCTGGACGCCGGCGGTCCACGCGCTGCTGCGCCATTTGGAACGGGTCGGGTTCGCGGGGGCGCCGCGGGTGGTCGGGGACGGGATGGATGGACGGGGACGGGAGGTGTTGACGTTCGTGCCGGGGGAAACCGCGCCGTCGTGGCTGGGTGGGTACGGGTCGGACGAGACGTTGGCCTCGGTGGGGCGGCTGATCCGACGCTACCACGACGCGGCGGCGGGGTTCGCGCCCCCGCCCGATTTGGCGTGGCGGTTCTCGATCGGGGCGCCGCGCGCAGGTGACGTCGTCTGCCACAACGATCTCGGGCCGTGGAACGTCATCTTCGCCGGGGACGAACCGGTGGCGTTCATCGACTGGGATTTCGCCGCGCCCGGGCCGCGGCTGTGGGACCTGGCCTACGCGCTGTGGCGGTGGGTGCCGCTTTCCGCCGACGAGGGGTTCGGGCCGCCGGAGGGGCGTGCCCGGCGGCTGGCCGTCTTCCTCGACGCCTACGGGTTGGCGAACGAGGAACGCGCGGGGGTGCTGGACGCGATCGAGCGGCGGCAGGAAGTCATGTTCCAAACCCTGGAGACGTGGGCGACGGAGGGGCAACCGGCGTTCGCGGCGATGTGGCGGGACGGGCACGGCGACGGAATGCTGGCCGATCTGGTCTACCTGCGGCGGCACCGGGACGTGCTGGCGCGCGGGGCGAAGCCGCGATGAGCGCCCAGGCGTCGCCGGTCGCGCCGATCCGCGTCCTGCCGCCGGCGGTGGCGCAGCGGATCGCCGCCGGGGAGATCGTCGAGCGGCCGGCGGCGGTCGTCAAGGAGCTGGTCGAGAACGCGCTCGACGCCGGGGCAACCCGGATCCGGGTCGACGTCCAGGGGGGTGGCCTGGACCTGATCCGCGTCAACGACGACGGGCGGGGGATCGCCGCCGATCAGCTCTGGATCGCCTGCCAGCGCCACGCCACCTCCAAGTTGGTCGGCGACGACCTTGGCAGGGTAGCGACGCTCGGCTTTCGGGGTGAGGCCCTGCCCAGCATCGCGGCGATGGCGGAGCTGACCCTGGTCAGCGCCGACGGGGAGTCCGGGGTCGGGCGGCGGATGACGCTGCGCGACGGTCGGATCGCGGCCGACGAGCCGGCGCCGCGACCGCGTGGGACGACGATCACGGTGCGCCACCTCTTCGGGGCGGTGCCGGCGCGCCTGGCGGCGATGGGCGAGACGCGGGGCGAGGTGGCGCAGATCGGCCAGGTCGTGCGGCGGTTGGCGTTGGCGGCGCCGGGCGTGCGCCTGACGCTGGTGGTCGAGGACCGGGTCCTGCTCCAATCCGGGGGGGCGGGCGACCTGGCGGCGACCGTCGGCGAGGTCTACGGGCCGGCGGCGCGGGCGGCGTTGCTGCCGCTGGGACCGGTCGAGGTCGCCGAGGCGCGGATCGCCGGGGTGATCGCCGGGCCGGAGTTGACGCGGCCGGGGCGAGGGCAGGTCAACCTGATCGTCAACGGGCGGTGGGTCCAACCGCGCGGGGTGCTGCCGGCGTTGGAGGCGGCGTACCGGCCGCTCTTGCCGCGGGGACGGCACCCGGTGCTGGCGGCGACGATCGAGACGGCGCCGGGCATGATCGACCCCAACGTCCACCCGGCCAAGCTGGAGGTCCGGCTGCGCCACGAGCGCGCCATCGGCGCCGCCCTGGCCGAGTTGGTGCGGCGGGCGCTCGGGCGGCAACCGATCCCGCTCGGGGTGCCCTTCGCGACCGGGCTGGCGGCGCTGGACGCCGACGCGGCGGCGAACGGCATCGGCGAGGAGCGGGCCGGCTGGGAGGACGTGGCGCCGATCGTGACCGCGAACCTGCCGCCGCTGTCCTTGATCGGCCAGGTGCAGGACCGCCTGTTGCTCCTGGAAGGCCCGGCCGGGCTGTACCTGGTCGACCAGCACCGCGCCCACGAGCGGATCCTCTTCGAGCGCTTGGCCGGGATCCACGGCGCGGGCGGCGCGGAACCGGCGGCGCTGCCGGAGCCGCTGCTGCTGGAACTGCGGCCGGCCCAGGTCGCGTCGTTTGGTCGCCGCCTCGACGATTTGGCGGCGCTCGGCTTCCGCTGCGAGGCGTTTGGCGGGCGGGCGTTCCTGCTCCGCGACGCTCCGGTTCTGCCGGGGGTGCTGGCCGGGCCAGACCAGGCCGGGTTGGCGGGCCTGGGCGAGCCGGACGGCCTGGTCGAAACCCTCCTCTCGCTGGCCGACGAGGACGCCGGCGAAGGCGAAGCCTGGCGCGACCGGCTGCTGGTCCGTCTCTCCTGCCGCTCGGCGGTCCGCCGGGGCCGGATCCTGGACCGCCCGGCGATGCGGGCGCTGGTCGAAGGATTGGGGAACACGGGTGCCCCGGCGGTCTGCCCGCACGGATCGCCGCTCCTGATGCACGTCAGCGGGTCGGTGCTGGAGAAGCAGTTCGATTGGCGGTGAACCGGTTTGCCGATGGCGGACCGCTTCGGGATCTCGCCGGTGCGGTCGGCTGTGGCTGCCGCCGCGTTCGGCTGGACGCGATCGCGACGCACGGCGGAAACGCCACGGACAAGGCCAAGCAAGGATGGCGGAGTACCCACGGACCCTCGCGGCGAATGGCACCCACGAGATCGCCGTCAAGAAGTCGCGGTTCCTGTGCACGCTGGCGCGGGCGGCGACCGAGGACGCGGCGCGCGCCGCGATCGAGGACGTGCGACGGCGCCATTGGGACGCCAACCACCACTGCACCGCCTACCGCATCGGTCCCGGCGGCCTCCTCCAACGAACCAGCGACGACGGGGAACCGGCGGGCACGGCCGGGGCGCCGATGCTGGCGGCGCTGGCGCGCCGGGATCTGACCGACACCGTCGCCGTGGTGACGCGCTGGTTCGGCGGCGTCCTGCTCGGCGCCGGCGGTCTGGTCCGCGCCTACGGTCGGGTCGTCTCCGACGCGGTGGATGCGGTCGGGATCGTCGAGCGGCGGCCGGTTTCCCTGATCGCGGTCGAGGCGGACCACGCCGACGCCGGGCGCCTGGAGAACGCCTTGCGCGCCGCCGGGTACGTTCCCGGCGCGGCGACCTACGGCGACCGCGTCGGCTTCGAGATCCGCCTGGCCGAACCCGAGGTGCCCGCCTTCGCCGCCTGGCTGGTCGAGACGACGAACGGCAAGAGCCAGGCGCGGGTGGCAGGCGCCGTCCACGTCGAGGTGCCGGTCACGGCGCGGTAGAAATGGCGCTGGGTCAGCGGTCCGGCGGGACGGTCCTCGTATCGGGCGGTCCCACCGCAACCGGTTCGCCGTGCTGCTCGAGGTAGGTGGCGTACGGGTTCTCGTCGCCGTAGTAGAGGAACTCCGGGGCCAAGTCGGCGCTACTGGGCCAGACCACGGTGCCGATTTCTTCGTCGACGGTGACAAGAGCAAAGTAGGCCGGGTCCCGCAGCGGCTCGAAGACCTCGCCCCAAAGTTCGGATTCGAGTTCGACTTCGCCGCGGGTCCCGTCGGTGAACGGGAGATCTAGCACGAAGGGGCGGGGAACATGGACCTCGACCACGCGTTCCATCGTGGTTCCTCCTGATCAAGCGGTTACGGGAGCGGGCTGATCCGAACGGCCTGCTGGCGTTGCCGCGCACGATCCCAGATGGCGCGCGTCTCGGGTTGGTGGAGCAATCCCCACTCACGATGCCGTAAAACGACGCGATCCTTGGTATTCGCCCTAGCCGATCCGCATCCCGATCGGCGTCATTCAAGCACGGCAGGTCGACCGATGGATTCGGTTGACCGTCGTCGTTCGCCCAAAGATTGGGTACGATGCGCGAGCGATGCCGCGTCCCGTACGCTCTGTCTACGACGAGAGGAGCCGCACCGTGACCGTCACCGCTTCCCTGACCCGGCACCCGGAATGGCGCGCGTTGGCCGCGCATCACGTGGCAATCAAGGACCGGCACCTGCGGGACCTGTTTGCCGAGGACCCGGGGCGCGGCGAGCGGCTGACGGCCGAGGGCGCCGGGTTGTACCTGGACTACTCCAAGCACCGGGTGACCGACGAAACGCTGCGGTTGCTGCTGGCGCTGGCGGAGGCGGTCGGGCTGAAGGCGCGGCGGGAGGCCATGTTCGGCGGGGAGCCGATCAACAGCACCGAGCGGCGGGCGGTGCTGCACGTCGCGCTGCGGGCGCCGCGGGACGGGACGATCCTGGTCGAGGGGGAGAACGTCGTCCCATTCGTTCATCAGGTCCTGGACAAGATGGTGGACTTTGCCGAGTCGGTGCGGGGCGGCTCCTGGACCGGGCAAACCGGCAAGCCCGTCCGCAACGTCGTCAACATCGGCATCGGCGGGTCGGACCTGGGACCGGTGATGGCCTACGAGGCGCTCCGTTTCTACGCCCAACGGAACCTGACGCTGCGCTTTGTCTCCAACGTCGACGGCACGGATCTGGCCGAGGCAACGCGGGATCTGGATCCGGCGGAAACCCTGTTTATCGTGGCCTCGAAGACCTTCACCACCATCGAGACGTTGACCAACGCGCGCTCGGCGCGGGAGTGGCTGCTGGCCGGGCTGGGCGGCGACGAGGCGGCGGTCGCCAAGCACTTCGTTGCCTTGTCGACCAACGCCGCCGAGGTCCAGAAGTTCGGCATCGACCCGGCCAACATGTTCGAGTTCCGGGACTGGGTCGGCGGGCGCTACTCCTACCCGTCGGCGATTGGCCTGTCGCTGATGATCGCGATCGGGCCGGACCGCTTTCGCGAGATGCTCGGCGGCTTCCGGGCGATGGACGAGCATTTTCGGGACGCGCCGTTCGAGCGCAACCTGCCGGTGCTGATGGGGCTGCTCGGCATCTGGTACGGCGATTTCTTCGGCGCCGAGACCCTGGCGGTGCTGCCCTACGACCAGTACCTCAACCGCTTCAGCGCCTACCTCCAACAACTGGACATGGAAAGCAACGGCAAGCGGGTGACCCTGGACGGGGCGCCGGTCGACTACCAGACCGGCCCGATCGTCTGGGGCCAGCCGGGCACCAACGGCCAACACGCGTTCTACCAATTGATCCACCAGGGGACCAAGTTGATCCCGGCCGACTTCCTCGGCTTCTGCCAAACCTTAAACCCGCTCGGCGACCACCACGACTTGCTGATGGCCAACCTCTTCGCCCAAACCGAAGCCCTCGCCTTCGGCAAGACCGAGGCCGAGGTCCGGGCGGAAGGGGTGCCCGAGCACCAGGTCGCCCACCGCGTCTTCCCCGGCAACCGGCCGACCAGCACGATCCTGGCCGACCGCCTGACCCCGGCCACGCTGGGGGCGCTGGTGGCGCTGTACGAGCACAAGGTCTTCGTCCAGGGCACGATCTGGAACATCAACTCCTTCGACCAATGGGGCGTCGAACTCGGTAAGGCCCTGGCGAACCGGATCTCGCCGGAGTTGGCCGCCGACGCCGACCCCGATCTCGCCCACGACGGTTCGACCAACGCCCTGATCCGGCGCTACCGGGCGCGGCGCGGAGCAGGGTAGCGCCAGGGACGGTGAGCAGAATCCCTGGTGGCCGTCTCGAATCGTGGGGCCGCGCCACCGTGAGCAACACCAGGGCCGTTTTCGGATCTTGCCGCCGCGGCGGAGGCCGGCACGACGAGGCGATCGGTGGCGAGCTGCCGACGGCGAGAGGGGCAACACGGATGGCGAACGACCAACGCGAGCGCCGCTTGGCCTGGGACGGCTGCCTCAACGCCCGCGATCTGGGCGGGTACGCGACGGCGGACGGGCGGGAAACGCGATGGGGCCGGGTGGTGCGCTCGGCCAGCCTGGAGGCGTTGACCCCGGCGGGGCAGGACGCGCTGGCGGCGTACGGCGTGCGAACGGTGGTGGATCTGCGCTCGGCCGACGAACTGGCGGCGTTTCCCAACCCGTTCGCGGCGGACGAGGAGGCGAAGCGGCACGGGATCGCCTACATCCACGCACCGCTGGTTGATCCGGCCGCCGGTGACCCGCCCCCGTTTACGACCCTGGCCGACCTGTACGCCGGGATGTTCGATCGGTTCGCGTGCCAGATCGCCGGGGTGATGACGACGATCGCCGGGGCCGCTGAGGGAGGGGTGCTGGTCCATTGCCGCGCCGGCAAGGACCGCACCGGGTTGATCTGCGCGCTGCTGCTGGACCTGGCGAGGGTAGACCGCGCCACGATCGCCGCCGACTACGCCTTGAACGCGGAGTGCCTGCGCGAGCAAGAACTGGACTACGTCGAGAACGGGCCGGGCGACCGCGCCGAGCGGGAGAAGATCCTGACCGTCTACGCGCCGACGGCGGCGGTGATGACCGAGACGTTGGACCGCTTGGCAGCCCGGCACGGCGGTGCGGAGCCGTACTTGCTCCAGGCCGGGGTCTCGACCGGGGAGATCGCGGCGCTGCGGGAGCGGCTGCTAGGATCGGGCGACGGCGGCGCGTGACCGGTTGCCGGGCGGCCTCGCGGATCGGTCGACGCGCCGCGCCGCGATCCTCCATCGTCGACCAGGCGCCCCCTGGCAGTCGAGCGCCACGGTGCGCTCGGGGTAGGTGATCGACATCGCGCCGCGGGTCGCCGGCCAGAGCGCGGGCCCCGTTCGAGCGCGTGGCACGATTCGACCGGCGTCGTCCCTGCGTGGGGCCGGTTTCCGCGACGAATCGCCGGTTCGAACGGTTCGGAAGGAGATCGAGGTGGCCCAAGCCCCCCCCATTGCCCCCGAGTTTTGGCCCGGCAGCCGGCAGCGGATGAGCTACGAGGACTTCGTGCGCCTCATTCCGGACGGGAAGCAGGCGGAGTGGGTCGACGGCGAGGTCATCGTATTGAGCACCACGACGCGGCATCAGCTCCTCGGCGGCCTGCTCTTCGGATTCTTCGCGTCTTTTGTGCGGGTGTTCGACCTCGGGGTGGTCTTCCAGCCGCCGTTCTTGATGCGCGCCCGACCCAGCGGGTCGGGCCGCGAACCGGACGTCGTCGTGGTGCTGAACCCCCACCGCGACCGGATCAAGCGGATCGGAATGGAAGGGCCGGCCGACCTGGTGGTGGAGCTACTCTCCGACGAGACGGCGCGCACCGACCAGGTCGTCAAACTGGCCGAGTACGCGGCGGCGGGCGTCCCCGAGTACCTGATCGTCGAGGCGCGGGAAGGGCGGACCGGGCTCTGGTTCTACCGCCTGGGGCCGGACGGGGACTACGCCGAGGTGGCGCCGGACGACGTAGGTCGCTACCACTCCACGGTCTTGTCCGGGTTGTGGCTCGATCCGGACTGGTTCGCCCAGGATCCGCTGCCGGACGCCGAGGACCTGATGTTCGACGTCGCCCCGGATGCTTATCCTGCGTGGCTGGCCGAGAAGCAGGCCAGGCGCCGGCGCGGGGTGGCCGGACGTTAATCCGCCGAGCGAAGCGGAGACGACCGCGGGCCACCGCCTCGCCGGACGGGACCGCGGCCCGGGGCGCGTCCGGAGTCCGGCGCGGTTGTCGCATCCGCGCGAAGGCTGTTAGGATCAACCGCGGGTGCCGGGCGGATCGGTGGGCCGCCCGGGGAAGATGGGGGAATCGGTGAGCGACGCGATCGTCATGGAACCCTTGCCGGCGGTACTCGCCGCCCCAGTCGGGGACGAAACACGGGCCAAATACGACGCGATGCGGGAATCGCTGGCCGGAATGGGGTCGGTGCTGGTCGCGTTCTCGGGCGGGGCGGACAGCGCGCTGCTGCTGAAGGCGGCCTTCGACGCGCTCGGAGCGCGGGCGGTGGCGGCCACCGGATTGTCCCAAACCTACGCCGCCGAGGAGATGGCCGAGGCGAAGGCGATCGCGGCCGAGATCGGCGCCGAGCACCTCATGGTCTCGACGATGGAACTGACCGACCCCCGCTACGCCAACAACAGCCACCAGCGCTGCTTCTTCTGCAAGAGCGAACTCTACAACCGGTTGAACGCGGTCGCCCAAGAGCGCGGCATCGCGGTGGTCCTGGACGGGGCCAACGCCGACGACCGCGACGATTTTCGACCCGGGGCGCGGGCGGCGCGGGAGTTGGGCGTGCGCTCGCCCCTCCAAGAGGCGAACTTGCGCAAGGACGAGGTGCGGGCGCTCTCGGCGGCGTTGGGCTTGCGGACCTGGGACAAACCGGCGATGGCCTGCCTCTCCTCCCGGTTCGCCTACGGGGACCCGATCACGGTCGAGAAGCTGGCCAAGGTCGCGGCGGCGGAGCGGGCAATGCGCGCGCTCGGGTTCCGCGGGTTCCGGGTGCGGCATCACGGCGCGGTGGCGCGGCTCGAGGTGCCCCCGGCGGCGATGGCGGAGGCGGTTGCCCGGAGCGCCGAGATCGTGGCCGGGATCAAGGCGGCGGGGTACGGGTACGTGGCGCTGGACCTGGAAGGCTACCGTTCCGGCAGCAGCAACGAGGTGCTCCATGCGCGTCTCCAGCCGGGCGGACTACGGGGTCAGGGCGCTGTTTGACCTGGCCGAGCGCTACGGCCGCGGCCCGACCCAGAGCCGCGACATCGCCGCCCGCCAGGGCATCCCGGAAGCCTACCTGCACCAGGTCCTCGGCGCCTTGAACCGTGCCGGCTTCGTCCGCTCCACCCGCGGCCCCCTCGGCGGCCACGAACTCGCCCGCGAACCGGACCAGATAACGCTCTGGGACGTCCTCCAAATCCTCGACGGCGAAGCCCGCCGCGCCCACCAGCACCCCCACCCCGACCTCGACGAGCCAGACGTGGTCCACGAGACCTGGCACGAGCTCCAGGAGCGCTCCGTGGAGTACCTCCGCTCGATCACCCTCGACACGCTGCGCCAGCGCCGCCGGGAACGGGTCGCGGTGGCGAACTACAGCATTTGAGGCAGACGGGAGAGGACTGAGGGCTGAGGACTGAGACGGGTATCGGTACGCCGTCCGTCGACTCTGGCGCGGGCCATGAGCCCCGACTTCGCCTCCATCTCAGTCCTCTATCCTCAGCCCCCAGTCCTCTCCCGTTCCTCCGTCACACGGGGTCGATCTGCGCCCGTTGCAGCTTGCCGGAGTAGTCGACGTAGATGCTCTGCCACTCGGTGAAGAAGTCGAGGGCGGCGGTGCCCGCCTCGCGGTGGCCGTTGCCGGTGCCCTTGGTTCCGCCGAAGGGGAGGTGGATCTCGGCGCCGGTGGTGCCGGCGTTGACGTAGAGGATGCCGGTGTCGATGTCCTGCATCGCGCGGAAGGCGCGGTTGACGTCGGCGGTGAAGATCGACGCCGAAAGGCCGAAGCCTACGCCGTTGGCGACGTCGATCGCCTCGTCCAAGGTCTCGACCGGGATCAAGGCCGTGACCGGGCCGAAGATCTCTTCTTGGGCGATGCGCATCCGCGGGTCGACCTCGTCGAAGATCGTCGGCTGGTGGAAGAAGCCGCGGCCAAGCTCGCCATCGCGGGCGATCCCGCCGCCGACCGCGAGGCGGGCGCCTTCGCCCTGGCCGATCTTGACGTAGTCGTTGATCCGGCCGAGCTGCCGTTCGCTGACGATTGGGCCGATGTCGGTGGTGTCGGCGAGGCCGTCGCCGAGTCGCATCCCGCCGGCGCGGGCCACCAGGCGCTCGGCCAGTTCCCGCTGCACGCTCCGGTGGACCACCACCCGGCTGGCAGCGGTGCAGCGCTGGCCGGAGGTGCCAAAGGCGCTCCAGAGGATGCCCTCGGTCGCCAAATCCAGGTCGGCGTCGTCCATCACGATCACCGCGTTCTTGCCGCCCATCTCCAGGGAGACGCGCTTGTTGCACTTCGCCCCTTCGACGGCGACCGTGGTCCCGGTCGCGTTCGAGCCGGTGAACGAGACCAGCGGCACGTCCGGGTGGGCGACGATCGCGTTGCCGACCTCGGCCCCGGTGCCCATCACCAGGTTGACGACGCCGCCGGGCAACCCGGCCTCCTCCAGGATCTCGACCAGCCGCACGCCCATCCGGGAGGTGAAGCTGGCCGGTTTGAAGACGATGGTGTTGCCGGCGATCAGGGCCGGCATCATCTTCCAGGACGGGATGGCGAGCGGGAAGTTCCAGGGGGTGACGACGCCGCAGACGCCGAGCGGCCTGCGGACCGCCATCTGGAACTTGTTGCGCATCTCGGACGGCGTCGTTTGCCCGTACTGGCGCCGCCCCTCGCCGGCCATGTAGAAGGTCATGTCGATCGCTTCTTGGACGTCGCCCCGGGCCTCGGTCAGGACCTTGCCCATCTCCTCGGTCATCTCGCGGGCGAGGGCTTCCTTGCGATCGAGCAGGATCTGGGCGGCGCGGTAGAGGATCTCGCCCCGCTTCGGCGCCGGGTAGAGGCGCCACGACGTGAACGCCTCGACCGCGGCGGCGACGGCGGCGTCGACGTCCTCCGGTTTGCTCTTGGTGAAGACGCCGACCTGCTCGCCGTTGGCCGGGTTGTTCCGGGTGAAGGTGACACCGCCCTTGGCTTCCTGCCAGCGGCCGCCGACGTAGTTCTTGAACAGGTCCGCCATCTAGTGTCTCGCCCTTTCGGCGTGGCGGGCCGACCGTGGCGCGATGTCCCAGCACGGTCGGCCGCTCGATTCGATCCGGTGGGGGAGTATAGGCGGAGCGCGACCGGGGGGACAGCGCGGCGATCGCGTTGCTCGGGCCCTTGTCGGTTCGGAGGCAGGTCTTGGTCACGCGCGATGCGGGCGCTCTTGTCCGTCAACAGGCCGGCATTGCGGACCAACACCGTCCCGCCGGGATCGTCCTCGAACGTCGTCCATCACGCAAGCCGGACGCGGTTTTCCTAGTAGTAGTCGGGCCCGGCGTTGCCATCGCCTGCGGGCAACGGCCAGAACGAGTCCAAGATTTCGTCCATGCCCTGGTCGTTCGGCTCTCCCCCATGCACGACACCGGCGCCGCGTACGCAGTGCCGACGATGCACCTCTCCGGACCGCCGACTCCGCAAACGGCCCCTACGTGCCGGCGGCTCACGTCGTCGTCCTAAGCGCCATCGCACCGGGGAGTCGCTTCCCGATTGGCGGCATCCCTGGCCAACCACCCAACGCAAACGGCCGCCCGGAAGGGGCGGCCTCGGCGGCGGACGGGTTGGCTCCCCGACTAGGACTCGAACCTAGAACCTACCGGTTAACAGCCGGTCGCTCTACCATTGAGCTATCGGGGAACGGGGCGCACGGGCGTCCACGGCCGGGATTCTAGCATACCGGGGGTGGCCGCTGACAAGGGCACGCCGCGGCCGCTTGGGCACGGCTGACGGCTGACGGCTGACGGCTCTATACTCCCCCCGTCCGCGAGTTCGTCTTCGACGAGCGCCGTGCAATCTCCAGCGGGCCAAGCGCAACACCCTCCGAACGGTCCCCGCCCGGCGGGGAAGGAGCGCGCGAGCCATGACGTACGTGATCGCCCAGCCGTGCATCGGGGTCAAAGATGCATCCTGCGTCGAAGTCTGCCCGGTGGACTGCATCCACTCCACCGACGACGCGGAGCAGTATTTCATCAACCCCGACGAGTGCATCGACTGCGGCGTCTGCGCCGAGGTCTGCCCCGTCGAGGCGATCTTCTTCGAAGACGACCTGCCGGAGCAGTGGGCCGAGTTCCTCGGCAAGAACAAGGAGCACTACCAGTAACGGGACGGGAAGACGGGGAAACGGGAAGGAGCAGGAAACGACAACCGTTCAAATTCCCGTCTTCCCGTCTTCCCGTCTATGGCTCCCGGGCCTTGATCAGCACCCGCCCGCCGTCGAGTTGGACGTCGAAGGTCGTTTGGCTGGAGGTGGCGGGGCCGTGCTTGGCGTTGCCGTCGGCGAGGCAGAAGACGGAGCCGTGCCAGGGGCAGGTCACCGTGTCCTCGCCGAGTTCGCCTTCGTCGAGCGGGCCGCCGAGGTGGGTGCAGGTGGCGGCGATGGCTTGGATCCGGGCGCCGCGCTTGACCAGCATCACCGGCACCCCGTCGGCCTCGACCCGGAACGGGGCGTTCTCGGGGAGGTCGTCTTCGGCCGCGACGTCGGTCCACTCCCGCGGCGGCTTCTCGAAGGCGGTGTGGTCGACCCCGATCCCGAGCACGTAAGCCAGTTCGCCGCCCAGCCAGCCGGATGCGCTGACCACGCCATAGCCGGCGGCGGCGAGGCCGACGGCGGCGGGTCGGGCACCGCCCTTGCGCAGCGCCCAGGAGGCGGCGTAGATGCCGGTGGCGGCGATGTTGAGCGACGCATGGAGGGCGCCGAGGCGGCGCGGCTGCTCGTTGTTGACCGTGTCCTGCCATTGGGCGGCGCCGGTCACGGCGGCACCGACGGCACCGAGCAGGCCCCAGGCCAGGGTGCGGTCGGCGGTCTCTTCGTCGCCCATCAGGTCCAAAAGCAAGGACGTGGTCCAAAAGCCGATCGGCAGGGTGACCACGAACGGGTGGAGCGGGTGCCCCAGCCAGGTGCCGTAGAGGAAGTCCCGCGGCGCGCGCGGCGCGTCCTGCCCCAGCAGCGGCTCGTACGCCTTCTTCAAGACATCGGCGACGCCGTCGAGCCACGGCGCCGCCGCGACCAACCGGTCGGAGATCGAGGCCGCCATCATCGTCGGTTTCCTCCTCTGCACGCGGCACGCCCCACCGGCGACGGGAACAGCCAGCGCAGGGGGCGTGCCAGGTACGGGGTCGACCGTTGGCCGTTGGCCGTAGTCGGCGACCGGGGCGACGGCGTACGCTCATGGCGATGACGCGGGGCGTGAGCGCGCTGGGAGGGACGATGGTCGCATCGCGACGAACGATGGTAACGCTGGTGGTGATCGCGCTCGGGCTGCTCGGTGCGGCGGTGCCGGGCGGGGCGTTGGGCCAAGAGGAGACGGTCTGGCCGACGGCGCGGTGGGACACGGCGGCGCCGGAGGAGAAGGGCGTCGATCCGGCGTTGTTGGCGGAAGCGGACGCCCGGATCCCGGTGGAGCTGCCGAACGTCTCGGCGCTGCTGGTGGTGCGGGACGGGGCGGTGATCTTCGAAGAAAGCTACGGCGGGTACGATCCGGAGGAGCCGGTCGACGTGCGGTCGGTGACCAAGAGCGTGGTCGGGGCGCTGGTCGGGATCGCGATCGGGGACGGCACGCTGGCGCTCGACGACACCGTCGGCGCGTTGATCCCGGAGCGGATCCCGGCCGGCGCGGACCCGCGGGTGGCGGGGATCACGGTCGCCTCGCTGCTGACGATGACCAGCGGGTTGGCCTGGGACGCGAGCACGGACTACCAGACCTTGATCGCCAGCGACGACTGGGTGGGGCTGACGCTCGGGCTATCGGTGGCATACGAGCAAGGGGCGGTCTACGCCTACAACACCGGCGGCTCGCACCTGCTGTCGGTGATCCTGACCGCGGTCACGGGGCGGGACACGGCGGCGTTCGCCGGGGAGCGGCTGTTCGGTCCCCTGGGGATCGAGCCGGGGCGGTGGCGACGGTCGCCCCAAGGCGAGACCAACGGCGGGTTCGGCCTCAGCCTGACGCCGCGCGACATGGCGAAGCTCGGGTATCTGTACCTGAACGGGGGGCGCTGGGACGGCGAGCAGATCGTTCCCGAGGACTACGTGCGCCGCTCGACGGCTTACCAGAGCGCGGGCGACGCCACCGGCGGCACGCCGTACGGTCGCCAATGGTGGGTGACGGAGGCGACCGGATACGCGGCGTTCTACGCCCTGGGCTACGGCGGGCAGTACATCTACGTGGTGCCGGATCTGGACCTGGTGGCGGTGATGGTGGCCGAGAAACGGGTACCGCCGGAGGAGTTGCGCTCGCCGCGGTGGGTGATCGAAGGGTTGGTGGTCCCGGCTGCGGCGTGACGGGCGCCGCGGCCGGAGTCTACGCCGCTGGTGGCCGGATCGTGGCGGCTTCGGTGGAGGCGGCGCGAACCCGATTCATCACCTCGGTCGCGGGTAGCCCGGCGTCGAGCAGGCCAAGGGCGTAGCAAACCAGGTACGAACGGCCGCGGCCGGTGGGTGCCATCGCCAGCGCGCCCTCGAGCGCACGGTGGGCGACGAGCTGGTGGTGCTTGACGGTGTGCGCGCTCAGGCCCAAGTGGTCGGCGACTTGACGGTTGGTCAGACCGGACGCACGAAGCCGGAGCACGTCTCGCTGCCGCGCCGTGAGTAGCATATCCCTCTCCCCTCGTCCGAACCTGACCGGTGGGGCAACGTCTCCCCGGCATCGCCCCGCCGAATCGTAGACGGATCGGGACCATTGGGCGTGACCCATCGGTACTAATTCGGGAGTAGCCGAACCGGCCTAGGCCGATCGGTATCCGTTCGCGGGATAAGCGTAATAGACGCTACAACCAACCGCCTCGCACGACCGGGAGCGGGCGCCCGGGACGGGCTATCGGCGGCGGATGCCAGCGATCCGTAACGACCGGAAAGATCGGGAACGCGAGGGGGCGGCGCGCCGACGTGATGGCTCGGCTGCGGTATCGTTGCCACTGGGAGCCGGGTTACCGCGGGCGGCAAGGAGATGGACGAGCATGGCGATGGATCGGCGGCGGCGGTTCGGGCGCGTGCGGTCGGGCGTGCTGATCGCCCTCGTGGTCGCGCTGACGCTGGGGTGGGAAGCGGGCGCGCCGAAGGCCGAGGCGGGGGAGGCGACTCCGGGCGCGACGCCCGGGCAGGTCGCGGCGGGACCGGGGAGCCTGGCATCGCTTCTGGCGCGGATTCCGGACGTGCTGTCGATGCCGGGGACGCCGAAGTTCGACATCGCCACCTACGCCGACATCGGCGGTCAGTTGGCCGCGGTCGGCGTGGCGGCGCCAAGCGATCCGGACGATCCGGCGGCGGAGGAGTGGAGCCGGGCGACGGTGGGGCTGACGATTCCGTCGCCGCTGCGGGAGCAGGGGCTGAATCCGGTCTGGGCCGACACGTTTGGGTTCGGGGCGTTGGATCTGGACCAGGCGCTGACGATCGGGGAGCCGCCGTCGCAGACGACGTTGATGCGCGGCCGGTTCGACGTCGCGGCGGTGCGCGACGCCTGGCGACGCAACGGCTACCGGGCGCGGGAGATCGACGGGGTGACCATTGCCTCGCGGCCGGAGGGAGCGGGTTCGGATCTGTCCACGGACGTCGGGCGTCTCACGCTGGGGGCGTTCGACCAGATGGCGTTCCTCGACGACGAGACGCTCGTCGCGGCGCGGACCGCCGATGCGGTGGCGGCGGTGCTGGCGGTGGCGGCGGGGACGCGGCCGTCGTTGGCGGAGCGGGCGGAGATCGCGGCCCTGCTGCGAACCGCGCCGCCTGATCTGGCGTCGGCGGCGATCGTCTCCGGCGCGGCGCTGCGGGGGTCGGACGCGGCGGCGCTGCTCGAAGGCGGGACCGAACCGGCCCAGGCGAACGCGCTGGCGACCCGGATCGCGACGGACATCGCCGAGCGGGAGGCGATGCCGCCGGTGCGTTTCGTCCTGATCGGGGTGACCGCCGGTGGCCCGGTGGCCTTGCCACGGGACGCGGACGGGCCAACGCCGACCCCGCCGCCGGCGGCCACTCCCGAGGCCCAAATCGCGATCCGGGTGCTGTTCGCCGATCGGGCGGCGGCGGAAGCGGCGACGCCGTTAGTCGGTCGACGGCTGGCGGACGGGACGTCGGCGTTGACGCAGCAGCCCTATGCCGGGTTCTTTCCCGATCCCCGGCTGACGGTGGCGGCGTCGGAACCGGTGCTGGCGCTGGACCTGCGGGCGGAGGGACGCCCGCAGGCGGTGATCTGGCAGATGCTCTACGCGCGCGATCTGGGGTTCTTGGCCTGGTAGGGAACCCGAGAGGGGACCGATTGGTGCGGTCGTGGCGATCTGGCGGCCGCGCCCTTATCTGGTCAGCGGTGGCGGCAACGTGGTTCAGGGCGGCGCGCAAGCCCAGAGCACGGGCGTTTCAATCGCGGACGCCGGGTCGGCCGGGCGCCGTCCGGAACCCGATCCAAACCGATGATACGGCGACGCGGCGGGGGCGGAATAGGCTGGCGGCGGGCAGTCGGCACAAGGCCCGTGCCCGCCGCCGGAACGGCATCACGACCGCGAGGCCGAGGCCTCCTGTGCCCGCTTGCGCACCTTGTTCCGTTCGTCCTGGGTGAGCAGGCGTTTGCGGAGGCGCCAGCCCTTGGGGGTGACTTCCAGCAGTTCGTCGTCGGCCAGGAAGTCCAGGGACTGCTCCAGGCTGAGGATCGTCGGCGGGGTCAGGCGGACGGCGATGTCGGAGGTGGAGGAGCGGATATTGGTCAGCTTTTTGGCCCGGCAGACGTTGACCGCCAGGTCGCCGGGACGCGGCTGCTGGCCGATCACCATCCCCTCGTAGACCTCGGTCTGGGGGGGGATGAAGGTGATCCCGCGCTCCTGGGCGTTGGCGAGGCCGTTGGCGAGGGCGACCCCGGTCTCGGAGGCAACCAGGGCGCCGGAGCGGGACGAGGCGATCGCGCCCTGCCACGGCTCGTAGCCGATCAGGCGGGAGGAGAGGGCGCCGTTGCCCTTGGAGGCGGTCAAGAAGGCGTTGCGCAGCCCGATCAGGCCGCGGGTCGGGATCGAGAATTCCAGCCGCACCGCGCCCCGGCCGTCGTTGACCATGTCCAGCATCCGCGCCCGGCGCCCGCCGACCAGATCGGTGACGACCCCGACGAACGCCTCGGTGGTGTCGATCAACAGGTGCTCGACCGGCTCGCAGAGGACGCCGTCGATCTCTTTGGCGATCACCTCGGGGCGGGAGACCTGGAATTCGTAGCCTTCGCGGCGCATCGTCTCGATCAGGATCGAGAGGTGCAACTCGCCACGACCGGAGACGGCAAAGACGTCGGCCTGCTCGGTCCCGGCGACGCGCAGCGAGAGGTTCGTCTCCAGCTCGCGGAACAGGCGCTCGCGCAGTTGACGGGAGGTCGAAAACTGGCCCTCGCGACCGGCGAAGGGTGAGGTGTTGACGCCGAAGGTGAGCTTGAGCGTCGGCTCCTCGATCACCACCCCGGCCAGGGCGTCCGGGGCGGCGGGGTCGGCCAGGGTGGCGCCGATCTTGGCGTCGGCGAACCCGGTCAGGGCGACGATGTCCCCGGCGAAGACTTCGGGCACCTCGCGCCGGCCGAGACCGGCGAAGGTGGCGAGGTAGATCGCGCGGCCCTTGGTGACCTCGCCGTCGGGGCCGATGTGCACCAGCGGGTCGCCGGCCTTGATCCGGCCGCGGTTGACGCGGCCGATCGCGATCCGGCCGCGGTGGGTGTCGTAGTCGAGCGAGGCGATCAGGAGTTGGGCGGGGGCGTCGAGGTCGACGACCGGCGGCGGGACGACGGAGAGGATGGTCTCCATCAACGGACGCAGATCGTCGGCCAGCAGCGCCGGGTCGGGGTCGAAGCCGGCCCGGCCGTCGCGGGCGATGGTGTAGAGGACCGGGAACTCCAACTGCTCGGCGTCCGTCGCCAGATCGAGGAAGAGGTCCTGGGTCAGGGCAACCACCTCGGCGCTGCGGGCGTTGGGGCGGTCGATCTTGTTGACGACCACGATCGGGCGGAGGCCGAGTTCGAGGGCGCGGGCGAGGACGGTCCGGGTCTGCGGCATCGGGCCTTCGACGGCGTCGACGAGGAGCAGGCAGCCGTCGGCCATGTTCAGGACGCGCTCGACCTCGCCGCCGAAGTCGGCGTGGCCGGGGGTGTCGATGACGTTGATCTTGACCCCGGCGTAGGCGATCGCGGTGTTCTTGGCCAGGATGGTGATGCCGCGCTCGCGTTCGAGGTCGTTGGCGTCCATGATCAGGTCGCCGGCGGCGTCGGGGTCGCGGAAGACGTTGGACTGCTTGAGCAGCCCGTCGACCAGCGTCGTCTTGCCGTGGTCGACGTGGGCGATGATGGCGATGTTGCGCAGGGGGACGACGGCGGCCGGATCGGCGGCCCGCCCCCAATCGCTGACCTGTTCGGTGTTGGTGTCCATAGACATAACCGCACTCACCTGGGGGAACCTCGCGTTCTGTCGGGCGCCGCGCCGGCGGGGCGCCAAGATGGTTAACGTTTCGGGAGCCGGACCCCGGACACACGACGCGGCCCGTGCCGAAGCGGACACGGACCGCGGATGCTGCTAACGGAAGTATAGCAGAGGGACGGCCGGGCCGAGCGCGGGGGAGGGTCCGCGCGGCGGCGCCGCCGCGATCAAGCGTCGTCCCGCAGCAACAGCGTGGCGAGGGAGTCGGTGAGCCAGCGCTCGCACTCGTCGAAGGACCAGCCGTGGTCCTGGGTGAGCTGTTGCCAGGTGGAGGTCCAGGTCAACACGGCCAGGATGTCACCCGCCCGGTCGGCCGAAACGCCCGGCTTCAGCGCGCCGAGTTCCGCCAGCTTGTGGGCCACCATCCGGACGCCGCCGCGGTGCCGCCGGTTGGCCGTTTGCCAGGCCTCGGCGACGTCCGGCTCGGTCGACGCCGCGGCGGCAAGCACGCCGAACACGTCGCCGCACCGCTCGGCGAAGTTTCGGGTTAAGCCGACCGCCAGCGCGACCAGCTCGCGCGGGTCGCGGGATTGCCCGAGGCGTTGCCGAACCGCCCCGACGCCGGCTTCCTCGTCGATCGCATCGACCAAGGCCAAGACGATGGCCCGCTTTGGGCCGACGCTGGCGTAGATCGTCTGCACCGCCGTGTCCGCTTCCTCGGCGATGGCGGCCATCGAGGTCGCCACGTAGCCGTGGCTGGCGAACAACCGGCGGGCCGCGGCCAGGATGTCGTGCCGGGTCGCCGCCGCCTGCGTCTGTCGTCGGTTGGAACGCCGCGTCGCCATGGGCTTGACAACCCCCGAGAATTGGAATATATATCTATTGGATGGAATGATATTCCATCCAATCGAACCGAATTCAGTCTAACAGGGAGACCACCGTGAGCGCCACTTCCTTGACCGCGACCGCGCGGACCGTTGCCACGCCGATGTCCCGTCTCGATCGGATCGCCGGGTTCGCCGGCCTGACCTTCGCGCTGCTCGTCGGAGCGGTGAACCTGGCCGTGGGGGCGCTGTCTCCCCCGCGGTTCGACGCCAACGCGGGGGAGATCGCCTCCTTCTTCATCGACCACAACGACGCGCTGACGATCGCGGTCAGCGTGGTCCCGTTCGGCGCGGTCGCGCTGTTCCTCTTTCTCGCCGGTTCGTACCCCCGGTTCTCCTCCGCGTCGCGCGAGGCGGGATTGTGGACCCGGGTCGGGGCGATCGGGTTGGTGCTGGTCGAGGTCATGTTCCTGACTCGCACCCTGGTCGAGATCGTGTTGGTCGCGAACGCGGAAGCGCTGGCCGAGGAGCCAGTGCTGATCGAAACGCTCTGGCGGCTGCAAAGCGCGGCGATGGTGTTCACCGGTCTGGGCCTCGCGGTCACGCTGTTGGGGCTGTCACGCGCCGGGCGGTTGAGCGGTCTGATCCCCGGCTGGCAGGAGAAGTTGGGCTTCGGCGCGGCGCTCGGGTTCTTCGTCGCGGCGGTCGCCGCCGTCCCGTCGCTCGAAGGCTCCCCGATCGGGTTGCTCGCGTTCCTGGCGTTCGTGGCCTGGCTGGTTTGGCTGGCGCTCACGAGCGTCCGGCTGCTGCGAACCGGCGACGAAACGGCTTGATGGTACACCGGCGAGTACGGCGCGGGACCGCTTGAGTCATCGAACGACCACGACCCGAAACCCCAACCCATCCCCCTCGCGACGCGCCCCCCTATGCCGGTATATCACCGGCATAGGGGGGCGCGTCGCATCGTGCCTGACGGTCCGATCGAGTCGGGGTCGGGTCGTCTTGGGACGCCGTGTCGACCACACCGGCGCGGGGTGATGAAGGCAACGATGGCGCGTACACGACGCTCTGGTCCAGCACGGCCGGCGCCGCTTGACGTTCTCCCCAGCCCGGATAGCATGGGCGCCGGATCGGCGGGCGAACGGGGGCACGGATGGACGGAACGAGGGACGACCCGGAGCCGGTGCTGCAAGCGGTCGGGATCGACAAGTACTTCGGGCCGGTGCGGGCGCTGACCAACGTCCACTTCGCGGCCCGGGCCGGCGAGATCGTGGCCTTGATTGGCGACAACGGGGCGGGCAAGAGCACCCTGATCAACGTGCTGACCGGGGTGCTGCCGCACGACGGCGGGGAGATCGTCTTCGACGGGCGACCGGTTCGGCTCTCGTCGCCGCAGGAGGCGCGGGCGCTGGGGATCGAGACGGTCTACCAGGATTTGGCGATCGCACCGCACCTGGACGCGGTGGCGAACATCTTTCTGGGGCGGGAACTTCGGCTACCGGGGCCGTTGGGGGCGTTGGGGTTCCTCGATCGGCGGCGGATGCTCAAGGAGACCGAGGAGCAGTTGGGGCGGCTGCGGGTCCGGGTGCCGGGGTTGGGGCGGCGAATGACCACGCTCTCCGGGGGGCAGCGGCAGGGGGTGGCGGTGGCCCGGGCGGTCATGTGGGCGAGCAAGGTGGTGATCATGGACGAACCGACCGCCGCCTTCGGGGTGGCCCAGACCGGCCAGGTCCTGGATCTGATGCGGCAGGTCCGCGACACGGGGATCCCGGTGGTCTTCATCTCCCACAACATGCCCCATGTCTTCGAGGTGGCGGACCGGATCGTGGTCCTGCGCCTCGGCGAGATCGTCGAGGAGTTGGACCCAAAATCCGCGTCCATTGATGACGCGGTGCGGGCGATGACCGGCTCGACCCGCTTCACCGGGGTCGGAATCAAGGCCGAGTTCGTGGCCCGAACCGGGGAAGGGAGGAGCGTTGGCAACGCCTAACGCTGGGTCCGCGACGCAACAGCCAGCCGTCGAGGCGACGCCGATCGGGCAGCGCCTGGCGGCGCTGCTGTCGTCGGGGTTCACCTTCCTGATCCTGGCCGCGCTCTGCCTGGTCTTCGCCGTGCTCCAGGGCGCCAAGTTCGCCAACCCGAACAACGCCCAGAACATCGCGATCGACGCCTCGCAGTTGCTCCTGCTGACGGTCGGGGTGACGTTCGTGATCGTCACCGCCGGGGTCGACCTCTCGGTGGGGTCGGTGTTGATCTTCTCGGCGGTGGTGGCGGCGAAGGTGATGGTCCGCTTCGCGGGGTCGGCCGAGGAGGTCCGGGCCTACGAGTTCCCGAATCAGGAGGTCGCTATTCCGCTCGGGTTGGCGGCCGGGGTGCTGGCGGGGACGGCCTGGGGGCTGCTCAACGGCGTCCTGATCACGAAGCTGAAGATGCCGTCGTTCATCGTCACCTTGGGCACCCTCGGGATGGCGTTGGGGGCGGCACAGCTGCTCTCGAACGGGACCACGATCCCGAACGTGCCGCAGGACGTGCAACTCAAACTCGGCCTGCGGGAGCTGGTCGGGTTCGACGTCGGCGACTATCGGATCCGGCTCACGCCGCCGGTGCTGGTGGCGACGATCGTTGTCGTGCTGGCGGCGCTGGCCCTGGGCCGGACGCGGTTCGGGCGCTACACCTACGCGATCGGCTCGAACGCGGCGGCGGCGCGGCGGGTCGGGATCAACGTCGATCGCCACCTGATCAAGGTCTACGGCCTGAGCGGCCTGCTGGCCGGGGTGGCCGGGGGCTTCGACTTGCTCCGCTTCGGCACCGCCTCGGTCGGCTCGCACCAGGCCGACAACCTGGCGGCGATCTCGGCGGCGGTGATCGGCGGCACCAGCCTCTTCGGCGGACTGGGTACCATCGGCGGCTCCGTGATCGGCGCGTTCATCCCGGCGGTGCTGCGCAACGGGTTGGTGATCTCCGGCGTCGCGCCGTTCTGGCAGCAGGTGGCGATCGGGGCGATCCTGATCCTGGCCGTCTACCTGGACCAGCGGCGACGGCGGGCGGAGGAGCGGATGTAGGTTGGGGTCCGGGGGAAGGGGCCGTCGTCCCCCGCACACCGCCGCCTACGATCTTGCGCCCCGACCCCGGCGTTGCTACCCTCCGCCAGCCTTGCAACGAATCGGCGAGGCGCGATGACGGACGGGAGGGTGCTGATGGCCTCGACGGAGCGGCGGATGGTCGTGCGGCGGTGGACGCGGCGGGACGTGGTCAAGGGCGGCGCTTTGGCGGGCGCCGGGTTGGCGCTGGTCGGATCCGGCGCGGTGCGGGTCGGCGGCCGGGCGGGGGCGCAGGAGAACTACCGGATCGCCTTCATCCAGGGCGTGATCGGGGACAACTTCTACATCACGATGGACTGCGGCGCGCAGGCCAAGGCGGCCGAACTCGGGGTCACGGTCGAGACCCAGGGGCCGGAGCGGTTCGAGGCCCCGTTGCAGACCCCGATCCTGAACGCGGTGGTCCAAGACGCGCCGGACGCGATCTTCCTGGCCCCGAACGACACCCGGGCGATGATCGCCCCGATCCAGGCCGCGATCGACGCCGGGATCCCGGTTTTCTGCGTCGACACCACCATCGAAAGCGACATCCAGATCGCCGACATCTCGACCGATAACGTCGAGGGCGGGCGGCTGGCGGCGCGGGGCCTTGCCGAGGCGATCGGGGAGACCGGGAAGGTCTTCGTGATCAACGTCCGGCCGGGCATCTCGACCACCGACCAGCGCGAGCAGGGGTTCGCCGAAGAGATCGCCAACTACCCGAACATCGAGTACCTGGGTCAGGAATACTGCGAGAACGACGCCAACCGGGCGGCCGAGATCGCCAGCGCGCGGCTCCAGGCGGAGCCGGACCTGGCCGGGATCTTCGGCACCAATCTGTTTGCGGCTCAGGGCGGCGCGGCCGGGGTGCGCCAGTCCGGCAAGCAGGGCGCGGTCAAGATGGTCGGCTTCGACGCCGGACCGACCCAGGTCCAGGACCTGACCAGCGAGGTGGTCGACATCCTGATCGCCCAGCATCCGGGCGAGATCGGCGAGCTGGCGGTCCAGATGATCGTCGACTACCTCAACAGCGGCGAAGAACCGGCCGAAACCCAGATCACCACCGGCGCCACCATCGTCACCCGCGAGACCCTCGACGACCCGGAGGTCTCGCGCTACCTCTACGTCGCGGACTGCGCCGACTACGTGCCGGGCGCGGCGGCGACCCCGGGTGCCACCCCCGCCGCGACGCCGTCGGCGTAGGCGAGGACAGACGAGCCGCGACCGCGCGATCCTCACCCCGGCCTTCGGCCACCCCGCTCCCGTTCGTTGGGCGCGGGGTGGCAAGGCCGGGGTGAGCGCCTACCCCGCCCGCTGCCCGCTTGACAGATCAGAATACTTGTTCTATTGTACGGACACATCCGGGGATTTGGCCGAATGGCGAGCAAAGGGGATGCGGCGTGCCGACCAATCTGACCCACCTGCAGTTCAACGTCCGCCCGGGCAACACCGGGTTCTACCGGGAACTGCTGGAGTTCCTTGGTTGGAAGTCGATCCACGCCGACGACGAGACGGTCGGGGCGGAGGACGCCAACGGGGTCAGCGTCTGGTTCCTGGCGATCGCGGCGGACGCGGCCAACTCCTACGACGGGCCGGGGATGAACCACGTCGCCTTCGGCGCCGAGACGGCGGCGGACGTCGACGCGGCGGCGGTCTTCCTGCGCGCCCGGGACGTGGAACTGCTCTTCGACACGCCGCGCCACCGGCCGGAGTTCGCCTGGGGCGACGACGCCAATACTTACTACCAGGTGATGTTCGAGACCCCGGACCGGATCCTGATCGAGATCGTCTACCAGGGGCCGAAGGCGGCGTAGCGGAGCGCCCGGTCCCGGCCGACCAGCGCGATTGTCGAACCGGCGCGGTCCGGGCTACCCCGAACGGAGGCCAGGATGCGGTACGGGGTCAGCTTCCCCAACTTCGGCGACGGCGTCTCCGCGCGGTCATTGGCGGACTTGGCGGCCGAGGCCGAGGCGGTCGGCTGGGACGGGTTCTTCCTCTGGGACCACCTCTTCGCCTTCATGCCGGGGCCGGTGCCGGCGGTGGACCCGTGGATCGCGCTGGCGGCGATCGCGCTGAAGACGGAGCGGGTGCAGATCGGGCCGATGGTGACGCCGCTGCCGCGCCGCCGGCCGGTCAAGCTGGCGCGCGAGACGGCGACGCTGGACCATCTCTCCGGCGGTCGGCTGGTGCTCGGGGTCGGAATCGGCGCCGCCCCCTTCGAGTGGGACTATCTGGCGGAGGAGACGGACGCGAAGATCCGCGGGGCGATGCTGGACGAAGGGCTGGAGGTGCTGACCGGGTTGTGGCGGGGCGAGCCGTTCCGGCACCGCGGCCCCCACTACCGCGTCGCCGGCGACGGCGGGGACGCGGAATGGGGAGCGGTTTGTTTCCCGCCACCGGTTCAGCGTCCTCGGATCCCGATCTGGGTCGCCGGGACTTGGCCCCGCAAACCGCCGTTCCGCCGCGCCGCGCGCTGGGACGGCGTCTTCCCGATCAAGAACGACGGGCAGATGACCCCGGACGACGTGCGGGAGATGGTCGGCTACGTCGCCGCCCACCGGGGAACCGAGCGGGATCCCAACGCCCCCTTCGAGGTCGTGATCGGCGGGGCCTCCGACGCCGGGGCGGCCGGTACCCGCACCGTCGCGCCGCTGGCGGAGGCGGGCGCCACCTGGTGGGTCGAAGGGATCGACCCGTGGCGGTTCGGCTACGCCGACGGCGCGCCCTGGCCGGTCGAGGCGATGCACGGCCGGATCCGGAAGGGACCGCCGCGGGGTTGACGGTTGACCGACCCAGCGAGGCGACCGAGTGCCCTCGTTACGCCATAAATAGCCCCCCATCCACCGACAGCACCTGCCCGGTGATGAACGCGGCCTGGGGAGAGGCCAAGAACGCAACCGCGGCGGCGACGTCTTCCGGGGTGCCGAAGCGGCCGAGCGGGGTGTTTTTGAGGAGCTGGTCTTTGAGGTCTTGGGGCAGGACGTCGGTCAGCCGGGTCTCGATGAAGCCGGGGGCGACGGCGTTGACCGTGACGTTGCGGGAGCCGACCTCTTTGGCGAGGGATTTGGTGAGGCCGACCAGGCCGGCCTTGGCGGCGGCGTAGTTGGCCTGGCCGGCGTTGCCGACCAGCCCGACGACGGAGGTCAGGTTGACGATCCGACCGGAGCGCTGGCGGATCATCGGCCGGATCGCCACTTTGGCGCAGAGGAAGGCGCCCTTGAGGTTCGTCGAGAGAACGGCGTCCCAATCGTCCTCCGACATCCGCATCGTCAGGTTGTCGCGGGTGATGCCGGCGTTGTTGACCAGCACGTCCAGGCGACCGAGACCCTGAACGGCGGCCTCGACGGTGGCTCCGGCGCCGTCGGCGGTGGAGACGTCGGCGGCGAGGACCTCCACCCGGCGCCCAATCGGTTCCAACTCGGCCCGGGCGGCGGCGGCGGCGGCTTCGTCGCCGCGAAAGGTGAGGACGAGGTCGTGCCCGTCGGCCGCCAGTCGCTTGGCGATCGCCAGGCCGATGCCGCGGGTGCCGCCGGTGACGACCGCGACCGGGGCGGCGTTGGGTGCCTCGCTCACCTGATCCTCCTTTGATCGGACCAAACCGTCGTTCGGTCTCCCCCTGTTCCCGGGCATTCCGAGCGAAGCGAGGGATTTCATCGTTACCGCAAGAGAACGAGATTCCTCGCTTCGCTCGGAACGACCCGGAATGGGTGGCTTCGCCGGACCGTGTCGCCCCGGAAAGGGCGCATGCCACGCGCCCCTACAATCGCCCCGGTTCCCGTTCCCCGGTCCCCGTCGTACCGGCTTCCGGCTTCCGGCTTCCGTCCCGGCACGCCGCGTCCCGGCAGACCCCGGCCGTGCCCCAGCGGACCGCCCCGGCGGCCCAGGAGAGGCCGCCGCCGAAGGCGACGAAGACGACGTTGGCGCCTTCGTGGAGGCGACCGGCGGCTTCGGCCTCGCAGAGGGCGATCGGGATCGAGGCGGCGGAGGTGTTGCCGTAGCGGTCGACGTTGACCCAGACCTTGTCCCGCGGCAGGTCGAGGCGGCGGGCGGCGGCGTCGATGATCCGCAGGTTGGCCTGGTGGGGGATCAGCATGTCGATGTCGGCGAAGGTCAGACCGGCCTTCTCGACCGCCTCGGCGGCGGCGTCGCCCATGACCCGGACGGCGAACCGGAAGACCTCCTGGCCGTTCATCTGGAGGTACGGACGGTACTCCGGGAAGAGTTCCGCCGACTCCGGGACCAGCGCGCCCCAGCCGGGGATGTAGAGGTGCTTGTGGCCGGCGCCGTCGGCGCCGAGAACGGTCGAGAGGAGGCCGCGCTGTTCGTCGGTCGCCTCCAGGACCACCGCCCCGGCGCCGTCGCCGAACAGGATGCAGGTGGTGCGGTCGGCGTAGTCGACGAATCGGGTCAGGGTGTCGACGCCGACGACGAGGACGCGGCGGTAGAGCCCGCTTTGGATGAACTGGGAGCCGGTGGCAAGGGCGTAGACGAAGCCGGAGCAGGCGGCGCCGAGATCGAACGCGCCCGCGTTGCCGCCCAGTTCGGCCTGCACGAGGCAGGCCTGGGAAACCAGGAACTGGTCCGGGGTGCAGGTGCCGACGATGATCAGATCCAGCTCGTCGGCCGTGATCCCGGCGCGGTCCAGGGCCAGGCGGGAGGCGGCGGTGGCCAACGAGGTGGTGCTGTCGCCGGGGCCGACGATGCGACGCTCCTTGATCCCAGTCCGGCCCACGATCCACTCGTCGGAGGTTTCGACCATCCGCTCCAGGTCGGCATTGGTGAGGACGCGGTCCGGAACCGCCATGCCCCAACCGGTGATGGCCGCGTGTCGCATCGGGTGCCCTCGAACGGAGACGGGGAGACGAGCAGGTGGGACATCGAGGAATCCGGCGGTTCGGGAGCGCGAAGGTCGCGGAACGGCACCGCAGCGACGTTCTCCGGCCCGTGTCCCCGTCTGCCCATCTCCCCGCTCGTCGGAGTTAAGGAAAAGGGCGCACCGCCGTGCGCCCCCTACGGTACCACCGTCCGTTGTTGATTGCTTGCCGACTGTCTGCCGGGGCTAGGCCTCGGGTCGGGTCGGTTCCTCGATCTCGAGGACCTGGCGGCCGTTGTACATGCCGCAGTTGGGGCAGACGTGGTGGGACCGCTTCATTTCGCGACAGCTCTTGCAGGCTACCAGGTGCGGTAGCTTGAGGTAGTGGTGCCGGCGGCGGTTGCCCTGGCGATGCCGGCTGATCCGTTGTTTCGGAAGCGCGCCCATGATCCCCCATCCCTTCGTTCGTCGCCGCGGGGCCATCTCCCCCGCACTTGGCTCGTGTCTACCGTCTCGCTGCTACCCGACCCCCCGACTTTCCGACTTCCCGTCTTCGTCGCCGAGCAGCCGCGTCAGGGCGGCGAACCGGTCGTCGACCGCGTCCGGGTCGAACGATTCGGTGACGTCCGGCCCCGGGCAGTCCGGGCCGCAGTCGGCGCGCATCGGCAAGGCGAGGACGACATGCTGGCGCAGCGGTTCGGCGATGTCGAGTTCGTGGTTGTCGTCGATGCTGAAGGCGTCTTCGCTGACCTCGTCCGACGGCGCGATCTCGGCGCCGTTGCGGACGTCGACCGTCGGTTGGAACTCCTCGCTGAGGATCGCCAAGAACGGTTGCTCGTAGGGTTGCAGGCAGCGGACGCACTCCAGCGTCACGGTGCCGGAAACCTCGGCGTCGACCAAGATCTGTTCCCGGAGGCGGGTCAGCTTGACGTCGCCGGCGACCCCCTTGGCGATCAGGTCCGAGTCGAGCCGGAACACGTCCAAGCAGAGCGCGTAGGTCCGGGAGCTGCCGAACTGCGCTTGGAGCAGCCCGGCGACGTTGACCCGGGTTTCGTTGACGAGGTCCTGGCCCCGGAAGTGGTCGGGGGCCATGCCGATGGCTCTCACGGTGGTAACCAATGGTTGTTAAAAGACGATCGCGGCGTCATCCGCGCCGCAGCCGAGCGCACCGGTGAGGTCCGGCGCGACCGCGGGAGTGGAGTATAGGGCGCGGGCGGGCGGCGGGTCAAACCGGGGTCAGCGACGACCAACGGCCAGCAGGTGGGCGCTCGCTCCGAGCAGCGCCGGTTCCCGCTCGACGCGGGCGATCAGGTCCAGCAGCAGGTCCCGCCGGGCGGGATCGGGCCACCAATCGTCCAGATTGCCGACGAAGGAGGCCGGGCCTTCGACGGCGTACACGCCGCCGAGGTCGAGGCCCGCCTCGCGCGTCTCCTCTTCCAACTCTTCGGGGAGGTGGAAAAACGCGGTCGTAAAGTAGCTGGGCCGATCGTTCGGGTTGCGGTGCTGACCGTCTCGCAGGTCTCGTGCGACGATGTCGACGAACTCTGGGTCGGCGAGGAAGCCGTTCTCCAAGCCGTCGAGCAGGGAGACGAAGCGGGAGATCGCGGCGGCGGCAACCACCCCTCCCGGGCGCAGGACGCGCCTCGCCTCGGCCAGCGCGCGCACCCGATCGGCCCGCTCCGTGAGGTGGTAGAGCGGTCCCAACAGCAGGACCGCGTCGGCGGACGCATCGGGGAAGGGCAGGTCGCGGGCGTCGCCGTGGTCGGCGGCGAAGGGCCGGTCGGGCTGGGCGGCGGCGGCACAATGGGCTTGCTCGACGTGGAGGGGGACCGCATCCAGGAGATGAACGTCGTAGCCATCCCGAGCGAGCCAGCCGGCGTAGGCGCCGGGACCACCGCCGATGTCGAGAACGCGGGCCGGGGGCGACGGCAGGAACCGCCGGAGCAGGATCTGGGTGCGGGCGAATTCTAGGCGAGAGACGCCACCAGCGAGGCGCTCGCGCTCGTACCCGGTGCCGTAGTGGGTGACGGTCGCGGCCGGGAGTTGGGGGGAAGGGTGGGCGTCTGATCCGCTCACGTGGCAAGCCCTTTCGGCATCGGCGCGGCGCGGCGGTCAGTCGGCGGCGAGCGGTTCGGCGGTGGGGGCGTCGGTGAGCCGGATTGGCGCGGGCAGCGGGTTTCCGGCGCCGTCCACGAGGCGGGCGGCGGCGAGGCGGGGGTCGTCGGCGGCGATCCGGCCGTCGGCCGCCAGGACGCGGAGGAGGGCGGCGACGGCGACCTCCAGCATCGCGTCGTCCGGTTCGCGGGTGGTCAGGCGTTGCAGCTTCAGGGTGGGGCGCAGGACGGCGGCAACCACGCGGTGGCCGTGGTGGCGGGCGCCGAACTTGAGTGCCTCGTAGGCGATGCCGGCCAACAGCGGCACCAAGATGACGCGGGAGACGAGGCGCGGCAGGAGATCCGGCCGCCCCAATCCCATGAAGACCACCATCGCGAGCAGCACCACCACCAGCATGAACGCGGTCCCGCAGCGGGGGTGCGCCAGGGGATGGCGGCGGACGTGGGCGACGTCCAGGGGGTCGCCCGCTTCCCAGGCGTGGACGGTTTTGTGTTCGGCGCCGTGGTAGGCGTAGACGCGGCGGATCTCCGGCACGTGGCCGATGCCCGCGATGTAGGCGAAGAGGATCCCGACCCGAATCAGCCCTTCGATGACGTTGCTGACCACGGCCGACCCGACGAAGCGGTCCAACCAGGCGGTGACCAGCAGCGGCAGGACGAAAAAGAGCAGCACCGAGAACAGGATCGACAGCGCGACGGTGCCCCAGAGGGCGGGGCCGGTGATGCCGCCGGTCGGGGCTTGGGCGTGGCCGCGCCCCGCGTTTCGCTTGCCGCGACCGGGTGGCGCTTCCCGGTGCGCTTCGGCGGTGGCGGCGGAGAAGATGAGGGCGCGGACCCCGAGCGACATCGTGTCCCAGAGCAGCACGCCGCCGCGCACGAACGGCCAGCCGCCGATCCGCCGCGCCAGTCCCGAGGACCGGACCGGGCCGGTCCAGACCAGGATCTCACCACCGGGGGTGCGGACGGCGACGGCCATTTCCCGCCGGCCCCGCATCATCACCCCCTCGATGACCGCCTGACCGCCGTAGGCAACGGGGTTGGTGGCGCGGGCGTGTTGGGGGCCATGGTCGGGGGCGGGGGGCATCGCGAACCTCGCCGACGCGGGGGGCACCGGGCGGCCAGCACGGCGGCCACGAGGACCGGCTGGTTTGTGTCAGACGAACGTTGTCGCGTCCCAATCGTAGCATCCGGGGCGCGGGCGACGGCCATAGCCCATCGGGGCCGGCGGAGGCGAGAAGACGTCGAATCGTAGGGGAGCATGGCCCGCGCCCGCCCCGTGGGTGGCCCGGTCCGGTGGTCGGGACGGCCGTCCGGGGCATCGGATCGCGCTGGTCTCGAAGCGGCCGCGGGCCATGCTCCCCTACAATGCCGCCGTCCGCCGTCCGCCGTCCGATCGTGGAGGCCCGAATGCCCGTCCTCGTCACCGGCGGCAACGGCTGGGTTCCCTGCCACATCGTGCGGCGACTCGCCCGGCTTGGGGAGACCGTGATCTCCTACGACCTGATGGAGCCGGACGACCTGTTTCGCGAGTTGCTGGGCGAGGACGGGGCGCGGGTGGTGTACGAGCCGGGGGACGTGACCGACCCGGCGCGGTTGCGGGCGGTCGCCGGGCGGCACGGGGTGACGAGCATCGTCCACGCGGCGGCGATCACGCCGCCCGAGGAGCGGGAGCGGCGGGAACCGGCGCGGATCGTCGACGTCAACCTGGGCGGGACGATCAACGTACTGGAGGTGGCGCGGGGGTTGCCCGCGTTCCGGCGCCTGGTCTACGTCTCGTCCGGGGCGGTTTGGGGGGACCAACCGGGGACGGAGGCGCTGACCGAGGAGACGCCGTCGCGGGCGACCACGCTCTACGGGATCACCAAACACACCAGCGAGCGGCTTTGCCGGCGCTGGGCCGAGTTGTTCGATCTGGACGCCGTCGCGGTGCGGCCGGCCAACGTCTACGGGCCGATGGAGCGGCCGACGCCGGGGTACGTTGGCGCCACCGAGCTCCGGGAGATGCTGCGGATCCACTTCGCCGGGCAGCCGATCCTGGTCAACTCCCTGGCCGGACCGTTCCTGGACTGGACCTACGTCGAGGACATCGCCGAGGGGGTCGAACGGATCTGGGCCTTCGACGGGCCGCTGCCGCACGACGTCTACACCGTCACCGGGGGGCGGCTCTATGGCATCGGGGACGTCCTGGCGGCGTTCGCGCGCCATCTGCCGGGGGTGACATATCGGGAGGTGCCCGAGGCCGAGGCAACCTACCGGGTCTCTGGGGCACCGCCGGGACCGGCGCCGTCGAACGCCCGGTTGGCGGCGGATTTGGGGTGGGTTCCAGGGATCTCGTTCGAGGACGGGATGGGCCGGTACCTGGCGTGGATTCGAGAACACGGGCCGATGTAGGGCCGCGATGCAGCGTGCCCCAGCGGCATCTATCCAACCCGCTTGGGCGTCATGGCGAGCGGTGCTTCGCTTCGCTCGCCATGACCGGGAAGGGCGGCGGCTTCGCTCGATGCCCGTGGGGCTCGATTCATCGCGCCCTCGATGCCACCCCGGCGGGGTGTCTCCCGGACGACCGTTCGGGAGATCGTGGCTTTGCGACCCGGTAATCGACGCGGTGAATCGCGCCCCAACGACCGACCGCCTACCGCCGGGCCGCGGTCGCCTGGGCCGGGGTCTCGTACGGCGCGTGCTCGCGGATATAGGCGGCGACGGCGTCCGGCGGGTGGTCGCGCAGGTCGAGGGCGGGGTACTTGAGCTGGGGCGGGACGTAGAGGTGGAAGGTGAACTGGACCGGCTCGGTGCGCTCCATCTCCGCCCACCAGTCGTAGAGGACGGGCAGCCAGTCGAGGCCGGTGGCGCGGACGCGCCAGAGAGCGACCCCGGCGCCGCGCTCGTAGGTCAGCGCCTCGCCGAAATAGACCTTGGCCTGGTCGCCCTCCTGGATGATCGCCAGCACGTCGTCGTAGTGACGGGGCGATCCTTTTAACGTGAAGCGCCAGCCTTCGGCGTCCCCGGCGGCGGCGGTGGTATCGGCGCTGGCGCGGTGCTTGGCGTCGGCGCCCCGGCGCCCCCTGAAGAACGAGACCATGCCGCCGCTTCCTCCGCTCGCCCCGCGTTCGTGGTTGTCCCCGTTCGGGGACGGATTGGAGCGCATTGTACCCGGACGGGGACGCAACGCGGCGCCCCGCGCCGTTCACGAACCAGCGCCGGCCTCGAGCGGGACGTGCCGCCGCATCGCGGCCAGGGCTCCGCTGTAAAACAACAGCAACGGGCCACCGGCGCCGACGACGACCCCGGCGGCGACGATGGTGGCCGGGGCGCCGGCGACGGTGACCAGCCAGCCGACGACGGCGAACCAGACGGTGGCGGCCAGCGTCAGGACGGCGTTCCAGGAGGCGTAGACGCGTCCCCGCAGCCGGTCCGGCACCGACTCGGCCAGAAACGCCTGCATCGCGATCACGGCCCAGGCGTCGGTGAAGCCCAGCACCAGCAAGGCAAGGAAGACCACCGCCAGCGGCGGCAGGACCCCGGCCGGGATCAGCATCAGCGGCGCCAGGTAGCCGATCGCCATCAGGCGGGTGCGGCCGATCCGGCGCTCGACCCGGCCGGCGAGCAGGGCGCCGATCGCGGTCCCGGCGGCGAAGGTGCCCATCAGCAGGGCGTAGACGGAGCCGTCGTTGTCGCCCAGCCCGAACTCGTCGCGCCCGACGTAGACGACCATCGCGACCCCGAAGATCGCCGACACGAATTGCCAGAGCGCTTCGACCGAGGCGGTGCCGCGGACCACCGGGTTCTGGACCACCACCGCCAGCCCTTCGCGGATCTCCCGCCCGATCGCCGCCACGGCGCCGCCGGCCGGCAGCGCGTCGGCGGCCGGCAGGGGCAGGGCCAGGTTCCGCAGCAGCGCGGCCGAAAGCAGGAAGCAGCCGCCCTGAATCGCGAACGCGGGCGACGGCCCGGCCAGACCGACGATGCCGGCGCCGATCCCCGGCCCGACGACGCGGATCAGGCTGGAACTGACCTGGCTCAACGACAGCGCCGAGACGAGTTGGCTCCGCGGCACCACCGACGGCACCGCCGCCTGCTCCGCCGGCCGAAAGACGGTGTTGCCGACCGCGACGATCGCCGCCAGGGTTGCCACCTGCCAGATCTGGGTCGCGAACGGCAGCACCAGCACCGCCGCCGCCCGTCCGAGATCGGCGGCGATCATCAGCCGGGTCCGGTCCATCCGGTCCGCCAGCACCCCGGCCAGCGGCGCCAGCACCACCCGGGGCACGGTTTGGACGACGAAGACCAGGCTGAGCAGGGCGGCCGATCCCGTCAAGTCGTAGGCGAACAACGGCAGCGCAATCGATGCCAGCGCCTCGCCGAGGTTGGCGACCAGCTCGACGCTCCAAAGTCGGCGGTAGCGCGGGTTGGCAAGGACGGCGCGATAGCCGCGACCGTGATCGTCGGCGGGACCGGGGACGCGTTCTTGTTCGGGCGTGGGCTCGGGTGGGGTGGCCATCGCCGGCTATGGTCGGTGGCGTTGCGCCGGCCGTCAAGGCGATTCCGGCCGGCCCGGTGTGGGGCCTTGGTCTGGCCGGCGTCTCATGCCGACCACGTGCCCGCCACCGCCCGCGCTACCAATCCCGGATCAACCATCCACTCCGTTCCCGGCCGCTCCAGTCGCCGGGTCGGCGACGGTGGCGGTGACCAGCGTGCACGCCCCCGGCAGCGGCCCGGATGGCCGCGATCGGCGCACGATGTCCCCGCACCGGCGCGCGGGACGGCGTCGGCTGGACAACGGCGCCGACCCGGTCTGATGCCGGCGCACGGTGGGTACCGCCTCTCGCGGCGCTTCCTGGCGGCGGACCGGCCGACGGCCCTCACGTCCCGTCGTCGCTCCGATCGCCGGCGCCGGGAACCCGGCCCGCCTCCTTCCAATGCCCTCGCGTCCCCGGGAACCGCGCCTCCAGTGCCCGCCGGACCGACGCCTCTTCCTGACGGTCCTCGCTCGTCTCGCCGGCGAGCATCCCGGTCGGGTTCGCGCTGGGCCGGGGACCGGGGTCGTCCCGCACCGCCGGGGAGACCACCGGCTCCCCCACGCCGAGATCGGCCACCCCCGTCTCGTCGGGGTAGGACCGGGCGGACGGCTCGGCGCCGGGTTCCGGGGCGCCGATTCCCTGTTGGCGGGCCTCGGCCTTGGTCGTGCGCTGGGCCTCGACGACCTTCTCCGGATCGTCCGCGTGGTGCATCCGCCTTCCCTTCCGCGCGACCCGATTCTCGTCGCCATGGCAACCCGTGCGGGCCATCGAACCGGTCATGTCGAAGTCTACGGGGATCGCGGGTCCGTTTCCCGGTCGGGACAACGGTCGAGGGCGGGCTCCGTGACGTGGACGGCGAAAAGAAGTAACCGTCGACCGCCGTGTCGATCGAAACACGGAGGGGGGTTCGGTCTCCGGTCCATGCCGAGGGCACAACGGCCCGAACCTGGCCGCTCCGATCCCTGATCCGGCACACCGCGTATCGCACGATGAGCCACGCCTGGGGAAACGTGCGCCCAGTGCCTGCTCTGGCCGTCACAGCAGACGAAGCACGAGCGGGTCGTGCTTTCACCCGAGCACGATGAAGGCGGTCGGATAAAAGCCCTTGACGACATCGACCGACCGTTCTCGATCGCGGGCCAGACGGCGAACGCGGCTCGGCCGCGCGAAGAATTGACCGCCTCTTAAGTCGCGCCCTCACCCCCACCCCCGACCCCCCGGTTCCCTCGCGACCGGGGGAAGGGTTCCCGAGATCAGGGCCGGGGGATCGGCGGATTCACCGACCCATCTCCCCCGCGATCGCCCGCGCCGCGATCGGGCACTCGAAGCAGCGGCGGGGGGCGCAGAGCGCGCCGTCGAGGTGGATCAGGCCCTGTTGGCCGCGGGCGCCGAGGGCGGGCAGGCGGGCATCGCCGCCGATCTGGCGGGCGGCGCGGCGGGTGATCGCGTTGGCGTCGGCGGCGGGGAGGCGTTCCCAGGCGGCGGCGGCGGCATCGAGGAGGGCGGCGTCGCCGGTTTGCTCGGCGACGGCGAAGGCG
>CADCWE010000018.1 GCA_902806325.1 uncultured Thermomicrobiales bacterium | reverse complement strand
CCCAAGCGCTCTACCCCGACCACTGCCGGAAAAGATGTCGAAGCAACAGCTCCATTAGGGCTACCGCGCGGGCTGATAGAGCGCCCGCATCGTCGAGCCCCGCCAAGGGCTGCTGAAGGGAGCCGTGGCGTGGGTTCTCGCTGTGGAGTTGCATAAGCGCCACCATCCGGCGTGAAAGCAACCGGAGTCTCGGCACGCGGGCGATCAAACCATCGATCGTTCCTCGCGCGGCGCATTCGGTGCCTCCGAGCACCCCCGCTCCGTGGATCCACTCCCCCTCCCCTGCGCACGAGGGGGCCGGTTGTACGCTCGGGATGGGAGGGCCCCGTCGCAAATCCCCACTCTTTGCCGTCTGTTGGTAAACTGCCCCGACCGGAGACCGAACACCGGCATCGTGTCGTGCAAGTGGGGAAGTCGGGCGCCGCGCCGCGCGGTCGGGGGAAGGGTACGATTGATGGCCGAGTCCGCTGCAGAAACGAGTCCCGATCCGGGGGCACACGGGGGGCGGGTAACGCTCGCGGTGGCCAAGGAAACCGCGGCGAACGAGCGCCGGGTCGCGCTGGTGCCGGACGCGGTCGCGAAGCTGGTCGCCGGCGGCGTCGCGGTAACGATCGAGGCCGGGGCGGGAGAGGCGTCGGCCTATCTCGATGACGCGTACCAGAAGGCCGGCGCGACGGTGGTGCCGGATGCGGCCGCACTGGTCCGGGGCGCTGACGTGCTGCTGCGAGTCCAAAAGCCCGAGCCAGCCGAGTTGGACAGCTTGCGTCCGGGAGCGGTCCTGGTCGCGTTCCTGGCGCCGATGATGAACACCGACTCGGCCCAGGATCTCGCCCGGCGCCGGATCACCGCCTTCAGCATGGACGCCATCCCGCGCACCACCCGCGCCCAATCCATGGACGCGCTGTCGTCCCAGAGTACCGTCGCGGGCTACAAGGCGGTGTTGCTGGCGGCCGATCACCTGCCGCGGTTCTTCCCGATGCTGACCACCGCCGCCGGGTCGATCACCCCGGCCAAGGTGTTGGTCGTCGGTGCTGGGGTGGCCGGCTTGCAGGCGATCGCCACCGCCCGTCGCCTGGGCGCGGTGGTGGAAGCCTACGATACCCGTCCGGTCGTCAAGGAGCAGGTCGAGAGCCTCGGCGCCAGGTTCGTCGACATCGACATCGGAACCCAGGACACCCAAACCGCCGGCGGCTACGCCAAGGAAGCATCACCGGAGGTGCTGAAGAAGCAGGCCGAGGTGCTGGCCGAGCGCGCCGCCCGCTCCGACGTGGTGATCACGACCGCACTGATCCCCGGTCGCCCCGCGCCACGCCTGATCACCGCCCAAACGGTCTCGGAGATGCGCCACGGCTCGGTGATCGTCGACCTGGCGGCGGAGACGGGCGGCAACTGCGAGCTGACCAAGCCGGGCGAGATCGTGGTCGAGCACGGCGTGACCCTGATCGGAACCCTGAACCTGCCGAGCCAGATGCCGTTCCACGCCAGCCAGATGTACTCCAAGAACGTCCAGAATCTGCTCGCCCTCTTCATCAAGGACGGCAGGCTGAACCTCAACTTCGACGACGACATCGTCAAGGGCACCGTGATCACGCACGACGGCGAGGTGGTCCACGAAGCGACGCGATCGCGTCTCGGTCTGGGTTCCTTGACCCCAGAACCGGAGCCAGCGCCCGCCTCGCCGTCAACCGCGGAAGCTACGCCGGATCCGGCGACATCGGGTGATGGTACCGCTACCTCCGGCTCGCCACCCGAGCAGCCCGCCGAGGCGGCGTCCGTTTCGGGCGTCGGTGCGGCGCCGACGGGAGCGACCCCGGCGGAGCGTTAGCAATGATCGTCGTCCGCTCGCCGGCGTTCTGAGCGAAGCGAAGGTTTGCTCGCCCGCGGCCGACGTCGGTGGGGAACCGGCACTGCCGTGGCAGGAGATGCGTCGCTTCGCTCAGCAGGACGGGACGAACGGGAGCTACCGCGGCAGCGTTAACAGCTACAGCAAAGGAGGGCGCGATGGAACAAAACGTGTTGCTCGGGGCCTACGTCTTCGCCCTGGCGATCTTTCTCGGATTGGAGATCATCAACCGGGTGCCCGGCACCCTCCACACGCCGCTGATGTCGGGGACGAACGCGATCCACGGCATCGTGCTCCTCGGCGCGATGATCGTGCTCGGCACCGCCAACAACTGGTGGTTGCAAGCGATCGGCTTCGTCGCCGTGGTTGCCGGCGCCGCGAACGTGGTCGGCGGCTTCGCCGTTACCGACCGGATGCTGGAGATGTTCAAGAAGAAACCGGTGCCGGGCGGCGCCGGAGCGGCAGCTGGCCCCGCTCAGGGGCAGGGGAAGGCACGATGATCGACAACTGGCGCGACGCGTTCGTCGATCTTGCGTACTTCGCGGCGTCCGT
This sequence comes from uncultured Thermomicrobiales bacterium, assembly GCA_902806325.1. Lineage (GTDB taxonomy): Bacteria > Chloroflexota > Chloroflexia > Thermomicrobiales > UBA6265 > CADCWE01. Next base: position 9,803 of record CADCWE010000018.1, on the reverse strand, counting down.
TCTCTTCATCGTCGGCCTGAAGCGACTCTCGTCCCCGGCATCTGCCCGCCAGGGCAACCAACTGGCGATGGTCGGGATGCTCGTCGCCGTGGTCGCGACGCTCTTCACCCGCGGCTTCGAGAACAGCAATTACATCCTCATCATCGTTGGCATCGCGCTCGGCGGGGCCCTCGGCTACCTCCCGGCGCGGCGGGTCAAGATGACCGCGATGCCGCAGATGGTGGCGATCTTCAACGGCATGGGCGGCGCCACGGCCGCCCTGGTCTCGATTGCCGAGTTCTCCCACAAGACCGACATTCCCGGCGGCGAAGCCGTTTCGATTGTCCTCGGGACCATCATCGGCGCCGTCTCCTTCACGGGCAGCGCGATCGCCTTCCTCAAACTCCAAGAACTGATGAGCGGGCGCCCGATCGTCTACCCGAATCAGAAGCCGATCAACGCCGCCCTATTCGGGGGCATCGCCGTCCTCTCGCTGCTGACGCTGGTCCTGTACGACGGCAACCTGACGTTGGCCCGGGTGCTGCTGACGCTGGTCTTCGTCGCCTCGTTGGTGCTCGGCGCGCTGGTGGTAGTGCCGATCGGCGGCGCCGACATGCCGGTCGTAATCGCGCTTCTGAACTCCGCCACCGGCTTGGCGGCGGCCCTGACCGGTTTCGTCCTCAACAACCAGGCACTGGTTGTTGCTGGGGCCTTGGTCGGAGCCTCCGGCACGTTGCTGACGCTGCTGATGGCCCGTGCCATGAACCGCAAAGTCACCAACGTTCTCTTCGGCGCCTTCGGCGGCGGTGCCATCGCCAGCGGCGCAGCCGCGAGTACGGGAGAAGCGAAACCGATCCGCGAGATCAGCGCCGAGGACGCGGCGGTACCGCTGGCCTACGCCCAACGGGTCGTGATCGTGCCGGGCTACGGCCTGGCCGTGGCCCAGGCCCAGCACGGCGTCCGCGAGCTGGCGGACATGCTCCAGGAGCGGGGCGTCGACGTCCGCTACGCGATCCACCCGGTCGCGGGCCGGATGCCGGGTCACATGAACGTCCTCCTGGCCGAGGCCAACGTGCCCTACGACGACCTCTACGAGATGGACGACATCAACGACGACTTCGCCAAGACCGACGTTGCCCTCGTCATCGGCGCCAACGACGTCACGAATCCCGCCGCCCGCGCCGACACGAGCAGCCCAATCTACGGCATGCCGATCCTAAACGTGGACCATGCGTCCCAGATCATCGTTCTCAAGCGAAGCATGAAGTCCGGTTTCGCGGGGATCGAGAACGAACTGTTCCACGACCCGAAAACGACCATGCTCTTCGGCGACGCTAAGGAAACAATCAACCGCTTGATCGGGGCGGTCAAAGCCGCCTAGTTCGGATTCCCCGAAGGTTCGGGAGTCCATCCAAGATGTTGGCCCGACCGATTCGCGGGGCGTTCCGATCGCGCTGGGAACGCCCCGCGGATCGGGGGACACGCCGTTCGCTTCATAGCCCGGGAGAGGCGTCGTCGGCGCGGCGCGGCCGTATAACGCCGGGCCCGCGTGCGGAAGGATGGTCGAACGTGGATCAGCGGACCGTTCCGGCTTCGGCCGACGCCCAGGCGACCACCTTGGAAGAGACCCGGAACCGGATCGAAACGAGTTGGCAGGCGCTCCTCGATGCGATCGAAGGGGTGCCCGACGACCTCCTCGCCGAACCTGGTGCAGTCGGCGAGTGGTCGGTCAAGGACTTGTTCGGCCACGTCGCCTACTGGGATGAGCGCGCCGTCCTGGCCGCCGAACAAGTGTCGCGCGGCGAAAAGCCGTCCCACGGGGACTGGGAAGCGGACAACGCGCGCGAGGCGGCAATCAACGCCGGACGCCCCTTGGAGGAACTGCGGACCCGATTCGAGCGCTCTCACGAGGCGGTACGGCAACTACTCGACGGCAGCGCGAGCTTCGAGCCGGCGATTGGCATCGGCATCTGCGGCTGCCTGCGTGAAGACACCTGGGAGCATTACGACGAGCACGCGGCCGACATCCGCGCCTGGCGGTCGAAGCGCGGACTTTGATGTCGAGCAGGCGACGAACGCGTCGACGATCGGACCGTTCGGCGGGATCGGGCGGTCCCGGCCGTCGCCTGGTCTGGTTCGTCGTCTTGGCGCTCGCCGCGGGCCTGCTTGCCTACGTCCAGCGAGAGCGATCCGGCGACGATCCGGATCCTCCCCGAGCGCCCACCCCGATCGCCGAGGGAAGAGACGACAACTCCGGCGTCATCGGGCTGTTTGTTCAGCCCGAGGACAAACGGGCACCGATCCTCGACGAATTGACCACGGCCCGCCTGACGATCGATCTCGAGGTCTATCTGCTCAGCGATCCGGAAATCATTGCCGCGTTGGAGGACGCGGTGAGCCGCGGCGTCCGGGTGCGGGTGATCTTGGAAGAGGACCCGTTCGGCGGCAGCGGCGACCACGAGGAGGTTTTCGCAAGGCTGGACGCGGCCGGGATCGAGGTGCGGTGGGACAACGGGACGTTCCGGTTCAACCACATTAAGGCGTTCGTGATCGACAACCGGGTGGCGATCGTGATGAACCAGAACCTGACCCGGTCCTCGTTCGACAAGAACCGCGAGCTGGGCGTCGTCACCACCCGCCGCGCCGACGTCGCCCACGCCGCCGCGATCTTCGCCGCCGACTGGACCGGGGGCGCGGAGCCGGCCGACGGCCCGCTGATCGTCAGTCCGACCGACAGCCGGACGGAACTTCTGGGTCTGATCACCGGCGCGACGCGGTCGCTCGATGTCTACGCCGAGGTCGTGCGCGACGAGCAGATCGTCGCCGCGCTCGAGGACGCGGAGTCCCGAGGAGTGGCGGTCCGTCTGGTGGTCTCGGCCGATTCGGCGGAGAACGACCGCGGGCGCGACGAACGGGAGCAGCTGACCGATTCCGGGGCCGAGGTTCGCCTCGCCCGCGGTGGTCTCTACATCCACGCCAAGATGCTGCTCGTCGACGGCCAACGTGCCTATGTCGGGTCTCAAAACTTTACCGCCACCTCGCTCGACCAGAACCGCGAACTCGGGATCATCCTCGACGACCCGGCCAGCATCGAGCGGATGTCCGCGACGTTCGCCGGCGACTTCGCCGATGGACGGGTTGGGTAGCAATCCGTGGTGCCATGGCGAGTCGATCCGTCCGCCATCGCCCTTGCCCTACGCGCCGCCGGGTACGACGTGGACCCGCCTGATCTAAGGCACTCGCACGCCCCCCGCCTCGTTGCCCGCCGAGAGCGGGCCGACGAAACCCGGCTCGTGACGCTGGACCCCGGTGGTCGGCTGCGGATCGAGATCACCCGCCGCGACGGCGAACGCGCGCTGTCGGTGCGCGAGATCGCCGGATTGACGGTTCGTCCGGTCGAGGAGACGGTGCATCGGACGACCGTCATAACGACGTTGGATGCCGTCCCGCAACTGACGGCGGTGTTGACCGCGTTCGAAGGGGCGACCGGTTGCCCCCTCCCACAATCGGGTTGAACGGGGTAGTGTCTTGGATGGCCCTTCTTGGTTGCCCTCGTGACGATCACCCCCCAAACCACGATCACCCCCGCTGGGGCGGCAACACGCGCGCGTTCCACTGCGAGGCACCACCCAGTCGAAACCGGAGGTTGCCAGACGTCTCCACCGCCTCCCGCACTGCGCTATACTCCCGCTGGCCAATCTCGACCCGATATTGCTCCCTCCACCCCCTTGACATGGGCCAACTGTACGTATACTATGGTCGTACAGTCCCGAGGAGCTGACGCTCCGGGTCTTCACCCACCGGGACCGACAACGGCGAGCGATGCTGCGGGGTTTCGCTCGGGACCGGGTCGGCACCAGGGTTCACCGGCGGAAGCGCACGCGTTGCGGGGCGACGTGCGGGGAAACCGGAGAACGCGGGGGAAGGTTCGGCGGCAAAGGTTCGTCGGGGCTGTTTTTTGCTACTCGCTGGCTTGCTGTCCGCGCCCCCTGAAAGCGTTCCCTCGATGACCGACGTCTTCGACGACATCCGCCGCGCGTGCGGCACCGTCGCGGAACGTGCCACATTCGTGCGCCTGGTTCACGAGCGGATCCCGGCCTACGCGGCCTCGCTCGCGGCACACCGCGTCCCGGTCCCTAAGTTGGACACCGAACACCATTACGTCGCCGACGACGCCTCGACGCTCGCCTATTTTTTGATCCTCGATGCCGTCAACTTTGGCTCCGGCTGGTCGCCGCTGGTGCGCAAACGGCCCGGATCATCGCTGTACTTCTCCGTCGCCATGGCATTGCGGGACCATTTCCTGAATCAAGGACCGATCAGCGCCGACCAGTTGGCGGGCGCCACGGCCGAGGACTGTGCGCGCATCTTCGATCAGGATATGAGGGACGATCAAATCGCCCGATTGATGGAACTATTTGCCCGATCCTGGAACCAATTGGGAACGCTTTTGGGCGACCGATTCGCAGGTGACCCCGAACGCTTTGTCGGTGCCGCCAGCGGCTCGGCCGCCCGCCTGGTGGCGATGCTGGCCGAGATGGGGATGTATCACGATGTCGCCAATTATCATGGGCTTTCCGTCCCGCTCTACAAGCGAGCCCAAATCACGGTGGCGGATCTGGCCCTCGCGCTTGGTGGTCGGGGGCTGGGCGCCTTCGCCGATCTGGACCGGCTGACCATCTTCGCCGATAACCTCATTCCCCACGTGTTGCGGCTGGACGGCGTGTTGCGCTACGACCCCGCACTGGTGAACCGGATCGAGTCCGGCGAACTGATTCTCCCCGGCTCGCCCGAAGAAATCGAGATCCGTGCCGTCGCGGTGGCGGCCACCGAGGTGATCGTCGCCGAACTCCGGGCGGCGGGGCAAATGGTCGCCGCCAAGGATCTCGACCACCTCCTCTGGCATCGGGGACAAGACCCGGTCTACAAAGCTCGCCTGCGCCACCGATGCCGCTCGACCGCTTACTGACGAAGCGAAACCTGATCCTCCTCGGTCCCCAAGGAAACCGCCCACGATGGCGAGGGACGACGCGCGCCCGCCGGGTACGGCCGACGCGGCCCGCCGCCACGGGCTCCCGGCGAAGCGGCGGGCTCGCGACCGACGGTGATGCCACCCGCGTCATTCGACACCTTCGCCAAAGGTCATCCATTCCGCTCATACGCGGCCAGGGCGTGAACGGTCTCGCGACCGATCGCGTACTGGCGACGGAAGAGCGCAACCAGGTCGCGGTACCGGGCGTGGGTCGCGGGGTCGGGCTCGACGGGGGCCTCGTAGACGGCCCACGACGCCGCCGGGTCCAACGCCCCGGACCCGATCGCGGCGAGAAGGGCGGCGCCCAGGGCCGACCCGTCGGCGGTGGCAAGGGGCAGCACGGGGAGGCCAAAGACGTCAGCGACGATCTGGCGCCAGAGGGGGGAACGGGCGCCGCCGCCGGCGAGGACGATCCGGGAGGGAGCGGACCCGGTTTCGGCGAGGACGGCGAAGGCGTCGGCGCACGCGAAGACGACCCCTTCGAGGACGGCGCGGACCAGTTCGGAGCGGCCGTGAGCGGCGGTCAGGCCGACGAAGGCGCCGCGCGCGTTCGGGTCCATGTGCGGCGTCCGCTCCCCGGTCAGATACGGCACGAACAGCAGCCCGTTGGCGCCGGGCGGGGCTTCGTCCGCCCAGCCCATCAGGCGGGGGTACGCCTCGGCCTTGTCGAGCGCGAAGACGCGGTCGCGCAGCCAACGGAGGGCCATCCCGGCGGTCAGGGTGGCGCCCATTCGGTACCACCCCGGGCGGTCGGGTCCGGGATCCAGGGCGGCACAGAAGGTGTGGGAGCGGCCGAGCGGATCGGTCTCGACCGTGGTGGCCGGCAGAAGGACTTGGGCGCCGGTGCTGAGCGTCAGAAACAGCGTTCTCGGATCACGAATCCCGGCTGCCAATGCGGCAGCCGGCGCATCCCCGTCGCCGCCGACGACCGGAATTCCGGGCGCCAGGCCGAGCGCGTCGGCGGCGTCCGGCCCGAGGTGGCCGGTGATCGCCGTCGACGCAACGACCGGCGGGAAGAGCGTCCGATCCCAGTCCATCTCGGCCAGGATCGGGTCGGACCAATCGCGGTGGCTGATATCGAGCAGGGCGGTGCCGCAGGCGTCGCTCGGTTCGGTGGCGAGGACGCCGGTCAAGCGGCGGCGGATCTCGTCCTTTGGCAGCAGGACGTGGCTAGTCCGCGCCCAGAGGTCCGGCCGCTCGGTTTGGCACCAGCGCAGCGTGGCGGCCTGGAACCCGGTCGCCAGCGGCGTCCCAGCGAGGGCGATCAAGCGCCTGGCGCCGATCCGGCCGGTGATCTCATGGACCTGATCCGCGGCGCGCTGGTCGGACCAGATGACCGCCGGGGCCAGCGGTCTCTGGTCCGCGCCGAGCAGAACGGTGCCGTGCATCTGGCCCGTAAGCCCGAGCGCGGCGACGGCGGTTTCCGGACCGGCCGCGCGCAGCGCCGCCCCAACCGCGTCGCCGCAGGCCCGCCACCACTCCTCCGGGTCCTGCTCGGCGTAGCCGGGGCGGGGAGCGGCGGTCGGGTATTCGGCGGCGCCGCGACCCGCAACCGTGCCGTTCTCGCGCACCAGCAACGCCTTGACCGACGACGTTCCAAGGTCGAGACCGAGGAACACAGAGGTCGCGTGGTCAGCCATCAGCCGTCAGCCGTCCGCGCCGGGTTCGGGTGACGCGGGCGGGAAGGGGGTGAGGACGAAGTCGCGGGGCTCCTCCGCAACGCCCGCGCCGTCCCGGAGGCGCCGACCGGGCCGACCCGAGACGTCGGGGCGGCGGACCGGTACGTCAGCCGCCGTAGCGTCTCCGGTCTGTCCCCGGCGTCGTGGACCCTGATTGCGGCGTCGCGGCGGGAAGGACGGACCCGGACCATGGCCGGGGTGTCCGGCAACGGGGAAACAGACCAATCGGAAAGACCGTAGGTGACCCGCGCGCTGGCGTACGGGACGCCGTCGAGGAACTCGATCCCGGTCTTGAGCCGGGTGGCATCGTCGAAGCGAACCATCAACGCCATCTGATCGGACCGCTGCCGGTCCTCCCCGGCGACCGCCACCCCGGGGTCGAAGTCGCCGGTCTGCTCGCGAACCGCAAATTTGCCATGGTCGCGGACGAAGCCGCAGCGGGTGACGTTCCAGCCGTCCGAGCCGTGGCCGGTCGTATCGGTCGGGACGCTGCCCCGATCCCGACCATCGCCGGGTTCGTTGAGCCAGGTCCAGGTCGGAGCCGGCATTGCCACCATCCTCTCCTCGTCCTGCCGGGCGGCAGTGTAGCAATCCGCGACCGGCATTTCCGGGCGGCGGAGGTTCGGGCAACCTTCTTGCATATTGGGCACGGAGGGAACCGCGCGACGCCACGAGAAGGGACGGGAAACACCGATGAAACTGGCAGGCAAGATGGCGCTGGTGACCGGCGCCGACAGCGGGATCGGCCGCGCGATCGCGTCCACCTTCGCCCGCGAGGGCGCCGACGTGGTGGTCCATTACCACGAGGACGAACGCGGCGCCGATCAGACGGCCAACATGGTCCGCCATCACGGGCGACGCTCCGAAGTGGTCCAGGCCGATCTCGGGGACCCGGAACAGGCCGACCCGTTGTTCGCCAAAGCGGAAGCGGCACTCGGTCAGATCGACATTCTGGTCAACTGCGCGGGCAAGGGGATTAGCGCCGACACGTCGCTAGACCTGGCGCTCTCGGATTTCGTCAACGTGATCAACGTCGACCTCATCGGCCCGTTTCGCCTCGCCCAGTTGGCGGGCAAGGGAATGGCGGCACGCGGCCACGGCGCAATCATCAACGTGACCAGCGTCCACGAAGAGATCCCCTCCCCCGGCAACGCGGCTTACGACGCGGCCAAGGGCGGCCTGCGGATGGTCTCCCGCACCCTGGCGGCCGAGCTGGCGGAGAAGCGGGTGCGGGTCAACAACATCGCCCCCGGCCTGATCGCGACCCCAATGACCGCCGAGACCCTCAACGACCCCGAGCAGTCCGAGCAGTCCCTGCAGCAGATCCCGATGAAGCGGGCCGGCGACCCCCAGGAGGTCGCCAACGTGGCCTTGTTCCTCGCCTCCGACGACGCGTCCTACGTCACGGGCAGCACCTACTTCGTCGACGGTGGCCTGATGCAGCACATCGGCGGCGCGTGACGGCGATCCTCTTGGCCGACCTGGCCGCGTTCCTGGACCGGACCCTGCGGGCCGACCAGTTCGCGGGGCTGGACGACCCGCATGGCATCTGGCACGGCACCGAGCAACCCGTCGCGGCGGTCGGTCTGCTTTTGGAGCCGTGGCCGGGCCTTCAGGCCTGGGTGGACGCGAAGAAGCTTGGTGCGCTGATTGTCCACCGGCCGTGGGATGTACCGCTGCACGACCTTGGCGATGTCGGCGTCCTCGGCTACCACCTGGCCTTCGACGAGGCGATGACCCTCGGCTTCAACCCAACCTTGGCCACAACCATGGGATTGGACGCTCCCGAGGTGCTCGGGCGCAAGGCTGACCGTCCGATCGGGATGATTGGGGCGATCCCCAACACTGCAATAGATAATTATGTCACCTTCTTGGCCGGCGTATTCCGCGGACTGGACCGCGCCGACTACGGCGGCCGCAAGACCGTCGGGCGGGTCGCCGTGGTCGGCGCGATGACAGACGCCCTGGTCCGCGAAGCGGCGACTCGTGGGGCAGACCTCTACGTCACCGGGCAATCGCGGGTTCCGGCGCGGGCGGCGGTGGAGGAATCGGGGATCGCGGTCGTCGCGATCGGTCACCGGCGCAGCGAGGAGTGGGGAATGCGGGCGCTGGCGGCGGCGTTGCGGGGGCGATGGCCGACGCTCCGGGTGCTCGACGCACCAGGTCCAGCGGCGTAGAGCGCAACCGCTTCACCTGCCGTCGCGGAGAACTTTTTACGGTCCGCGCGGTCGATGGCCATTGGCCACCGGCACCCCATCGGCGCCCCACCGGCAGACCAGCGACGTGGTGCGCAACGCGCCGTCGGGCGCGCGTTTCGGCGCTTTTCCGGCGTCGGACGCCTCCGTTTCCCAACCTGGGATATCGACATCCTCCAGCGACCCTGCCGCCTTGTCGAGCAACGGCACGCCATGGTCCCGCGGCAGCTTTTCCCACACGTCGTCCACCAAGTACGCGGTCCGCCGCCCGCGACCGACGAACCCATCCCCGGCATCCATGTCTTCAGCCAAGATCACCACGGTCCGCGTCGTCGCCAACGCCACGGCTCGCCCTCCTTGGTGAGCCGCCGCCCAGCGACGCGCATCGTTGCCCCCGACCTCGGTGCTACGTCCCCAGCCGCCGCACGTGGACCAGGTTGGTGTGCCCGGAGACGCGCAGCATCGGCAAGGACCCGACGATCAAGGCGTAGCCATTGCGCGCCGCGAGGCCGGCCTCGATGATCGCCTCGCCCGCCTGGCGGAACATCACGTCCGGATCTTCCTCGATCGGGACGACGACGGCCCGCACCCCCCAGATCAGGTTCAGGCGGCGGGCAGCGCGCTCGTCGGTCAGGACGGCGACGATCGGCGGGCTAGGGCGATACTTGGCGACGCGGCGGACGGCGGCACCGGTCAGGGTGAAGACCACGATCCGCTCGGCTGGAGAGTCCAAAGAAAGCGTGTAGGCGGCGCGGGCGATTGCGTCGGCGAAGGCGAGGCTGGCGTCCTTCGACGCGGGCAACGGTTTGGCGGCGGCGTCGGTCCGGATCGGGCCCTCCTTCTCGGCCTCCTTGATGATCCGGTCCATGGTCTGGACCGCTTCCACCGGGTAGCGGCCCATCGCCGTTTCGGCCGAAA
>CADCWE010000017.1 GCA_902806325.1 uncultured Thermomicrobiales bacterium | reverse complement strand
GACCCCAGACCCCGCGGCGGTCAGCACGTCTTCCCGCGTCACGCGGCCGGCGGGGCCGGAGCCGCGGAGGGCGGCGAGGTCGACGTGGTGCTCCTCGGCGAGGCGGCGGACGGCCGGGGCGGCGCGGTTGGCGAGGGCGTAGGGGTCCCCGGCGGCAACGGCGGGGCCGGGGGCCTCGGTGGCCGGGGCGGGGCCGGTGGTGACGGTTCCGTCGGCTTGGCCGGCGGGGGGCCCCACCGGTTCGGTGTAGGGGATGGCCAGCGGCGCGGCGTCGGCGGGTCCGGCGGGGGCTTCGGCCTCGGTGGCGGACGACGGAGCGGGCTGGGGGCTGGGGGCTGGGGGCTGAGACGGGGCCGGGGCGGTGCCGTTGGTGGACGCGCTGGCGCCGTCGGCGCCGACCATGCCCAGGATGTCGCCGACGGCGACGACGTCGCCCTCCTGCTTTTCGATCCGCGACAGCACGCCGTCTTCGGCGGCGGTGACGTCGAGGTTGACCTTGTCGGTCTCCAGCTCGACGACGGTTTCGCCGCGGCTGACCGCGTCGCCTTCCTGCTTCAGCCACTGGCCGACCACGGCGTCGACCAACGATTCCCCGAGCGGCGGGACGCGGATTTCGACGGGCATGGGTGAGGCTCCTGGCTGTCAGCGATCGGTCGTCGGCCTGCTTTGGCCGACGCGCCGTGCGGGTTTGGCGAGGCGTATCGTAGGGGCGGGCCGGTGCGCCCGCCCGTGCTCGCGGCCGCCTTGTCCCGGTCTGGAACGCCGTGTCCGACATCCTTCGTCGTGATCCCGGGAACGGGCGGGCACACCGGCCCGCCCCTCCAAGCGCCCCGGCCATGCCTTACGGGCTGGCGACCCCGGCCTTGGCCCGCGCCTTGGTCGCCTTCGGCACGGCGGCGTGGCTGCCGTTGGTGGCGGCCTTGGCGCCGTTGGTCGTGGTCCGGCCCGAACGCTTGGCGCGAGATGGCGGGTCGGCAAAGGCTTCGCCGACGATCCTGGCCTGCTCCTCGGCGTGTTGGGTGGCGGAGCCTTCGGCCGGGCTGGCGCGTTCCGGTCGGCCGGCGTAGCGGATCGGCAGGGCGCCTTCGGTCAACTCGCGCAAGCGCGGCTCCATAAAACCCCAGGCGCCCATGTTGCGCGGCTCTTCCTGGAGCCAGACCAGCTCGGCCAGGTTCGGGTAGTTGGCGATCGCGGCGCGCAGGGCGGTGTTCTGGAACGGCTGCAACTGTTCGACGCGGGCGATCGCCACCGCCTCGGTACTCCGGGCGTCGCTGCCTTCCAGGTCCACCACGACTTTTCCGGAGCAGAGGACCAGGCGGGTCACCGACTCGCGCCGGTCCGCCGCCGTCGGGTCGTCGAGCACCGGCCGGAACGTGCCCTCGGCCAGCTCCTCGAGCGGGGAGGCGGCCAACGGGTGGCGGAGCAGGCTCTTCGGGGTCATCAGCACCATCGGCCGCGGGTCGACGCCGAGGCGCCGCGCCTGCCGCCGCAGGAGGTGGAAATACTGACCGGCGGTGGTGACGTTGCAGACGCGGATGTTGTCCCGCGCCGAAAGCTGGAGGAAGCGTTCCAGACGGGCGCTGGAGTGCTCCGGACCCTGGCCCTCGTAGCCGTGGGGCAGCAGCAGGACCAGCGCCGGGCGCTGCCGCCACTTGGCGCGGGCCGAAACCAGGAATTGATCGATGATCACCTGGGCGCCGTTGGCGAAGTCGCCGAACTGGGCTTCCCAGAGCACCAGCACGCCCGGGGCGTGGACGCTGTAGCCGTACTCGAAGCCCATCGCCGCGTTCTCGGAGAGGGGGCTGTTGTGGACGGCGAGGGCGGCCTTGGCCTCTGGCAGCGCATGGAGGGGCACGTACTCGGCGCCGGTGTGGGCGTCATGCAGGACCAGGTGGCGGTGGGAGAAGGTGCCGCGGGCGGCGTCCTGACCGGTCAGGCGGATCGGCACCCCGTCCGCCAAAATCGCGGCGAAGGCGAGGGCTTCGGCGTGCGCCCAGTCCACCTTGCCGTCGGGGGTGTCGAGCACCGCCCGCCGCCGGTCCCACTGCCGCTTCAGCTTCGGGCTGGGGACGAACCCCTCCGGCAGGGCGTGGATCGCGGCGTGGAGGCGGCGCAGCGTTTCCTCGGGGACGGCGGTGTGGACCTCGTGCCGCTCGCCCTGGCGGGGCGCTTCGTCTTCCTCGACCGGGGGCTGCTCGGCCAGCGAGCGACGGATCCCGGCCAGGCGGTCCAGCACCGCCTGTTCCATTTGGGCGGCTTCCTCGGACGGGACCACGCCGTCCTCGGCCAACTTGGCCGCCCACAGGGCGCGGACGGTCGGGTGCTTGGTGATCGCGTCGTACATCCGGGGCTGGGTAAAGGCCGGCTCGTCGCCCTCGTTGTGGCCCCAGCGCCGGTAGCCGATCAGGTCGATCAGGAAATCCTTGCCGAAGGTGTCGCGGTAGGCGAAGGCCAGGCGGGCGGCGGAGAGGCAGGCCTCCGGGTCGTCGGCGTTGACGTGGACGATCGGGATCTCGAAGCCCTTGGCCAGATCGCTGGCGTAGAGGGTGGAGCGGGAGTCCGTGGTGTCGGTGGTGAAGCCGATCTGGTTGTTGACGATGATGTGGAGGGTGCCGGCGGTGGTGTAGCCGGGCAGCCCGGAGAGGTTTAACGTCTCGGCGACGATGCCCTGGCCGGGGAAGGCGGCGTCGCCGTGGAGGAGGATGCCGAGGGACGCCTTGGCGTCCTGGGTCGGGGGGCCGGGGTGGTCGCGCTGGTCCTGGGAGGCGCGGGCCATCCCGACCACGACCGGGTTGACGAACTCCAGGTGGCTCGGATTTGGGGCCAGGACCAGGGGCAACTCGACCAGGTCGCCGGTGACGCCGTCGCGGGCGAGGCGGGCGCCGAGGTGGTACTTGACGTCGCCGGTGCGGTCGTCGGCGGCGTCCAGCGGCGCCGTCGCGCCGGGCCGGGCCTTGACGCCCTCGAACGCGGCCAGAATCGCGTTGTAGGGCTTGCCGAGGACGTGGGTCATCACGTTCAGGCGGCCGCGGTGGGCCATCCCGACCACGATCTCGCGGGTGCCGCCGGCGGCGGCGGAGTGGACGATCTCGTCGAGCATCGGCACCAGGACGTCGGTGCCCTCGATCGAGAACCGCTTCTGGCCCAGATACGTCTGGTGGAGGAAGCGCTCGAAGCCCTCGACCTCGGTCAGGCGCTTGAGGAGGTGGCGCCGCTGGTCCGGCGAGAGGTCGGCGCGGTACCGCGCGCACTCGACCGCGTCGCGCAGCCAGGCCCGCTCCTCGGCGACCTGGACGTGGTCGAAGTCGTAGCCGGTGGTGCCGCAGTAGACCGCGCGCAGGCGCTCGATCGCTTCGCCGGCGTCGGCGGCGTCTTCGGCGCCGGGACCGCCGACCGCCGACGCCGGCAGCGCCGCCAGGTCGGCCTCGGCCAGCCCGTGGTGGGCCGGGTCCAGCTCCGGCGCGCCGGGCGGCTCGCTGCCGAGGGGGTCGAGCCGGGCCGCCAGGTGGCCGTATTCCCTCAAGGAAACGGCCAACTCGACGGCGCCGACGATTTTGCTCACGTCCGTCGCCGGGGCCGCCGCCGTCGGGGCCGTCGTCGCCGCGGCGGGCGCGGATGGAGCGGTCCCGTTGGTGGCGACCGACCGCGCCACCAACGGGGCGGGCGCGAACGACGCGAAGGCGGCCCGGGTCTCCGGATCGACGGCGTTCGGGTCGGCCAGGTAGCGATCGTAGAGTTCGAGCACGTAGCCGGCGTTCGGCCCGTAGAACTGGGCCAGGTCGTCGGCGCGGGACGGGGACGGCGCGTGCGGGGTCGGTTGGGAAACCGCCATGACCGTACTGGACTCCTTGCTCCGGGCCGCGTCGCCCCGCCCGCCACCGCCTCGTGGCGCGGCCAGATGCTGGGTGCCGGTGCGGGCCTGCCGCCGGGCGATGGCGCCCAAACGGCGGCGGGAAGGGCCGTGCTGGGACGGCGCGCGAACCCCCGCGCTGGCCCGCGTGTCGCGGGTCAGGATAGCACAGCAAGGTCCTCGCGCGGCTGGTCCAGGGGCCAAAACGTCCTAGCCAGGAAGGGGATCGGGCAGCTCCGATGTCGTCATTGATCCCGGTACCCCCGATCCGATCGCTTCGGGGCGTCGGCAACGACGGTCCCTCCGGTGTCCGGGGCGGGATGCCCTTCGGGAACGCCGGAACGAACCAGGGAACACGGGGTGGACGACCTACGGTTCGACAGCCCGGCGCGGTCCCCTTTGGCATCGTCGCTCGCACCGGGCTGGCGCCGGTCGGCTCTCCGCATCCTTGGCCCCGTGCCCCGGTTCCGGGGCACGGGGGTCTCCCTTGCTCCCGCTCCACGCCCGGGTTCCGCCCCATTCGGCGCAATGCCGCGCTCCCCATGCGCACCGCCCACGGTTCGGGCATCGTCCGGACCGGAGTTCCGCGGGAAACGGCATGGCGTCGGACGCGGTACGAATCGGAGACGGGCACGGACGGGCAGCGGTTCGACGATTTGACCAAATCGCTCGCGACGGGCGCATCGCGGCGACGTGTTCTGCGCGGGATCATGGGCGTGGCCGGCGGCGCGTTCGGCCTCGCGGTCGGCCGGTCGGCCGGGGCGGCAACGCTTCGCCCGGCGGGCGCGACCTGCATCCGCGACGCCCAATGCGCCTCCGCCGATTGCGATCCCGCCACCCGGCGCTGCGTCGCCCCCGTTCCCCCGCCCAACGAGGCACCCTGCACCGGCTCCGCCGAGTGCGCCTCCGGCAACTGCACCGGCTACGACGGGGATCCCGAGACCGCCACCTGCTGCGACCCCGGCGCCAGCGGCTGCAACGGCATCTGCTGCCCGTCCGGCACCTCCTGCGAACCCGGGCAGCAGGTCGACGATCCGACGAAGGCGCTGGCCGCTGGCGCGGCGTGCTGCGCCGGCTGCTCGGCGCGGCCCGCGTTGCCCGCGTCGACGGCGCCTCCAACACCAGCGACGCCACCGCCCGCGTCCAACCGACGGGCGGCGCCTTCGCCGGCTCCTGCGATTGCGCCAGCAACACCTCCTGCCCCGACAACGTCTGCGACGTCACCGTCGGCTTTGGCGATACCGACCCCGGTTACGTCTCCGGCAATTGCGCCGACCTGGGCATTCTGCGGCCGAGCCGGCGCGGTCGGCTGCTCTCGGGTCGGCTGCCGGGCCGGCCAGCAGCGCGCCCGCCTCGACGCCTGCTGCACGCCGGACGGCGGCTCCCGCGCCGGCAGCATGGATTGCTGCACCAGATCGTTCCGCATCGGTGGGCTCTGCAACCAAGGGGCGTCGGCGCGTTCTGGCGGGGCGCGGGTGGCCGGCGGCGGGGAACAAGGGCATCCGCATCGCACCCATCCCGTCGGCGGTTGACTCGGGGCACCGGATCGCGCGCCACTCAGGATCGCCACGCGGGAGCGTCCCCGCCGCGGGTTGGGCAGCCACACCGGACCGCCGCTCCCGTTCCCGCCTATAATCCGGTCAACAGGATCGGACGGGTGAGAGGGACGACGATGTCCAGCAGCAACGGACGCGCGGATCGGCGTGGCACGGCGACACGGCTGTTGGCCGTGGTGGCCTACGCGCTCGGCCTCCTGTTGCTGGTCGCGCCGCCGGTCGGCGCCCAGGGGAGGACGTCGCGGGTGGACGTGGTCGAGATCGACGGCACCATCACGCCGGTGATGGCGCGCTACGTCGACCGGGCGATCGCGCGGGCCGAACGGCAGAACTCGGCGGCGGTGGTGTTGGAGATCGACACCCCGGGCGGGCTGTCCTCGGCGATGGACGACATCGTCCGGAGCGTGCTGGAGAGCGAGGTCCCGGTCGCCGCCTTCGTCGCCCCGCGCGGCGCCCGCGCCGCCTCGGCCGGGGTCTACATCGCCTACGCGGCGCACGTGGCGGCGATGGCCCCCGGCACCAACATCGGCTCCGCCTCGCCGATCTTCTCCGGCGGCGAGGACAGCGACGGCGACGAGACGATGCGCCGCAAGGTCACCAACGACGCCGTCGCCCAGATCAAGAACCTGGCCCAATTGCGGGGGCGCAACGCCGAATGGGCCGAATCCGCCGTCCGCGATGCCGCCAACGTCACCGCCGACGAGGCGCTCGCCCTCGGGGCGATCGACTTGATGGCGGCGAACGTCGACGATCTGCTGGCCCAACTCGACGGCCGGTCGGTGCAACTGGAATCCGGCCCGGCCACCCTGGCCACCGCCGGGGCGGAGACGAACCGGGTTGGCCTCAGCCGGACCGAGCAGTTCCTGCAACTGCTGGCCGACCCGACCGTCGCCTACATCCTGCTTAGCCTCGGCAGCATCGGCTTGTTCCTGGAACTCTCCAACCCCGGCGCGATCCTGCCCGGCGTGGTCGGCGGGCTGTGCTTGCTGGTCGGATTGTTCGCGCTCGGCACGCTGCCGGTGAACTGGACCGGGGTGCTGCTGATCGGGTTCGCCTTCCTCCTCTTCGGGGTCGACATCTTCGTGCCGTCGTTCGGCGCCCTGACCGTCGGCGGGGTGGTCGCCTTCCTGCTTGGGTCGTACCTGCTGATCGACTCCAACGCCCCGCCCGGCTACGACATCGCGCGGCCGGTGATCTGGACCGTGACCGGGTTGCTGGTCGCCTTCTTCGCCGGGATCGGGGCGGCGGTGCTGCGCTCGGCGCTGCGCAAACCGGCCACCGGGCGCGACGCCCTGCTCGGCGCCGTCGGCACGATCCGTCCGGGCGGGATGGTCTTCGTCCACGGGGAACTGTGGAATGCCATCCCCGACGCCGGAACCGACGCCGCGGATCTGCCCACCGGCGCCCCGGTCACTGTTGCCGCCCTCGATGGTCTCTCGCTGCGCGTCCGCCCCGCCACCGCCGCCGACACCGCCGCCGCCGCGAATCCTGGTCCCGATCCGCGGCGGGTGGTCCCCGCGTTCGAGGCGGTCGGCGGTCGGCGGTAGGACGACCTCAAGACCGACGACCGTACCGTTTCAGTCCTCAGCCCTCGTCCGTCGTCTCGTCCGACCGCCTTCCGCCGACCGCCCGCCGCCCCAAGGAGGCCCCCAATGGACGTCTTCGGTCCCATCCTCGCCGTCGTCGTCGTCTTCGCCCTGATCGTGTTCTTCGCCGCCGTCAAGGTGGTCCAGGAGTACGAGCGAGGCGTCGTCTTCCGGCTCGGCCGGTTGGTCGGACCCCGCGGCCCCGGCCTGATCTTGCTGATCCCGTTCGTCGAGCGGATGCAGAAGGTGGACCTGCGGACCGTGACGATGGACATCCCGGCCCAGGAGGTGATCACCAAGGACAACGTCACGGTGCGGGTCAACGCGGTCGCCTACTTCCGGGTTTTGGACCCGAACGCGGCGGTCACCAACGTCGCCGACTACATCCGGGCCACGTCCCAGATCGCCCAGACGACCCTGCGCTCCGTGCTCGGCCAGTCGGCGCTGGACGACCTGCTCTCGGAGCGGGAGATGATCAACGCCGAGCTGCAGCGGATCATCGACCTGCAGACGGAGCCGTGGGGGGTTAAGGTCAGCATCGTCGAGGTCAAGGACGTCGAGCTGCCGCAGTCCATGCAGCGGGCGATGGCCCGCCAGGCCGAGGCCGAGCGGGAGAAGCGGGCCAAGATCATCCACGCCAGCGGCGAGTTCGAGGCCAGCCAGCAGTTGGCCCAGGCCGCGGAGGTGATCAACCGCAACCCGGTCACGATCCAGCTCCGCTACCTGCAAACCCTGACCGAGATCGGCACCGAGAAGAACACCACCGTCATCTTCCCGCTCCCGATCGAGCTGATGGGCGTCCTCTCCAACATCGCGTCGAACGGCCGCACCCCGGCCGCCGCCACCCCACCGGCCGGCGCTCCACGGGCGGGAGGGGACGATTGAGCGACCTCTGAAGTGGGTCGGCCCGTGGGCTTCAGCCCCGCGCCAACGCGGCGTAGGAGATCCGGTCCATGCCTACCCCCCTCGTCGGTTGCATCCCCATCGTCTGCACCCCGTTCCGCGACGACGGGGCGCTCGACCTGCCCGGACTGCGGCGGCAGATCGACTGGCTGATCGCGGAGGGCGCGTCCGGGGTCGCCGCGCTGGCGATCGCCAGCGAGGGGTACAAGCTGACGGAGGCGGAGCGGGACGCCGTGGCGCGGGAGACGGTCGCCGCCGCGGCCGGGCGGGTGCCGGTGGTGCTCTCGGCCGACGGGGCGGGGGTCGAACCGGCGCTCGACCGCGCCCGGCGGGCCGCCGCGCTCGGGGCCGACGCGCTGATGGTGCTGCCGCCCTCGTTCGTCAAGCCGGACGCCGACGGGCTGCTCGACTACTACGGCCGGATCGCCGACGCGGTGCCCGTGCCGATCGTCGTCCAGGACGCGCCGCAGTTGACCGGGGTGGCGATGGCGCCCGCCTTGTGGGCGCGCCTGGCGGCGGCGCATCCCGGCGTGCGCTACCTGAAGATCGAGGGCGCGCCGCAGGGCAGCACGATCTCGGCCGCGCTGGCCGCCGCGCCGGGTCGGCTGGCCGTGTTCTGCGGCTGGGGCGGGCTGTCGATCCTCGACGCCTTGGAGCGGGGCGCCGCCGGATCGATGCCGGCGCCGAATTTCACCCGCCTCTTCGCCGCGATCCAGACCGATTGGGAGGCCGGGGACCGTTCCGCCGCCGCGGCCCGGTTTGCCGCCGAGCTGCCGTTCCTGCTCTGGACGATGCAGTCCATCGACCACTCGGTCGCCGCCGCCAAGGAGGATCTGCGCCGCCGCGGCCTGATCGCCTCCGCCCGCCAGCGCGGCCCGGCGGCGCGGCTGGACGACATCGCGCGGGGGCAGTTGGCGCGGTTCCTGGACGCGCGGTTGGGGTGAAGGCGGGCGCGCGCCTGGGGTAGAATCGTCGCGCCGGGTTCCGCGCCCACCGTTTGGCGCCCGAACCCCTGAGCGGGGTGATACCGAATCGCCCCGCCGTGCGTATAGAGAGTGGAAGCATCACCGCCAGGCGGCGCCGCCCGGGCATCGGCCGCACGGGCGGCGCCGCGCGACGCAGCCACCAGCAACGGAGACCACGATGCAGACCCCCGATCAGAATCGGACCCAGGCCACGACCGCGACCGACCTCCTCGCCGCCCGGCGCCTGTCCCGGCGCGCGTTCGCCGCCGGCGCGGTGGCCCTCGTCGCCGGGCCGTCCCTGATCGCGACGGTGAAGGCCGGCGCCCCGATCGAATCGACCCGGCTCGGCGAGATGCCGACCACCGGCGGTTTGCGCCCCGGCCCGATCGGCCTCAACCCGCCCCCGGCGCTGCGGACCCGCGGCGTGCTGCCGGTCGCGATCCGGATCGACAAGGCCCAGGTCGACGCCGAGGTCGAGCAGATCGAGATCGTCGACGGGATCATGCAGAATCCGACCGGCCCCTTCGTCGTCTCCTGGTACAAGGAGACCGCCCGCCCCGGCGAAGAAGGCAACGTGGTGATGGCCGGCCACGTCGACTACTGGGACGTCGGCGAGGCCGTCTTCTGGTATCTCAAGGATCTGGTCGAAAACGACGAGATCGTCGTCACCGGCGAGGACGGCGAACTTTACACCTACGCCGTCGAGTGGATCCGCGACTACGACGCCGCCGACGCCCCGATCCAGGATATCGTCGGCCCGACCGAAGAGGAAGCGCTGACCCTGATCACCTGCGGCGGCGAGTTCGACTACGCCACCGGCGAGTACCTGAAGCGCAAGATCGTGCGGGCGCGGCGGGTCGAGGAGTAAGGGGGGCGAACGAAGCTCCCTCCCCCGATGCGTTACCGCCCAAGGGGAACCCGGGCACCCGGGGGGAGGGGATTTTTCCTCTCGCGTTGCCCAAGAACGACGCGCCTTCGGCTCCCCCTTTCCCTTGCGCAGGGGGAAAGGGGGATAGGGGACCAACCCGTCGATGCCCACCGTCCGCCCCGCCCGCCCCGAGGAGTTGCCGGCCGCGGCGATGGTCTATCTACGCAGCGTAGAGGACCGGGAGCGTCGCATCGGCCGCTCCCCGGGAGGCGACTTCGGCGCCGCCGACCCCGACCGCGAGGCCTGGCGGGCCACCGAATACGAAGGCGCACTGCGCGACCTTTCGATCCTGCACGGGGACGACCCGGAGGCGGTCTGGGTGGCGGTGGCGGAGACCGACGGCCGCGTGGTCGGGATGGCCGCCGACGCGGTCCGGGAGCGGCAATGGCTGCTCTACTTCCTGTTCGTCGACCCGGAGCACCAGGGGCGCGGCATCGGCGGCGCGCTGCTCGAACGGACCCACGCCCGGGGCGTCGCAGCCGGCTGCGACGTCTTTTCGCTGACCTCCTCCCGCGATCCCGCCGCGTTGACCCGCTACCTCGCCCTCGGGCTACTGCCCCAGCCGCCGACGATCGTTTTCGGCGTGCCCGGCGACCGCGCCGCCTTTCCCCCGGCGCGCTGGGACGACGGGCTGGAAGCGATCCCCCTTCACCCTGGCGACGAGGTCGCCCTGGCCACCCTCGGCGATCTGGACAAGGCGGTCCGCGGCGTCCGCCGCCCCCGGGATCTGGCCCGCTGGCTGGCCGAGGGCGCGACCGGCGCCCTGCTGTCCAAGCGCGAGACCGGCACCCCGGCCGGCTACTTCTTGGTCGCCGAGCGCAGCGGTTGGGAACCCGACGTCGGCCGGATCGGCCCGGTGCTGGCGCTGGACGAGGAGCGGGTGCCGGACGTGCTGGGCCGCGCGCTCGCCGCCGCCGGGACGATGGCGCGGCCGGGCCTGGCCTGGGAGTTGTTGGTGCCGGGCGAGAACCGCCGCGCGGTGCCGGTGGCGCTGGCGGTCGGGTTCCGCCCGGGCCGCTTGCAGGCCTACTTCAGCTCCGCCCCGATCGGCCGCTTCGACCGCTACGTCCCCCACGACGGCGACTTGTTCTGAGCTTCGTGGCATGATGGCGCCCGACCGCCCGCTCGGCCGCCACCCCGGAGGAGTTCGCCCGTGATCACCGACCTCGCCCACGCCGCCTTCGCCGTCGCCGACGTCGACCGCGCCCTCGCCTTCTACGCCAAACTCGGCATCGAGGAGGCATTCCGCCTCACCCGCGACGACGGGTCGTTGCGGCTGGTCTACCTCCACGTCGGCGGCGACCGCTTCCTGGAACTGTTCCCGGGCGGCCCCGATGCCCCGTCCGGCCACCCCCAGAGCTTCAAGCACGTCTGCCTGCGCACCGACGACCTGGCCGCCGACGTCGAGCGCTTCCGCGCCGCCGGGGTCGCGATCGACCGCGAGCCGTCCCTCGGCCTGGACCGCAACCTCCAAGCCTGGATCACCGACCCCGACGGCAACCAGATCGAGCTGATGCAACTGGCCGAGGACTCGCCGCAGCGCGCGACGGCGCGGGGGGAGACGCCGGAGGTCTAGGGCGGGGGATCGCCCGCACGGTGGTCGACTCCCGATGTCGAAGTCGCTCTAAGGGCACCCGGCTTCGCCGCCGCGGCCACTCCCAGATCGGGACGGGTCGCCCTTCCCTTCGATTGGGGGATCATCCCGAGCGGAGCGAGGAATCTCATTCGCCCGGTGGCGACGCCCCCCACCAGCCCATCACACCGAATCCCAGGTCGCCAGCGAGCCGCCGGGCAGCACGACCGCGTGTGTTCCGCCGTCCTCGACCAACGACCACGCTTCGTAGTCCGGGCGGGGGTCGGCCGAGATCGGCGTCTCGGCCTATCCGAATAGCCAGTTGGAGAACCGGTTCGTCCCCAGTAGGATGGCGGAACCACGCCGTTGCGACGCAATGCCGTCGGCCGAAGCCGGGGAAGGTCCATCAACCTGGCCCGCGATCCGCGCTCGGATCCCGGCTCGCCCTCGTCCGGAGTCAGACCCAACCATGACCGACCGTGCCGCCCCCCAACCGCCGCCCGTCCGCGCCGCCGAGCCCGATACCACCACCGTCCGCCTGGAGACCTTCAGCGACGGCGTGATCGCGATCGCGATCACCCTGCTCGTGATCGAGATCCACGTCCCCGAACTCGACGGCGACTACGCCGCCGCCGACCTTTGGCGCGGCCTCCGCGACCTCTGGCCGTCCTACCTCGGCTACCTGCTCAGCTTCGTCATCATCGGCATCCTGTGGGCCAACCACCACAACGTGTTCCGCATGATCGGCCGCACCGACCACTGGCTGATCGTGATCAACACCCTGTTTCTGCTCTGCGTCGGCTTCCTGCCGTTCACCACGGCGCTCCTGGCGGAGTACCC
>CADCWE010000016.1 GCA_902806325.1 uncultured Thermomicrobiales bacterium | reverse complement strand
GCGGCTACCGGGCGGACGGCGCGATCGTCACCGAGCCGACCCGCCTCGCCCTGATCGTCGCTCAGGGCGGGTCGCTCGTCTTCCGGCTCCACGTTCCCGGCGAGTCCGCCCACGCCGCCGTCCGCGACGAGGGCATCAGCGCGATCGAGAAGTTCTGGCTGCTCCACCGGGCGCTGATCCGGTTCGAGGCGCGGCGCAACGCCGAGATCGCGCACCCGCTCTACGCCGGAATCGCGAACAAGATCCCGATCAACATCGGCGTCTTGCGCTCCGGATCGTGGCCGTCGTCGGTGCCGGAGTGGTTGATCGCCGAGGGCCGCGCCGGGTTGGTCCCCGGTGAGGACCTGGCCTCGTTCCGTGACGCCTTTGTCGCCGAGATCGACGCGGCGGCGGACGCCGACCCGTGGCTGTGCACCCATCGTCCGCGGGTGGAGTGGTTTGGCGGCCAGTTTGCCCCGGCGGAAGTGGCGGCGGATTCGCCGCTGGCGATGCTCGTCCAGAACGCCCACGCCGCCGTGACCCGTGCCCGACCCCCGGTTGAGGCCGCCACCTACGGCGCAGACATGCGCCACTTCCTCCACTTTGGCGACACCCCCTGCCTGATGTACGGCGCGGGCGATGTCCACAACGCCCACCACGCCGACGAGCACGTCGCGATCGAGGACGCGGTGACGGCGACGAAAACCGTCGCCGTCTCGATCGCCGATTGGTGCGGGGTGGACGAGATCACGCTCGGATAGCCGTTGGGTCCTGTCGCCGCGATCACCACCGGCCTCTACCAATCGAGCAAACCGCGCTTGACGGGGTGCTTGGCCTATCGCACAATCGCGCGACCGTGCCGGATGGTCGTCCTGGCGCGGGCCGCGACTCCGCACCGAGCGCCGCGCGGGACGCGCCTTCGCGGCATTCCAACCGAGGAGGTCGCCGTGGGACGGATCATTGTCGCCAACCGGCGCGGACACCAGCTCGTGGAATGGGAGACGACGGACACCGAGGCCGCGCGAGAGGGGATCGCGGAGGCGGAGCGCATCCTGCGCGAGGCGCGGGCCGCCGGTTGCGCGATTTCAAAGAAAGTGGACGGCGTCCACGTCCTCGATCACGGCCCGTTCGATCCCCGGGCCGAGGAGTACCAGATCGTCGCGCCGATCGCCGGCGGGTAGCCGCCGCGGTGCCGCGCCCCGCGTTCGATCGGGCATCGCCCCAACCGGTGCAGACCTCGCGCTGGCGCCGGGCGGTGGCGTGGCTACTCGGCGCTCCCCTGGAGGACGATGACCCGTCCGATTCGCCCTCGGACGGTGACCCCGCAACGTTGGAATTACCCTGGCGGCACCGCTGGGATCACCTGCCGAAACGTTCGGCGGGCTTCGGCTTCTCGCCGCGCGACTACCGCGAAGCCCGCCGCCGCGCCGAGGAGGTGGCCCGCCTCACCCTCGGCAACGCCTTATGGACCCGAGTCAGGCGAGACGGGTATCTCGATCTACCCTCGCGCCACTACCCTGGGGTCACCTACCGGCTGCGGGTCGGGCAGCGGATCGAGGTGCGCTGCGCGCCCGGCACACCACCGCCGTGGCCCCACCCGTTCCTGTGCATCAATCCGACCTATCCCCTCCCCGAGGCCGAGTTCTTCGCTCAGCTCTACCTCTACGTCCGAGACAACGAAGCGGAGGTAATCCGGGTCGCGGCGCCGCAACCCTGGGACCAGGCGTTGGGTCGGACCTTCTGAGCGCGGCGTCGCCGCTCGCGGTTTGGGTTCTGGCGACAACCGGGTGGACGGGGCCGCGGACGTACACCGATCCTCCGGGCGACTGATGCCGGCGCCGGGGGCGTTCGCATGGCGCGTGCTATGATCGGCGGCGTGACCCGCGAACCCGCCCGCTTCCATCGCCGCGCTCGTCCGTCCCCCGCGCGGCCCCGCCGGCCGGATGGGTTGCTTACGCTCCGCGAAGCGGCGGCGCTGACCGGCGTTCGGCGTTCGGTCCTGCGGGAGCGGATCCGGCGCGGTCACGTCCCGGTTCGGGTCCTCGGCAAAGGGACCAAGGCCAAGCTGAGGCTAACCGCCGATGGCTTGATCTCGGCGGGCCTGCTGCTGCCGGACGGTCCTCGATCCGCTGGCATCGGCGTCTTGCGGGCGCCGCCGAGTGTGGAGGCTGATCCGCCGTCCGAACTCGTATCCCTGATCGGTTTGGTCCGCGACCAGGGCGCCCGCATCGCGGCGCTGGAAGAGCAACGGTTCCAACTCGCCGGGCAGCTCGGCGCGGCTATGGAACGGGCGCGTTTGCTGGAGGAACGGCTGGCGGCGTTGACCGAGGGACGTCACGATGACCAAACGACGTGGTCCACCGGGGCGTCGGCTCGTGTCCGTGTCGCCGCCACCAACCCCGGCATGGCCCACGCCAAACCGGCGCATCCCGCCGCCCCCCCGGCACCGACCAACACGGTCGCTGCGCCGCCCGTCCCCGTCGCGCCCGGCGCCGCGGCAACCTCCGACACCGCCAAGCGGACGGCCCGGCGACCGATTCCGACCGGGCCGATCGGCCGAATTCCGCGGCGGTTGGGTCGCCTGATTCGGCGCCGCGCCAACGGGCGGTCACCGGTCGAGTAGAGGTGCTCTGGAGATCGCCATGCGCATCGCCGTGCTCTCCGACATCCACGGCTTCAGCCTGGCGTTTCAGACCGTGCTCGACGATCTGGAACGCTCCGGCCCGTTCGACGAGGTGATCGTCGCCGGTGATCTCTGCGCGGTCGGTCCCGACCCGGCGGGCGTGCTGGCGCTGCTCGGTCGTCACCCGGCGTTTACGGTGCTGACTGGCAACACGGACCGCGACCTGGTCGAGGCCGCCGGCAGCCGGGATGCGGGCGGCGCGGATCGCTTCGCGTTGCGGGAGATCGGTGAGGACGGGGTGGCCTATCTCGCCAACCTCGTCTTCTCCCGCCGCATCACCCCGCCGGGCGGCACCGCGCCGCTGGACGATCTGCTCGCCGTCCACGCCAACCCCCACAACCTGGACGAGAAGCTGACGCCGGAGATGAGCGACCGCGCCGCGCGCGAGGTGATCGGCGACACCCGGGCCGCGGTGCTCGCCTTCGGCCACCACCACGTCGCGTTCGAGCGCCGGGTGGACGGGATGGTGCTGGTCGACGTGTCGGCGGTCGGCAACCCGAAGGACGGCGACTTGCGGTGCAAGTACGGCGTCTTCACCTGGGACGAGGTTGCCCGCGCCTGGTCGGTCGAGCAGCGCAAACTGCCCTACCCCCTCGACGAGACCGAGGACCAGATCCGGGCCAGCGGGCTGCCGGATCCCGACAAGACCTTCCGCAAACTACGCCAAGCCTCCTATTGATTCCGGCCCGGCCGCGACGACGGCTCCGGCTGGACCTCGGATATACTCCGGCCGGCGCCCGGCGCGGCGTTCGATGATTCGTTGGCTCGACCATCGGCGAACGGTTCCCGCGCGAGCGGGCGGAGCGGAGCAAACGGGGAATGCAGCTCTTCAACACGCAGTCCGGGCAGGTTGAGCGGTTCGTACCGAATGACAACCTGGTCAAACTGTACGTCTGTGGCGTCACCCCGTACGACACGACCCACGTCGGCCACGCCTTCACCTTTCTCACCTTCGACATCCTCGTCCGTCACCTCCGATCCCTGGGGGTGGACGTGACCTACGTCCAGAACGTGACCGACATCGACGACGACATCCTCCGCAAGGCGAAGGAGGTCGGCATGGATTGGCGCGCCTTGGCCGACCGCGAGACGGAGCGGTACCGCCAGGACATGCGCGATCTCAACGCCCTCGATTTCGACCACTTCGTCCGCGCCACCGACCACATCCCGGAGATTGTGGGCCTCAGCGAGCGCTTGGTCGCCAACGGGCACGCCTACGAGGCGAAGGGCAACCTGTACTTCTCGGTCGCCAGCGACCCGGACTTCGGCAAACTGAGCCATCTTGCGCCGCCGGAGATGCTGCCGATCGCCAACGAGCGCGGCAACACCCCGGACGACCCGAACAAGCGCGACCCGCTCGACTTCGTGCTCTGGCAGGCGGCGGCGCCCGGCGAGCCGACCTGGGACAGCCCGTGGGGACCGGGGCGTCCCGGTTGGCACATCGAGTGCAGCGCAATGGCGACCCGCTACCTTGGCAACACGATCGATATCCACGGCGGCGGGGCCGATTTGGTCTTCCCGCACCACGAAGCCGAGATCGCGCAGTCGGAATTGGCGACCGGGGAGCAACCGTTCGCGCGGTTCTGGATGCACGTCGCGATGGTCGATTACCAAGGCGAGAAGATGAGCAAGTCGCTCGGTAACCTCGTCATCGTCCGCGACGTACTCGAACACTACAGCGCGGACGCCCTCCGCCTGTATCTGTTCTCGAACCACTACCGCACCGAGTGGGAGTTTCAAGACGAGGCGATGGACGACTGGTCGAGCGCGGCGGCAGATCTCCGGGAGGCGGCGGATTTTCCGGCCTACGGGATCGAGCAAGAGGTCGATGTGGCGCCGTTCCGGGAACGATTCCACAACGCCCTGGAGGACGATCTGAACACCCCCGCCGCAATCGAGGCGCTACGCGAGATCGGTCAAGCCATTCTGGAGGCTCCCGAAGAAGACGACGTGCGCGATGCCCAGGACACGCTGCGTTCCCTCGGAGACGTCTTGGGGTTGACTCTCGCCCAGTAGGACGCCCGGTTGCCATCGTCGTCGGAAACCACTGGAGCGGGAACAAACGGGGCCGAGGGCCCATGCTCCCCACCGCCGGATCGCGCCCGGCGCTCTGTCCAGGCCATCGTGCTATACTCCCCGGCCGCGGTCGCGTGTGGTCGCGAACAACTCGATATGGGCCTTTCTGCTTCGCCGACCCCCGGGCGCGCAACCCCGGGACCGTTCGTGCGGCGAAGCACCCCCAAAGGAAGGAGTCGCTGTTGCGCCAGTACACCCCGGATCCCCGTGTCTACGAACTAATGACCGTCCTCAGCCCGGACGTCCCCGAAGACGCCATCACCGGCGAGGTGGAAACCATCGCCGGCTACGTCACGGCCGCCGGGGGCACGGTCAGCGAAACGCTGCGCGACTCCCCGTGGGGACGGCGCCGCCTCGCCTACACCATGCGCCACGCCGGGCGCGATGTCCGAGACGGCTATTACACGGTCTACCACTTCGAGATCGACCCGTCACGCGTGGCGGACGTGGAGCGCGATCTCAAGCTCAACGTCAACGTCATCCGCCACATGGTGACCCACTTCATCCCCGTCCCGCTCGATCCACAGGCCGTCCTCGACGCCGAGATCGACGCCGAAGAACGGGCCGCCGCCGCCTACTCGGCCGCCCAGTTGGCAGCGGTGCGGCCCGCCGCACCGGCGCCGGCTACCGCCCCCGCGCCCTCGGCGTCCGTACCCGAAACGCCGGTCGTGCCGGCCACCGCGGCGGCGAACGCCGGTCCGATCCAACCGGTCGCGACCGAGCAGTCCCCCGAACTGGGCCCGGCCGATCCGGTCATCCCGCCGGCACCGGTCGAAGCGGTGATCGGGTCTCAGCCGGCCGCGCCGGTCGCCCCCGCCGAAGCAACGGCACCCGACGGTCCGGCCGATCCGGTGGTGCCCGCGGCATCCAACGAGGAGGCGTAGATGGCTGGCATCAGTAAGGTCACCATCATCGGCAACCTGGGGCGCGATCCGGAAACCCGGTACACCCCCAACGGCACGATGAACGTCCAATTTAGCATCGCCGTCAACCGGACGTTTCGGGATCAGGGCGGTCAACAGCAGGAGCGCACCAACTGGTTCCGGATCACCGCTTGGGGCAAATTGGCCGAAATTATGGACGGGATGACTCAGAACGGATACCTGACCAAAGGCAAGCAGGTTTACGTCGAGGGTCGTCTCGACGCTCGCGAATACCAAGACCAATCCGGCCAGACCAAAACCTCGCTCGACGTCAACGCAACGGAGATCCAGCTGCTTGGCACCCGTGCTGACAGCGAGATGGGCGGCGGTCAGTTCGGCGGCGGGCAATCCGGCGGCGGTCGCCCGTCTGGCGGCCAACAGGGCGGTGGGCAGCAGGGCGGGAATCAGCAAGGCGGCGAAGACCCGTCTTGGGACGATGTCCCGTTCTAGGATCCCCGGGTTGCCCCGCGTCTCGGGGCCGCGTTACGGCATTCGAACCGCGACAATGAAGAGGATCGACGATGGCTGACAATCAACCCCGACCCGCCGACGGCGGGCGTCCAGGCGGTGGCCAGGGCGGTGCGCCGGGCGGACGCGAAGAGGGCGGCCGGTTCGGCGCTGGCGCGCAGCGCGGTCGCGAAGGCGGCGAGCGCCCCCGCGGTCGGCGGCCCGGCGGCGGCGGCGGTCGCTTCCAATCCCGACGCAAGGTCTGCGGCTTCTGCGTCGACAACGTCGGCGTGGTCGACTACAAGGACATCGCCCGCCTGCGGCGCCACGTCGCCGAGCGTGGCAAGATCGAGCCACGCCGCAAGCTCGGCACCTGCGCCAAGCACCAGCGGTCGTTGACCGTGGCGATCAAGCGCGCCCGCCACGTCGGCTTGCTGCCGTTCACGGCCAACACGCCGCGCGGCTAGCGGTCGGCGCCGCGGCGCGGCCGATCGGTCGCACCTCGCGCCCGGTCCCGGCGTCTACCGGTTGACCCGGGAAGCCGGGACCTTCGCGTGTCCGGCTGTGGTTGCGGTGTCCGGTCGGGCCGCGACGGCGGACCGGGCACGGTCACGGGACGGGAAGGGAACGAAGACCGGTATGGACAGGCGCAAAGCGACGAGACCGGCGCGACGGCTGACCGGGCGACCGGGATCGCAACCGGCGATCCCGGTCCGCAAGCGACGCATCTCGCGCCGGGAGCGGGAAGCGCGGCAGCAGCGGCAGTTGCGGTGGCTGGTGACCATCGCCGGCGTCGTGGCCGTCGCGATCCTCGCGATCGGCTTGACCAACGAGTACATCATCAAACCGAGTACGGTGCTGGCGACCGTAGACGGAACCAAGATCCGGCGCCGCGACTACTGGAAAGTCCGCGCCACCGAGTTGGTCAACGAGATCTCGCAGAACCAACAGTTCGCCGAGTTCGTCGCCACCGACCAGCAGCAGCAGCAGCAGTACCTCAGCCAGGCTCAAAACGCGGCCGACGAACTCGACAACCTCGAGGGCAGCACCGACGTCGACGACGCGACGCTGGCGCGGATGGTCGATGACCAGATCTACGTCAAAAACATCGGCGAACTCGGGCTGTCCGTTTCCGACCAGGAAATCGACGACTTCATCGCCCAGCAGTTCCAACCGGCCAACGCCCCGATCTACACCCCGACCCCGGAACCGACGCTGATCCCGACCCGCGCCGCCTGGGCCACCGGCACGGCGCTGGCCGGTCTCGCCCCGACCGTCGCCGCCGCGGCCTCACCGGTCGGATCGCCCGTGGCGTCTCCCGGGGCGGGACTAGCGATCGGCGAGATCGGGCTCGACGGCACACCCGTCACCGTTCCTCCGGATACCGCCGTCGCCAGTCCGATACCGGGGTTGCCCGGGGCCGGATCGCCGGGTCCCGAGGTCGCGTCTCCCGCCGCCTCCCCGGCGGCGAGTCCCGGAGCAGGGTCGCCAACCGTTGTCACCGAATCACCGACCCCGAATCAGGCCCAGGCGCGGCAGACGGCCGAGGCGGGGTATGAGGACTACCGGGACGCCGTCTTCGACCGCGTCGACATGTCGCGCGACGATTACGAACGGTGGGTGATCCGGCCGGCTGTGGCGCGGCGAAAGGTGGAGGACGCGCTGGCGGCCACCATCGGTCAGAGCGCGGAGCAGGTCCACGGCGCCCACATCCTGGTCGCGACCGAAGATCTGGCGCGCCAGGTCTACGAGCAGGTGACCCAACCCGGCGCCGACTTCGGCGCGGCCGCCCGCGAGTTGTCGACCGACACCTCAACCGCCGGCAACGGCGGCGACCTGGGTTGGTTCACGCCCGAGGCGATGGTCGACCCGTTTGCGGCGGCGGCCTTCGCGCTCCAACCCGGCGAGGTCAGCCAACCCGTGCAAACCGAGTTCGGCTGGCACGTGATCGCGATCGACGCCAAGGATCCGGATCGCCCGCTCAGCGACGAACAGATCGAGCAGCGGCGGCAGGACGCGGTGTCCGACTGGCTGGAACAGCAGCGCGCCGAAACCCGGGTCGACTCCGATCTCGATCCGACCGCCACCGCGTTCAGTTCGCAGTTCCAACCACCCCCGGATGCTCCGCCGGCGCCGACCGCGACCACGATCCCAACCCTGGCGCCGGACGGCTCGCCGGTGGCAAGTCCCGTCGCTCCGCCTGGCGGCAACCCCGCCGCGACGCCGGCCGCCTGACCGGACCCGTCGTCCGGCGCCGCGATCCAAACCGGCGCCGGCCGTCCGTCCCAGCGTGCTATCCTGACGGTCCGGGCGATGGGCCACGACGAACACGCCGATCCCGTTTCTTCGTCGGCCCGGACGCCAGCCTCGACGATGAACCGCCAGCGGAGGACCGCTACCACGATGCCCGATCGCGACCCGCCGGGCCGCTCCCGCTTCTCGCTGGACCGCTCCGAACGCTCGGATCCCGCCGATCGCGGCGCGGGTCGGCGGGCGGCGGGCGCCGCCGGGGGGGCGGACGCCCGCGTCCCAGTCGCCGGCTGGTCCGAAACCGAGGCCCGGTCCCAGGGCGGGATCGAGCCAGTGGAACGCGAGGACGACCGGTCGCCACGGCGGCGCGACGAGCGGCAAGCGCGCGAGCGTTCGCGGGGCGACTTCGCATCGGTGGACCAGGCGCGGCGCTCGGCCAAAGCGCCCTCCTTCGGCGATACCGGTCCCGTCGTACCGGCGGGATGGAACGAGCCGGAGAACGATCCGGTCGGCGAACGGCATGCTCCGGACAGCGAGCCCCCCGACCGACGGCAGTCCACCGATCAGGTTCGAGCCGGCCGCGGCCGCGCCGCGCCCCGACCTCGCGCGACGACCCGCCGCGAACCGCGTCCGATCTCCAAACCGCGTCTGCCGGCGACGGTTCGGGGCGCGGACCTGGTCGGCGATCAGCGGGCGTTGCTGCTGCTCGGTCTCGGCGCCTTCGGCTTGCTGGTGATGGCCGCCCTGACCGGCAACCGGGTCGGCGACGTCTCCGACGGGCTGGCGATCCACGTCGACGCCTACGGGCGTCCGGATCGCTGGGGCACCGCCGGGATCGTCTGGCGGTTGCCGCTGCTGGCGGGGATGGTCACGCTGATGAATCTCATCGTCGCCTGGGTGGTCTCCCGGCGCGACCGGTTCGCCAGTCAGTTCCTGCTTGGGTCCGCCCTCGTCGTCCAGTTGATCGCCTGGGTGGCGCTCGTTTCCTTATTGTGGTGATCGGTGTCGGCGCGTCGCCCGCGTGACGCGCCGCGCGACAATGAGTCACGGGTGAACATCCGGCACGGTCCGGGGACGGGGATGGTCTGGGGGCGATGGCGAACGCGATCACGGTCGGGCGCCTGATCCTGCTCTTCGTCGTGGTTGGGCTGATCTATCAGGGATCGGTGCCGGTGATCGGTGCTTCGATGTTCCTGATCGCCTTCGTCTTTGCCAGCGATGGGTTCGACGGCTGGATCGCCCGCCGGCGCAAGTCCACCTCGGCGTTCGGCGCCGTGTTCGACATCGCCGGTGACCGGATCGTCGAGAACGTCCTCTGGGTCGTCTTCGCCCACCTGCGCCTGGTCCCGGTCTGGATCCCGCTGCTGGTGCTGACGCGCGGGTTCGTCGTCGACGGTTTGCGCTCGCTGTCCTACGCCGAAGGGATGACCGCGTTCGGCGATCAGAACATGATGCGCTCGCCGCTCACCCGCTGGCTGACGGCGGGCCGGTTCATGCGCGCCGTGTTCGGCTACGCCAAGGCGGGCGGATTCGTGTTCCTCACCGGATTGGAAGCGTACCGGCACCGGGACGCCGACGGCACCTGGGTCGGGGGCCTCTACGACGCCGACGGATACCGGTTCCTCGGTTGGGCGCTCGTCTGGACCGCCGTCGCCCTGACGATCGTTCGCGGCGTCCCGGTGGTCTACGACGCGATGGCCCATCTGCGACCGAACCCGGCGGCACCGAAGCGGTGACCACCGGCACCGGTCCGCGTCGCACCGACGACGCCGTCTCCGGCTCCGCCCCGGCACCGGTGACGATGCCAACGCCGATGGCGGCGCCATCGCTCGACGTCGATTCCGCACCCGGCGATCTCGCGTCGCGAGCCCGAACCGCGCGGCGAGATTTCCAGCACCGGTTCCGGCGCGAGGAACGCCAGGAGTTCCGCTACCACCTCAGCGTCGCGTGCGCGGTGTTCTTCTCCTGGTTGATGTGGGCGCTACCGTTTTGGCTTCGGGAGCAGATTTGCATTCGCGGCGGCAACGCCCTCATGCGGCGTTCGCGCACCTACCGCGACAACGTCCTTGCCAACCTGCGCCAAGCGATGCCGAACGCTCCCGAGGACGAACTGCTCCGCTCCGCGCGCCACGTGTTCCACACCAGCGCCCGCAATTTCATGGATTTGGTGTTGATCCCGCGCACGCCGCGCCGCCGGTTTTTGGAGGACGCCCGGCTGGTGGCCGGCGAATGGGAGATGCTGGACCGGGGGCTGGCAGCGGGCAAGGGGTTGGTGCTGGTCAGCGCCCACCTCGGCGCGTTCGATTTCATCGGCCAAGCGGTCCACGCCCGGGGCTACCCGCTGACCACCGTGACCACCCGCACCACCTCGCGCTTCGTCTTCGACGGCGTGACGCACCTCCGGCGGTCGAACCGCAACGCGATCGTCGAAGCGACGCCGTCCGGGGTGCGCCGGGTGTTGCAGGCGCTGAAACGGGGCGAGATCGCCGTCTTCGTCACCGACCGCGACTTCTTTCAGAATGGGAAACCGGTGACCTTGTTCGGCCGCGAAACGACGTTGCCACCGGGCGCGGTCAGGATGGCGCGCGACAGCGGGGCGCCGATCGTGGCGATCTGGGCACGCCGTGCCGGTCGTGGCTACGAGGTCGAGTTGGAAGGACCGTTCACCATCGAGAAGACCACGGACCGCGAAGGCGACGTCCATCGCGGGATCGAGTTCTTGGCCGGGTTGCTGGAGCGGGCGATTGCGCGGACGCCGGACCAATGGGTCATGTTCCAGCGGGTGTGGCCAGAGGAACCGGCCGCCCCGATCCGCGTCTTTCCGGTCGGGTCGCCGCTCGAGAGCGAACTCTTGGCGCGGGTCGCCGCCGTGTTGCCCGAACCGCGGCGCCCGCGCCCGGAGCCAATCGCCGATCCGGCAGCGACGCTCCCGGCGGCAGCGCCCACAGATCGTACGGACCCGCCTCCTGGATCGTTAGCGTAACGAGATCCCCCACCGGCAGGGCACCGGGCACGAAGACCAAGCCGTCCACCTCCGGGGCGTGGCGGCGGGCGCGGCCGACCGAGACCGGCTCCGCCGCCGCGCCCCCGTCCTCGGACTCGATCTCGCCGATCGCCTCGATCAGGATCTCGACCGGCTGGCCGATCAGGGAGCGGTTGTGGGCGAGCGAAATCGCCTGCTGGGCTTCCATGATCGCGGCCCGGCGCTCTTCGGCGACCTCGGCCGGGACCGGATCTGCCAGGCGGGCGGCCGGCGTCCCGTCTTCGGGCGAGTAACAAAAGACGCCGACGTGGTCAAACCGCTGCTCCTCGACGAAGCGGAGCAGGGTTTGGAACTGGGCGTCCGTTTCGCCGGGATAGCCGACGATCAACGTCGTCCGCAGCGTCGGGTCGCCGAGCTTCGTCCGCGCGTGGTCGATCAATCTCCGAGTCATATCGACGTCGCTGGGGCGGTTCATCGCCCGCAGGACGGTCTTGTCGGCGTGCTGGATCGGCATGTCCAGATACGGCAAGAGCGCGTCGTGCTCGGCCATCACGTCGACCATCCGCAGCGTCAGCGGACTGGGGTAGATGTAGAGCATCCGCAGCCAGGGCAGGTTTGGCACCTGCTCGACGATGGATTCGAGCAACGTCGGCAACCCGTGCTTCATCCCCAGGTCGGCGCCGTAGCGGATGGTGTCCTGGGCCACCAACACCACTTCTCTGGTCCCGCTGGCGACCAGATCGACGATCTCCTGCAAGACGTGCAGCGGGCGCTTGGACTCCTGCCGTCCCTTGATGCTGGGGATGGTGCAGAAGGCGCAGTTGTGGTCGCAGCCGTCGGCGATCTTGACGTAGGCGGATGGCCCGGCGTCCTGACGCGAGAAGGTGGTCAGCATCCCCTCGCAGCCGGCTACCTCGGGCACCGCCGCTTCGCCGAGCAGATCGCCGACCACGTCGCCGATCTTGTACCACTCGCGCGTGGTCAGGACGTGGTCCACCCCGGCCGGGATC
>CADCWE010000015.1 GCA_902806325.1 uncultured Thermomicrobiales bacterium | reverse complement strand
CGGGCCTCCGGGGCGCGGTCGGTTGGTCCCGCCCAGCCCACGCCACGCCCCCCGACCCGGTAAAAGGACCTTGCGCGGAGTACTAGGGGGATCGTCCGCGGCGCAGATCCGGCAGCACATCGGCCGCGACGCGCTCCACGATCCCGTCGTCGGCCGGGGGTTGGAGGATGAACTCCTCGACCCCGGCCTCGCGGTAGCGGCCGACGAAGTCCCGAAACGCGTCCACCGAATCCCAGGGGCGCTCGGCCGGCATCAGCATCGGCACGAACAGGAGCGAGCGGCGGACGGCGGCGCGGTCGCGCCCGGCGGCGGCGCAGGCGTCGTCGAGGCGGGCGCCGCGGTCGCGTATCTCCTCCGGCGTGCCGTAGGAGTTCCAGGCGTCGGCGTGGGCGGCGACGACGGCCAGCATCTTCGGCCCGTGGGCGCCGAGCACCAGCGGCGGACGCGGGCGCTGCACCGGCGCCGGACGGGAGGTCGCGTCCCGTAGCGGGTAGTACCGCCCGTCTAACGTGGTCGTTTCTTGCCGCAGCAGCGCGTCCACCACCGCGACCGCCTCCCGGTACCGCTCCACCAGCTCGGCCGGCTGCGGGAACGGGAGGCCGAACATCGCGTGCTCCGGCGCGTACCACCCGGCCCCCAGCCCGACCTCCAACCGGCCGCCGGAGACGTGGTCGACGGTCACCGCCTGCTTCGCCAGCAGCGCCGGGTGCCGGAACGTGTTGGAGGAGACGAGGACCCCGATCCTGGCCCGCGCGGTCCACGTCGCCAGCGCGGAGAGCAGCGTCCAGGCCTCCAAAAACGGCGCCTCCGGCCGCGACGGGGCGACGAAGTGGTCCGGCACCCAGAGACTGTCGAAGCCAAGTTCCTCGTAGCGTCGCCACCGCTCGGCCAGCGTTTCCCAGCCGAGGGTCTGCACCGTTTGGAGGCCGAACCGGGTCGCGCCGTCGCCGTCGTCCACGCCGATCCTCCTTCGCCGCTGTTGATTGCGCATCATCGCCCGGATCGGAGAGGACGTCGCGGGGGTGGTTGGGCTGGCGCGCCGGAGCGAAGGCGCGAAACGGGTTGTCCCGGGATAGGTCGGCCACGGGGTACCGGTGCCGACGCCCGAACGGCTTCCCCGGCCGCCCGTGCTACGATCCTCCCCGACGACCAGGACACGAAATGGGGAGCAGACGCGGCATGGCGTTGCGGGACACGATCGGGGACCGGGCGGCGCTGGTCTTTCCGGGCCAGGGGAGCCAGTTCGTGGGCATGGGGCGGGCGCTGGCCGAGGCGTCCCCGGCGGCGGCGGTGGTGTTTGCGGAGGCCGACGAAACGCTGGGGATGGCCCTGTCCCGCCTCTGCTGGGAAGGCCCGGCCACGGAGTTGGAGGATACCCGCAACGCCCAACCGGCGATTCTGACCGCGAGCGTGGCCGCGCTGGCGGCGGTCCGGGAACGGGTCGAGGCGGACGAGGACAAGTTCGATCCCCTGGTGGCGATGGTCGCCGGGCACTCCCTGGGCGAGTTCTCGGCGCTGGTCGCGGCCGGGGCGCTGGCGTTCCCGGACGCGCTGCGGTTGGTGCGGGAACGCGGCCGGTTGATGGCGGCGGCCGGGGAGATCCGACCGGGCGGGATGGCGGCGGTGATCGGGCTGGACGACGCCGTCCTGGGCGCGGCCGGCGCCGACGCGGCCGAGGGCGGCGTGGTGGAGGTCGCGAACGCGAACTGCCCGGGCCAAACGGTGATCTCCGGCGACGTGGCGGCGCTTGAGCGGGCGATGGCGCTGGCCAAGGAGCGGGGAGCGAAGCGGGTGGCCCGGCTCGGGGTCAGCATCGCCTCCCACTCGCCGCTGATGGCGGAGGCATCGGCCCGGTTCGCCGATCTGGTGGCGGACGCGCCCCTGCGAGACCCCCGGGTTCCCGTGGTTGCCAACGCCGACGGCCAACCGCTCCGCGACGCGGCGGCGATCCGGAACGAGCTGGCCCACCAGATCGAGCGCGCGGTGCGCTGGACCGAGTCGGTCCAGACGATGGTCGGGTTGGGCGCGACGGGGTTCGTCGAACTCGGCCCCGGCGCGGTCCTGGCCGGTCTGATCAAGCGGATCGACCGCACCGTGGCGACCCTTGGCGTCGGCGACCTGGGGCTGGGGCTGCCGGTGGATCGGCCGGCGGCGGGCTAAGCGGGGTGCGAACGGGGCGAAAACCTGCTCGCGGTCCCAGCGGGGCTTCGGAAGGACTTGATCGGATCGCTCGCGAATCGGATCGTCCGTCCGGCGCGGCGACGGGACCAGGCAGTCGCGGTCGCGCCCGCCCGCCCGTGGACCGCGAAGGGATCGGGGGTCGCGGAACTCCGCGATCGCCACGCCGCCGCCGATGTGGCGGTCGGCCGGCGACCCCGGAATCGTTCCGTTCGGGGAGGACGCTTCGGGCCGGGGCGCGACCGACGGGACCGACGCGTCTTCGATGGACTCCAGCGGCGGTTCACGGCTGCCAATCGCGGTGGGAACGTTGCTTGCGACCTTGCGACGTGGTCCCGATGGACCATCCGCCCGGCGCGATCCGCCGGCAGCACCCCGAACCGAGAACGACCGAAGGAGGCTTCGATGCCCTACGACGCCCGATCGGCGCTTCCCGATGCGGTTAAGGACAACCTCCCCGCCCACGCCCAGGACATCTACAAGGAAGCGTTCAACGCCGCCTGGGACCAATACGACCACGACGAGGAACGCGCCCACCGCGTTGCCTGGGGCGCGGTCAAACGGGACTACCACAAGAACGCCGACGGCGAATGGGTCAAAGGCGCGTCCGAGAACGGGCGGTAGTCGAGGACTGGAGATCCGTCGTCCGATTCGCCGTGCGGTCGCGGATCCCGCGCGCCCGCCGGTCGGGACGCGGTTGACGGGTCCGCCGTGCCTCCCCGATGATGGGCGTTCGATCGCGTCCCGACGCGGAGACGCCGATGACGGACCCGTTCCCCCCGGATCGCGCGGCGCCGCTCCCCGATCCCGCCCGGAGGCGAGGCAAACCGCCGGCCACGCTTCCGGCGCCGCTGACGAGCTTCGTCGGGCGGGAGGAGGAGATCGCCTCCGTCGCTGCGCTGCTGCGGGGTGCGGACGTGCGCCTGGTGACCCTGACCGGACCCGGCGGCGTCGGCAAGACGCGGCTGGCCCAGGCGGTCGCGCGGGACGTCGAAGGCGCCTTCGTCGACGGGGTCGCCTTCGTCCCCCTCGCCCCGGTCCGCGACCCCGCCCTCGTCGGGTCGGCCATCGCCCGCGCCCTCGGCGTCCAGGAACTGGGGGGGCAACCCATCCTGGACCTGCTGGTCGACCACCTTCGCGCGCGGCGGGCGCTGCTGATCGTCGACAACCTCGAACACGTCGTCGCCGCGGCCCCGCTCGTCGCCCAGTTGCTGGTCGCCTGCCCGGACCTCGTGGTCCTCGCCACCAGCCGGGCGGTGCTGCGCCTCTCCGGCGAGCACGATATCGACGTCCGGCCCTTGGACGTGCCCGCTCCCGGCGATGTCGCCGAGCCGATCGCCGCGGCCAAGGCCGTGCGCCTCTTCGTCGACCGCGCCCGGGCCGTCCAGGCCGATTTCGCGCTGACCACGGCCAACGCCCCGGCCGTCGCCGCGATCGTCCGCCGCCTGGACGGGCTGCCGTTGGCGATCGAACTGGCGGCGGCGCGGGTGACGGTGCTGCCCCCGGCGGCGCTGCTGGCGCGCCTGGAGCGGCGCCTGCCGCTGCTGACCGGCGGCGCCCGCGACCAACCGGCTCGTCTTCAGACGATGCAAGCCGCCATCGCCTGGAGCCACGACCTCCTGAACCCGGCCGAGCAGGCGCTGTTCCGCCGCCTGGCCGTCTTCGTCGGTGGGTTCACGCTCGAGGCGGCCGAGGCGATCGCGGGGGTTGGGGTCCGGGGTCCGGGGACGGCGGACGTTCTCTCCCCAGACCCCAGACCCCAGACCCCGGACCCCGTTCCCCCCGTCCTCGATGCGTTAGCCGGGCTGGTGGACAAGAGCCTGGTGCGGGCGGTGGCCGCGTCATCCGATCGACAGCCACGGTTCACGATGCTCGAAACCGTCCGCGAGTTCGCGCTCGAGGCGTTGGCGGCGAGCGGCAAGGAACCGGCAACGCGCAACGCCCACGCGACGTTCTTCCTGCGCTTGGCCGAGCCGTTGCGGACCGCGGCGGGGGCGAGACCCGAGCAGCGAGCCCTGATCGAGCGGGTGCAGGCGGACCTGGACAACGTCCGGGCCGCCCTCGCCTGGTCGCTGGACCGCGGCGAGGCGGAGACGGGCATGCGCCTGGCCGTGGCGATGCAACCGTACTGGCACATCCGCGGCCCGCTTGGCGAGGCCCACGACTGGCTGGCCCGCGCGTTGGCGCCGGCGACGACGGCTCAGACGCCTCCGGCCTTGCGGGCCGATCTCCTGTTCGCCGCCGGGGTCATCGCCAACCGGCGGCTGGACTCCCCGCGCGCCCACGCCGTGTTGCTCGACTGCCTGGCGCTGCGGCGGGAACTCGACGACGCGACGGGAGAAGTCGACGCGCTGTTGATGTTGGGCACCGTCGCCCTCGCCCAAAACGACGTGCCCGGCGCGGCGGCGCATTTCGAGCAGGCGCTCGCGGTCTGCCGGGAAGCGGGGGTGACGCCGATCCCGTCGGTGCTGACCGGGTTCGCGATCGCCTGCCACCGGCTCGGCGACGACGCCCGGGCCACCGCCCTGCTCGATGAGGCACTCGCCCGGTTCCGGCAGCACGACGACGCATGGGGCGTCGGGCTGGTCTTTCTGCTCCAAACGGCGGTGGCCCAGGACCGTGGCGAGCAGTCGCGCGCGGCGATGCTGGCCGGGGAGGCGCTGGGCGTGTTCTGGGCGCTCCGGGACGAGCGCGACACCTTCCCGTGTTTCCTCCGCCTGGCGTACGCGGCGGCGGATCTCGGGGAGACAGAACCGGCGGCACGCCTGATCGGGGCCGCCGAACGGGTGCGCGCGGGCATGGGCGTGGCCCTTCATCCCGACCTCGGGGTGGCATTGGAGCGCGGACTGGCCCTGGTCAGGGAACGCCTGGGAGAACCCCGGGCCATGGCAACGATCGCAACCGGCGCGGGCCTGCCGCTGGCCGATGCCGTCGCCGAAGCGCTCGCCCTTGCCGAACGGCTATCCCCGGCCGCCCAGTCAGCCGCCGCGGCGTCCCCCGACCGGGCCGGCCTGACCCCACGGGAACTGGACGTCATCCGGCTGATCGCGGCGGGCCACGCCGACCGCGAGATCGCGGACGCGCTGTTCGTCAGCCGGCGCACCGTCACCAACCACGTCGCCAGCATCCTGGCCAAGCTCGAGGTT
This sequence comes from uncultured Thermomicrobiales bacterium, assembly GCA_902806325.1. GTDB lineage: Bacteria > Chloroflexota > Chloroflexia > Thermomicrobiales > UBA6265 > CADCWE01. Next base: position 7,338 of record CADCWE010000015.1, on the reverse strand, counting down.
CGCTCGCGCTCCGCCGCCGCGGCCTACGCCGTCCGCCACGGCCTCGCCTGAGCGTTCGATCCTCCGGTTTCCCGCCGCGCCCGCGCACAATACCTACGCCCCCCTCGCGAACAGCGACCGTCGGATGAGTCGAAGGACTCATGCGCGCACTGCCCGCCACGGGCAGGATGGCTGTGCGGGGCAGACCGGCCGTCGCCGGTCGTCATCGCAACCGCAACCGCAACCGAGGGGGTGAACCATGCGCCGCACGGTCGGCTTGCTCCTGGCCTTCGCCGTGTTCTTGGCCTCCGGCCTCGCGCTGACCGCGGCGGCCGTCACCCTGCCGGTCCAGACGGCCCGGCTCGACCGGTCCGCGGCCGACACGGCGACGGTCCGTCGCTTCTACGCCGCCGTCAACGACGCCCTGCGCACGGGACGACCGCCGGTCTTCGACGACCTGGTCGCGCCCGAGGTGCTCCGCGCCCAGACTCAGCCAGGCGCCGAGCCGGGCGCCGATGTCCGGGGCGGGTTCGATCGGCTCCAAACCGCCTTCGCCGGCCTCGAACTGAGGGTCGAAGCCCTGGTTGCCGACGGCGGGCACGCGCTGGCCCTGGTGGCGGTCGACGGCGACCGCCGCGACCTGGAACCGGGCCTGCCGATCCACGGCTCGACGGCAACCTGGCGCGCCGTCGACCGGTTCCGCTTGGACGAGGGCAGGATCGTCGCCTTCGACCGCCAAGAACAGGATCGCGACGCGGCGTCCGCGCGACCGCTCTTCGACGCCCCGCTCGCCCGGCTGCCGGCGCCCCCGGCCGTCGTCGAGGTGGCCCGCGTTACCCTCCCGCCCGGCGCCCGCCTTTCCGGTCTCGTCGGGCCGGGGCCCGAGCTGCTCCTGCTGGAAGCTGGCGCGCTAACCGCGCGCCTCGCGGCCCGGGTGCAACCCGGTAGCACCCCGGACGGGACCACCGACGAGGGCCAGGTATCGCTTCGCCCGGGCGACCTGCTCGTCGTGCCGACCGGCACCCCGTTCGCGATGGAGAACGGCGGGCGGGTGCCGGCCGTGGTCCTCGAAGTCGCCCTGCGTCCGACCGCCGAGCGCTCGCCCGAGAACGAGGGGGTAGACGCCCCGGCGTTGGGTCTGGCCGCGCTGAACCCCGGCGTCGCCGTCCAGCGGCTGGCGCACGGGTTTACCGCCGACCTCCCGGCCGGACCGGCCACGGTCGTGGCGACCCGGCTCACCCTGGCGCCGGGGGCGGGGATCGCGTCCCACGCCGTGGACGGGGCGGAACTGCTGGCGGTCGAGGCGGGGACGCTCGGCATCGCCGTATCGGCCGGAGACGGCAAACTGACGCGCGCGACCGGCGCGGATCGGCTCATCCCGCCGACCACCCCGGCGTCCGGGGACGGCGGAACGGTACGCGACGGTGCCCTGGCGGCCGGGGAGGGGGCGTTCCTGCGGACCGGCGCCCGCTACGCGGCCCGCAACACGGGAACCGAACCGGTGGTGCTCGTCGTCGTGCGGGTCGTCCCGGACGTGCCCGCCGGCCGTTGAGCGCCCTACCGAGCACGACCGTCGCTCGGCATGGGCGCCGCCCCGCGGGGCGGCGCCCGTCGGACCGTTGAGAAACCCGGCGTCTGGCCGCGTTGAGAGCGGGAATCCCCCTCCGCACGGATGCGCGCGTTGGTCCATCGCCACCGTCGGTTGACGGGAGGCGGCGCCGTCCGCAAGATAGCGGCGCGCGTGCCGCGATGGTTGGCAGGACCCGCCGTGGCCGATCCGACGCCCGCCGACCGAAGCTATCCCAAGCCGGTTCCCCTCGTGCCATTCCCGGACCGGGGTCGCGATGTCGCGTCCCTGCCGGCGTCGCTCTCGTCGTTCGTCGGGCGGGCGCTGGAGGTGGCCGCGGTCGCGGCGCTGCTCCGGGGGGAGGACGCGCGCCTCGTCACCCTGAGCGGCCCTGGTGGCGTCGGCAAGACCCGCCTCGCCCTCCGCGTCGCCGCGGACTTGGCGGCGGAATTCGCCGACGGCGCCGCGTTCGTCGACCTCTCGTCCATCCGCGACCCCGAGTTGGTCGCCGCCGCGGTCGCGCACGCGCTGGGCCTGTTGGACACCCGCGACCGACCGATCACCGCGGCGCTGCGCGCCCACCTGGCGACCAAGCGCTCGCTGCTGGTCCTCGACAACTTCGAGCACGTCCTCGCCTCGGCGCCCCTGGTCGGCGACCTGCTCGCCGCCTGCCCGCGCCTCGCGGTCCTCGTCACCAGCCGCGCTCGTTTGCGCCTGTCCGGCGAGCGGGTCTTCCCCGTTCCGCCGCTGACGCTGCCCGGCGGGAGCGAGACGGCGCCGGTCGCGGATCTCCTCGCGGCCGACGCCGTCTCGCTCTTCGTGGCCCGCGCCGAGGGCACCGACCCGAACTTCGCCCTCACCCCCGAGAACGCTCGCGCGGTGGTGGACCTCTGTCGCCGCCTCGACGGGCTGCCGCTGGCGATCGAGCTCGCGGCGGCGCGCACCAACGTCCTCCGCCCGGCGGCGCTCCTGGCGCGCCTGTCGCGGCGCCTGCCGCTCCTGGCGGGCGGTCCGCGCGACCTGCCCGCCCGCCAGCAGACCTTACGCGCGGCCATCGCCTGGAGCCACGACCTGCTGTGCCCGGGGGAGCAGGTCCTCTTCCGGCGGTTGGCCGTGTTCGCCGGCGGCTGTGCCCTGGAGGCGGCCGAGGCGGTCGCGGGCGGTCCCGGCACCGACGGCACCGAGGTGCTGGAGGGGATCACCTCGCTGGTCGAGAACAGCCTCCTGCGGGGGGAGGATGGTCCCGCCGGCGAGCCACGCTTCGCGATGCTGGAGACGGTCCGCGAGTTCGCGCTCGAACGGCTGGCGGAGAGCGGCGAGGCGGACGACGTCCGGGGGCGGCACGCGGCGTGGTGCCTGGCGTTCGCCGAGCGGGCCGAGACGGGACTCACCGGCGACGGGGGCGACCGCTGGCTGGACCGGCTGGAAGCCGAACTCGACAACCTGCGGGCAGCGCTGACCTGGCTGCTGGAACGGGGCGACGGCGAGGCGGGCCTGCGCCTTGCCTCGGCCCCCTGGTTCTTCTGGGAAGCGCGCGGCGGCCTGGCCGAGGGCCGGTCCTGGCTGGAACGCGCGCTGGCGGCCACCGCGGTGGAGACGGACATCGCCACCGTCTCCGAGCGCGCCCGGGCGCTCGGTCTCCTCGGGTGGATCGCCTCGAATCAGGGGGATTTCGGACTGGCAAACCGGCTCCAGGACAACCTGGCGCGCTCGCGGGAGCGGGGGGACGCGCGGGGCGCCGCCCTCTCCTTGTTCGCGCTCGCCGACGCGGCGAGCGAGCGGAACGAGCGGGAGCGGGCCGTCGGCCTCTTTTCCCAGGCCCTGCCGCTGTTCCGGGAGATTGGGGACCGGGTCCACGAGGCGATGACCCTTCTTTGCCTTGGGGCGGTGGCCCGGCGTCAAGGCGACGAGGACCGGGCGGTGGCTCACCTCGAGCAGGGGATGGACGCGAGCCGGGCCATCGGCTTCGCCCTGGGCACCGCCGTCGCCCTCAACAACCTCGGCCGGATCGCCCGCCGCCGCGGCGAGGACGCCCGGGCGACGGACCTCTACCGGGAGAGCCTGGCGCTGTGCTGGGGGCTGCGGGACCGGTGGGCCGTCGCCTACGTCCTGATCGAGCTGGCGTCCCTCGCCGCGGCGCGTGGACAACCCGAGCGGGCGGCGCGCCTCTTCGGCGCGGCGGAGACCTTGCGGGAGGCGGTCGGCGTCCCGGTGGTGCCGAGTGGAGCGCAGATGGTCGGGACCGACTACGCGACGACCGTGGCCACCGTCCGCGCCCAACTCGGGGAAGGCTCCTTCGCCGCCGCCTGGGCCGCGGGCCGGGCGCTCCCCCTGGAGCAGGTCGTCGCCGAGGCGGCCGAAGCGACGTCCGACCGGCAGCCGACGGCCGCGCCATCGTCGGTGGCGGCGTCGGCCAACGACCTGGGGCTGACCCCGCGGGAACTCGAGGTGCTGCGCCTGCTCGCCGCCGGCCGCACCGACAAGGAGATCGCCGCGGCGCTGTTCATCAGCCGCCGCACCGCCCAGGGGCACGTGGCGGGCATCTTCGCCAAGCTCGGCGTCAACACCCGCACCGCCGCCGCCGCCGCCGCGCTCGGCGCGGGTCTCGTCCCCGAGCCGGTCCCCCCGTCGTAGGCAATCGGTCCCGCGAGACCGGCGTTCTCCCCCGCCTCCGTCCCCAACGCAACAGGTAACCCGATCAGGTAGTTCGCACGGTGCGCCGGGTATCGCGGTCGGGCACCATGGGGGCATGCCCGGTGCGGCCCGCGCACACCGAAGGGCGAAGGCTCCCCGCGTGGAGATGACCGCGATGCCCATGCGAGCCCTTGTTCGACTCCGGATCCTAGTTGGTCGTTGCCGTGATGGTGGTGCTCCTCAACACCCGGGATCACCCGCTCGCCGACGCCGGCCGCGTCGGCGGCCTCGGGAACCTTGTCCGCGGCCGCCTCCGGGCCATCCGCCGGCGATCGCCGATCCCGGCATGGCCCGGAGGCGGCCCACCGCGTCCCCGCCCGGCGGACATCCGCACCGGCGGCCAAACGCGGTGCCATGGCGTTTCGACCGCCCGCATTGCCCTCCCACGAGGAGTGACGGCCGCTCACGCCGAACGCGTGACCACCGGGAACCCTGCCGGTCGCCGGCATCCCGTCGCCGTCGTGGCCCGCAGCGAACGAGGCCGATGAAAGGGGGATGTTTCCATGCGCCCACGGTGCTTGGCGGTGCTTCTCGTCATGGCGGTCACACCGGCACTCGGGACGGCGCGGACGACCGTCCAGGACGCCACCCCGGTCGCCTTCCCGTTCACGCCCGATCCCGCGGAATGCCGCGCCGCGCCCCGCCCACCGGACGAGGTTCTGGCGCTGCTGACCGGCACGCCGGTGGCGGCCGCTTCGCCGGTCACCGGCCTTCCCTCCGCCGTGCCGTCCGAGGACCAGCTCCCGGCGGGCTCCCCAGCCGACGCCGCGACCGTTGCCGGGATCGTCACGACCGCGCGCGAGTTGATCGCCTGCAACAACGCGGGCGACCTCAGCCGCGTCTTCGCCTTCTACACGGACGATTTCATTCGGGAGGCGTTCGGCGGCGACCCGACCGCCGGCGCGCAACTGGCCGCGGGTCTCGCCTCCCCGCCGGCGCCGCTGCCGGCGGAGGCGCGGACCGAACTCCTCGCCGTGCGGGGGGCGCGGGTGCTCGCCGACGGGCGCATCGGTGCCGTCGTCGAGGACCGGGATCCGCGGCAAACGGTCGTCTTCTTTTTGATCTTCGCGCGGACAGGGGACCGGTGGCTGGTCGACGGGCAGATCGGCGTCCAGGCCACCGCCACGCCGACCGCCAGTCCGCTGGCGGCGTAGCCATCCCCATCACCGCCCGGTCGCCCCACGCCGGTTGCCCACCGCCGCTGGCGGGGTTCGCGACCGGGTGTCCCTCCCCCGGAGTCGTTGACGGGCGACCCCATAGCCCCGATGATGGGGCATCGGGATCGGTGCGAAACGGAGGCACCCGTGGCGGTGGACGGGGCATCGGCGACGCCCGCGGGCGGGCACCGGGGCGCACCACGACACCGACTGCTGCTGGGCATCCTGGCCGTCGGCGCCTTCACGACGGCGCTCAACGTCACCCTGCTCAGCCCGCTGCTGGTCGCCATTGCCGCCGACTTCGGCGTCTCGGAGGCCGCGGCGGGCCAACTCGCGACGCTGACCGCCGCCGGTTCGGGCGTCACGGCCGTGGTCGTCGCGCCGTGGATGGACCGCTACTCCCGCTCGTTCTGGGTCCGGTTGGAGTGCTTGCTGCTCCTGGCCGGGACGCTGCTCTCCGCGCTGGCCCCGGGGTTCGGCTGGATGTTCGTCGGCCGGGCGTTGGCCGGCATCGGCGGCGCGGTGATCGGCGCCAACTGCCTGGCGGCCTGCGGCGACCTCTACGCCGACCCGGCGCAACGCAACCGGGCGCTCGGACTGATCAACAGCGCCTTCACCCTCGGGGCCGTCTTCGGCCTGCCGATGGTCACGCTCGTCGCCGGCTGGACCGATTGGCGGTGGGCGATCGCGCTGCCGGCCCCGTTGGCGGCCCTCGTCTTCCTCGGCGGCGGGCGCTTGCCGACCGTTGCCGCGGCGCCGGGCGGGTCGCTTTGGCGCGCCTGGGTCGACGGCTACCGGCGGGTCCTTGGCAACGCCGAAACCGTCTGGTTACTGGCCGCCGAGGTCGGGTTCATGGTCGTCTGGTTCGGCTGGCTGATCTACTTCGGCGCCTACGCCGAGACCGTGTTCGCCGTCGGGGCCGTCGCGCTCTCCGTCCTCTTCCTCGCCGGCGGCGGCGCCGAACTGATCGCCAACAACCTCGCCCCGGTCCTGCTCCGGCGGCGCTCGCCGTTGTTCGTCGGCTCCCTGACGGTTGCCGTCTCGGCGGTCAACCTCCTTCTCGTCGGCGTCGCCTACGACCAGCGCTGGACGCTGTTCCCATTCGTCGCGGTCGGCAGCGCCACCGGCGCGCTGCTCTTCATGTGCGTCAACGTCGCGCTGCTCGATTCCTTGCCGTCGGACCGGGGGTCGGTGATGTCGCTCCAATCGGCCTGCCTGGAGCTGGGCGGCGCGCTCGGCGTCGCCGCGACCGGGGTCGGCCTGGCCCTGCTCGACGACTACGCGGCGGTCTACCGACTGCTCGGACTGGTGATGCCGGCGGTGGCGCTGTTCCTGTTCCTCAGCGTCCGCCGCCGGACGGCCCAGCCGGTGGCGGTCGGCTAGACCGCGCCCCGACGCTCGTCGCGGGCGCTGTGAACGTTCGGAAACAGATGAGAATCGAGGAGCGATGAGGTGAGGGGATCAACCCAGGTATCTTGGTGGTGCTTATCCACATCAAGCCCAGGAGATCCCCTCGTGGCCAAGCAGAGCAAGCGGAACCGGCGGCGGATGCGGCAGGCCGGGATGGGCGGCGGTTTTCGGGTGGTCCGCCAGGTGCCCGTCCGGCACCAGTGCCGCCTCCCCGGAGCCCCGCCCCTCAGCGTCGAGGCCCACTATCCCCGTTCGTCCAGTCGCGGTTGGTGCCGATCGACGCCCGGGAAAATCACTCTTTCGGGGGAGGGAGGCGGGCGTGTCGCGCGCTACCTTTCTCGGCGATGACGTCCCGCCCGCGGAGGGCCGCGGGGTGACGCAGAGGAGGAGGACCGCGATGGAGACGGCGAAGCGGATCGCCCTAGCCCTGACCCTGGCGAGCGCGCTGGGTGCGTCGATGGTCGGCGACGTCTCGGCCGGGAAGGAGGACGGGCAGGCGCAGCGGGAAGCGCGCTCCCAGGCGGGGGGGAC
>CADCWE010000014.1:31865-46291 GCA_902806325.1 uncultured Thermomicrobiales bacterium | reverse complement strand
GGCCCCGCCGCGCCCGGCGCCGCGCCCGCCGCCGGCGCCGCCGGCCCGATCCCGCCGATCCTGATCGCGGGCGATCTGGCGCTCGATCCGGACGATCGCCGGGCGTCGTTGGCCGGGGCGCCGCTGACCCTTAAACCGAAGGAGTTCGACCTGCTCCACTACCTGATCCGCAACCCCGGCCGGGTCCTCTCCCGCGAGGCGCTGTTGCGCGAGGTCTGGGGCTACGACTACCCGGTCGACACCCGCACCGTCGACGTCCACGTCCGCTGGCTGCGGCAAAAGGTGGAAGGCGACGCCAGCGCGCCGCGGCGGATCGAGACGGTGCGCGGCTATGGGTACCGGTTTGTCCCCGAACCGGAGTGACCGCCGGGGCGGCGGGCCGCGGCGGCTGGTCCCGCGCACCATCCGCTGGCGCCTGGCGCTGACCTACGTCGGGCTGATCCTGGCGGTGATGGTCGCCCTCGGCGGCTACCTCGCGGTGTTGGCGCGGGAGCAGTACACCGACAGCCTGGCGGACCAACTGGCGGCCCAGGCCCGCCTGGTCGGCGAGATCGTCGCCCCCCAGGTCGAAGCCGGGGCCGGGATCGCCGAGATCGACCCGGTGGTCAAGCGCCTCGGGACCCAGATCGAGGCCCGGCTGACGATCGTCGACGCCGCCGGGGTGGTGCTCGGCGACTCGGCGGCCGACCCGGCGGCGATGGAGAACCACGCCGCCCGGCCGGAGGTGGTGGCGGCGCTGCGCCCCGGCACCGGCACCGGCCGCTCGTCGCGGTTCAGCCAGACGGTCGGCGAAGCGGCGCTCTACGTCGCCGTGCCGATCGCGACCGACCCCCCGGCCGTGGCGCGCGTCTCCTTGCCCCTGGCCGAGGTCGACGCCGCGGTCGGCCGGGTCCAGCGCGACGTGGTGGTGGCGGCGCTGATCGCGGCGGCGCTGGCGGCGGCGGCGGCGATCTTCGTCGCCGGGCGGATCACCCGGCCCTTGACCGCGCTCCGCCACCACGCCAGCGCCGTCGCCGCCGGGCACCTCGATGTCCAGGTCGGCCCGGCCGAGACCCAGGAGTTGGACGAACTCGGCCGCGTCTTCAACCGGATGACCACCGAGCTGCGGACCCTCGTCGCCGAGATCGACCAGGCCCGCGCCCGCCTCGAAGCGGTGCTGGCGGCGCTGGCGGACGGCGTCGTGATCACCGACGCCGAGGGGATCGTGGTCCGGATCAACGACGCGGCGACGCGCCAGCTGGGCTGCTCCCCCGCCGAGGCGATCGGGCGGCCGTTCGTCGCCGTCTCGCGCGATCACGAGCTGGCCGGGCTGCTGCGCGCCGCCTTGGCCGCTCCCGGCGCCCGCTTGCTGACCGTGGAGCACGGACTGGCGCGACGAACCCTGGACGCGGTCGCCCAAGGCATCGTCGGCGGCCAGCAGGAGCAGCTGGGGCTGGTCGTGCTGCGCGACGTGACCGAGCTGCGGCGCCTGGAAGCGGTGCGGCGGGAGTTCGTCGCCAACGTCTCGCACGAGTTGCGGACCCCGCTCGCCTCGATCAAGGCGCTGGTCGAGACCCTGGAAGCGGGCGCCGTGGACGACCCGGTGGCGCGGCCCGATTTCTTCGGCCGAATCGTCCATGAGGTCGACCGCCTGGCCGGGCTGGTCGACGAGCTGCTGGACCTGGCCCGCCTGGAATCCGGGCGGCTGACGCTGCGCCTCAAACCGCTGGACCCGGCCGAGTTGGCCCGGCGGGGGGCGGAACGGCTGCGGCCCCAGATCGAGCGCGCGCGGCTCGATCTGGTCCTCGACGCGCCGGAGGATTTGCCGCGGGTGTTGGCCGACGGGCCGCGGGTGGAGCAAGTGCTGCTCAACCTGATCCACAACGCGATCAAGTTCACCCCGGTCGGGGGCACGATCACGGTCGCGGTCGACACCGGCGACGACGCCAAGGTCCGCTTCGCGGTCCGCGACACGGGGGTCGGGGTGGAGCCGGACGCGTTACCGCGCTTGTTCGAGCGCTTCTACAAGGCCGACAAGGCGCGTCGCTCCGACGGCACCGGCCTCGGCCTGGCGATCGCCAAGCACATCGTTCAGGCCCACGGCGGCATCATCTGGGCCGAGAACCGGCCCGGCGGCGGGGCGGTCTTCGGCTTCACCTTGCCACCGGCGCCCGCGCCGACGATCCAGACGGTGGCCGCCCCGGACGCCTTCGCCACCGTCGCCCGAACTTAACCGCCGGCAAACATCGCCGCCTCCGCCGTCGGCTACCCTTCAACCATGGCGACGATCCCGGTTGCCGCCGCCAGGGGCGGGCCGACCGCGACGGCCGCGACCTCGGATTCGCCCGAGACAAAGCGGCGCTGCCCTACCGGCTGGCCCACGCGCCGGATCGGCCGGTGGCGTGGATCGCGCTTCGGTCGGCGCGTCCCGGTCGCGACCGCGATGCCGATCCGCGGGTGGGCGACGGTATCCCGGTCCGCCTGATGGTCATACTCGACGACGACGCGATGCTGGGAGCCCGCGCCCGCGACGGGTTTCTGCTGGTCACCCGATCGGCGGCCTGCCCGGCATAGTCGCCCCGATCCCGTTCACCCCTTTCCCCCACCTCACCGACCGGCGGCCCTTGGGTCGCCGGTCGGTCGTTAATGCGGCCCCGCCTTCCGGCGGGGCGGGTATGGCGCGTGACGGCATCGGTCACCGGTCGGCGACGCGGGCGTCGGCCGTGACCGCCATCGCGCTGGCGGCGACGAAGGGGTAACGCCGGCGGGTGGCGTTCCGCGGGCCAGGGTCCATGACCGCGATGGGGTCGTCGGGGAACCCCGCCACGCGGTCGAGGGCCGGCGGGGCGGGGGCGGGGGACGAGATCACCGCGCCTCTGGAGATTGCGGCGGAAAGGCGGAACGCGTGACCCGCCGGTTTAGCCGGTCCCCACCCCGCCGGACCACGAGGAACACCCCAGCCCGCGGGCAATACGTCCCATCGCGTAACGATCCGCTCCCCCGAGCCGACCGAATCAGGGACGAAAGGATTCAACCTTGGCCACCACCAACGGGCACGGGCACGGGCACGGGCGCGGCGGCGTGCCGATCGCGGATTATGGATTCTTGGCCGATTGCAACGGGGCAGCGTTGGTCGGCCGGGACGGGTCGGTGGACTGGCTGTGCCTGCCCCGGTTCGACAGCCCGGCGCTCTTTGCGGGGCTGCTCGATCCTGAGGCGGGGCATTGGGCGATGGCGCCGACGGCGCCGTACCACGTCGCGCGGCGGTACGTGCCGGGGACGCTGGTGGTGGAGACGACGTTCACCACCGGGACCGGATCGGTGCGGCTGCTGGACGCGCTGACCGTTGCGAATGGGGCTCGTGTCCACGATCTGGGGTTGGACGGACCGCACGAGCTGTTGCGGCTGGTCGAGGGCGTTTCTGGTGTCGTCGAGATGGCGACGGATTGCGCGCCGCGGCCGGAGTACGGGCTCGTCCGGCCGCTGCTGCGGGAGACGCCGGACGGGGCCTGCTCGTTTGGTGGGCCGAGCAGGATCGCGGTCAGGGCCGGGTCGCCGGTGGCGGTCGAGGATGCCAGCGTGCGGGCGACCTTTCTGGTGCGCGCCGGGGACGCGGTCGGGTTCGCCCTGCGCTGGGCGCCGGCCGAGCAGGAGCCCCCCGAGGCAACGGCGCCGTCAGGCGTGGCGGCGCGGATCGCCGACACGGTCGTGGCCTGGCGGTCGTGGGAGGAGGCCCACGACATCTACCAGGCTCCCCACCGCGAGCAGGTGAGGCTTAGCGCGCGGGTGCTGAAGGGTCTCGCCTACCGCCCGACCGGGGCAATCGTCGCCGCGCCGACGACCTCGTTGCCGGAGGCGATCGGCGGCGGGCGCAACTGGGACTACCGGTTCGCCTGGATCCGCGACGCGAGCCTGACCCTGGAGGCGCTCTACATCGGCGCCTGCTCCGACGAGGCGGACCAGTTCGTCCGCTTCATCACGGGAGCCGCCGGGGGCTACCGGCGCGGCGGCGAACCGGTCCAGATCATGTACGGCATCGCCGGCGAACACGATTTGGCCGAGCGCGAGCTGACGCACCTTCGCGGCTGGCGGGATTCGGCCCCGGTCCGGGTCGGCAACGGCGCCTGGAACCAACGCCAGCTCGACGTCTACGGCGAGTTGCTGAGCGCGCTCCACCGCTACGACGCGCGGCTCGGCGCGTTCGACCCCGACGGCCAGCGCCTGATCGCCGACCTCGCCGACGCCGCCGCGGCGCGCTGGACCGATCCCGACGCCGGGATGTGGGAGATGCGCGGCGAACCGCGCCACCACCTCTCGTCCAAGGTCCTCTGCTGGGTGGCGCTGGACCGGGCGGTCAAGCTGGCGCCGAAGCTGGGGGATCACGCCCGGCTCGGGGCCTGGACCGCGGAGCGGGACCGGATCCGGGCGGCGATCCTTTCCCGCGGCTGGAGCGAGCGGCGCCAGGCCTACGCCCAAAGCTTCGGGTCCGACGCGCTCGACGCGGCGGCGCTCCTGATGCCGCTGGTCGGGTTCCTCCCGGCGTCCGACCCCCGGATGCGCTCGACGATCGAGGCGATCGCCCGCGACCTGACCGAGGACGGCCTGGTGGTCCGGTATCGGGTCCACGGCGACCAGAACGACGACGGGCTGGCCGGAGGCGAGGGCACGTTCGTGATCTGTTCGTTCTGGCTGGTCTCCTGCCTGGCCCTGGCCGGCGAGCCGGATCGCGCGGAGGCGCTGTTCGACCGCCTGGCCGGGCACGCCAACGACCTCGGCTTGTTGGGCGAAGAGATCGACCCGATCACGGGCGAACTGCTCGGCAATTTTCCGCAGGCGTTCAGCCACGTCGGCCTGATCACGGCCGCCTGGGAGATCGACCGCGCGCGGGCGGTTGGCGCCTGATTGGTGGTCCCGCTACCATCCCGGGCACGGCGGGGTGGACGGCGCAATCGCCCTCGCCGGTCTGGGCGCGGCGCGCGGCACACGGCGCAAGGAGGCGGGCCATGGAGGATCGCGAGGTTCGGGCGCTGCTGGAGCGGCACTGGTCGGACGTTATGGACCAGGACGTGGTCCACGAGATCTACCGCCAGGACGCGGTCCTGGAGTTCCCGCAATCCGGCGAGCGGTTCGTCGGCGTCGCCAACATCCGTGGGTTTCGCGACGCCTACCCGGCCACCGTCACCTTTGCCATCCGGCGGATGCGCGGCGGCGGCGAGTTCTGGGTCACCGAGGGGGAGATCGCCTACGACGGCGGGAGCCCGCTCCGGACGGTGACGATCATGGAGTTCCGCGACGGCGCGGTGGCGCGAGAAACGATCTACGTCGCCGAGCCGTGGGAGCCGCCGGCCTGGCGCGCGCGGTGGACCGAGGCGGGCGGAGACGGTGGCGGGCGGGAGCCGGGGCACGATGCCGGGGCGTGATCGATTACGCCCCCGATCCGACCTCCGGGTCCCGCCCGGTGCCGCCGCCCCCGTCCGCATCGGCCGCCGGGTCCAGCGGCAGGATCAGCGTGAACACGCTCCCCGCGCCGAGGCGGCTGCTTGCCTCGATCCGCCCGCCCTGGCGTTGGGCGAGCTGCTGGGCGCTGAACAACCCGAGGCCCAGCCCCTCGATCCAGCCCGTCGCGGTGGCGCCGACCACGTTGGCGGCGCGGTAGAAGCGCTCGAAGACCCGCGGCAACGCCTCCGGCGGGATGCCGATCCCTTGGTCGCGCACGGTCAGACGGGCGACGCCCTCGGCGCGGACCACCGAAAGCTCGACCGCGCCGCCGGTGGGGCTGAACTTGACGGCGTTGTCGAGCAGGTGGTTGACGATCTGCGCCAGCGCGTCCGGATCCGACCGGACGACGACGGCCTCGGAGCCGCCTTTGCCGGCGGCGTCGTTGGCGACCCGGAAGGCGTGGCGGGTGCCTGGGGAGACGCGCCCCGCGACCAGGCGGTGGACCAGCGCGACCAGATCGAGCGCCTGGGGGCGGAGTTCCCGCTCCTGGCCGGGCTGGAGGCGCGAGGCGGCCAGCATCTGGTCGATCAGGCGCTGCATCGCCTCGGCGCGGTCGACCACGGCGGCCAGCCCGGCGACCTCGCGGCGGCGGGCGGGGTCGGCCACCGCCCGCCCGTGCAGCATCTGGGCCCAGCCTTTGATCGCCGTCAGCGGGGTCTTCAGGTCGTGCGAGGCGGCGACGATGAACTCGTCCTTCTGGCGCTCGAACTCGCGCTGGGCGGTGATGTCGCGCAGGGTCAACACCGCGCCGAGGCGGGCGCCATCGTCGGCGATCACCGGAGCGGCGCTGCCTTGGGCGATGATCTCGGTCTCGTCCGGGCGCCGGATCCGCCATTGGGCGTCGACGGTCGTCTCGCCGTGGAGGACCGCCCGCGCCAACGGCAACTCGGAGGGCGGGTACGGATCGCCGTCCAGGGTCAGGAGGTGGTAGGTGGCGGCGTAGTCTTCGACCGGCACATCCAGCGCGGCGACGCCGTGGAGGCGGGACGCGGCGTCGTTGACGAAGACGATCCGCCCGTCGGCGTCGGCGATGATCACCCCGTCGGCGATGTTGCCGAGGACGGCCTCCCGTTCGGCCGCCAACCGCTGGATCCGGTCTCGGGCCCGGATCTGCTCGCGCAGGAAGCGGGCGTTCTCGATCGCCAGCGTCGCCCGGTCGGCCAGATCCTGGAGGAACGCCAGGTCGTCTTGCTGGTAGGGGCGATCGCGGGCGGCGCGCCAGGTAAAGACGGTGCCGATCACGGTCTTGCCGGCGATGAGCGGCACGACTAGGGCGGTGCCGATCCCGAAGCGGTCCAGGTACGGCCAAAACGCGGGTTTGAGGCGCGCCCGGAGGTCGTCGGGGGCGGGGGAGGCGAGCAGCAGCGGTTGGCCGGCGGCGGCGACCTGACCGACCAACCCTTCGTCGACGCGGTGCTTGGTCGCGGTCAGCAGGTCGGTCAGCAGCGCCAACGCGTCCGGGTCCGGATGGTAAACGGCGGCGGGGAGGAACCACGTGCCGTCGTCGGCGACCAGGCGGATGATGCAGCCGTCGCCCAGGATCTCGGCGGTTTGGCGGGCGACGGTGGCCAGCGTTTGGGAGAGTTCCAGGCGGGCGTCGGCGAAGGCGCGCGAGGCTTCGGCGAGCGCCGCCGAGCGCGCCGCCTGGTGACCGAGCCGGTCGGTCGCGGCGTGGGCCTCCCGGTAAAGGCGGGCGTTGTCGATCGCCAGGGCGGCCAGTCGCGCCACCTCCTCGGCCACGGCCAGGTCGGTCGGACCGTAGCGACGACCCGACCGCCCGGCGACGAAGCTGAGGCCGCCGAGGACCCGGTTCCGGGCCAGCAACGGGACGCCGATGTAGGACCGGTAGCCCATCTGGCGCAGGCTGTCCAGATGGGCGTCGTCGCGGGCCACGGCGCGGAGGAAGTCGTCGCCGACCTCGGGCACGAGTTCCGGGCGCCCGGTCCGCAGCACCTTGGCGATCCCCGTCGCGCGGGACGGGTCCGGCGGGTGGCGTTGGAGCGCGGCGGCGAGGTTGGCTTGGGTATGGTCGGTGGCGACCGTAACCCGGCGCAGGGAACCGTCGTCCTCGATCAGGTCGACCAAGCACCAATCGGCGAGGCGCGGCACCGTCAGGTGGGCTACGCTGGTCAGGGTCTCGTCGTAGTCCAGCGAAGCGGCCAGGCGGGCGGTGGCCTCGGCCAGAAAGGCCGACCGTTGCTGGGCGGCGACGGCGCTGGCGCGGGAAGCGCGCTCGACCTCGTAGAGCCGCGCCCGCTCCAGCGCCTGGGCGCACTGGGCGGCGAGGGACCGGGCGAAGGCGCGGTCGGGTTCGTCGAACGCCTGCGGCCGGTCGAAGGTGAGGCCGAGGGCGCCGATCGCCCGGCCGTCGGTGAGCAGGGGCACGGCCGCCAGCGCCGTGGAGCCGGTGGCGACGGTGGCGGCCAACTCGGGGTAGTGGTCGGCCAAATCGCCCGGCGATCCGATCCAAATCGCTTCGCCGGAGCGGACCGCGTCGGCGAGCGGGACCGAGGCGCCGGTGGAGAAGCGTCGCCACGGAGCGACGATGCCCTCGTCGTACCCGATCGCCCCGGCAAGCTCCAGGGTCGCGCCGTCGGCGGCCAGCATCGCGATCGAGCCGGCGGAGGCCCCGAGCGCGGCGACGCCCTCGTCGACGACGACCGCCGCAACCTCGTCCGGGGTGACCGCTTCCGAGAGCGCCGCGGTCACCCGTTGCAGGCGGGCGACGCGGTCGGTGGCGTGCTCGGCGGCGAGGCGGGCCTCCAGTTCCGCCCGGTAGAGGCGGGCGCTGTCCAGGGCAAGGGCCGCCCGCCGGGCCAGGTCCTCGGCCAGGGCGAGGTCGTGCTCATCGTAGCGGCGATCCGCGCCGTCCGGTCCGGCGGTTCCCGCCGCGACCAGGGTGATCGCGCCGAGCACGGTGCCCCGCGCGATCAACGGCACGATCATCGAGGCGCGGATGCCACCCCCGCGCAGGATCGCCAGGTGTTCGGCGTCGCGGGCGGTGCGGACCAGCATCTCGTCGGTGATCTCGGCCTGCAACGCGGACACGCCGGTCTCGAGGACCCGCGTCACCAGCCCCGGTCGGGCCGGATCGACCGGGTAGCGCGCCCGCAGCGCGCGCGCCCACGCCGCCTTGGCGGGATCGGCGTGGGCGACGACCGGGCGGGAGAACCGACCGGCCGCGTCGACCAGGTCGAAGACGCACCAATCGGCGATCCTGGGCACCGCGAGGGCCGCCAGTTCGTCCAAGATCGCCGCTTCGTCGCCGGCGGCGGCGAGGACCGCGCTGGCATCGGCCAGAAACGCCGCGCGTCGTTCGGCCGTCTCGGCCGCGCCGCGGGCGGCTTGCTCCCGTTCCAGCGTCCGGATGTCGTCCAGGGCGTCCGCAACCACCACGCCGAATGTTGCGAGGAGCGCTTCCACCTCGGCGGAGGCCGGGTCCTCGGCGCACCAGAAAAGCGCCCCGAGCACATCGTCGCTGGTCGGCAGCGGAACGGCGACGGTGGCGGCCGGTTGGGCGCGGGCGACGGGAAGCCGCGCGCGGATCGCCTCCACGACCTCGGGCGGAGGACCGCCGTCCGGCGGTAGCGCCCGCGCGTCGTTGGCGGTCGCGACCCGGACGACGGACCGTCGCGCCGGGTCGTCCACCGTCGGATCGCTGAGCCATATCTCGCCGGCGTCGGCGCCAAAATCGGCGACCAGCGCCTGGGCAACGGATCGCAGCAGCGCGTCGCGCTCGGCCGGCAGCGCCGGACGCACCGCAACGGCGGCGGTCGCCCGCAGGCAGCGCGCCAACCGGGTTTTCGGGTCGGGCTCGCCGAGATCCGCCCGATCGGCGGCGTCCGGCGGAGGATAGGACTGGGCCAAGTAGGGCTCCCGGCGGCGGATTGGTTGGTCTGGGGCACGGCGGACCGTGTCCCGCGTTGTTCAGGCCATGGGCGTCGTCGCACCATCCGTGCCGGACCCCTGGCCGGCGCCCATCAGGCGCCGGAGCACGGTCTGCAAGATGCCGCCGTTGCGGTAGTAGGTGACTTCTACGGGGCTATCGATCCGGGCGATCGCGGCGATCGTGCGCTCCGTGCCGTCCTCCCCGGTGACCCGGATCGCCATCTCCGCCCGTGGGGCGACCTCGGCGATGCCGCCGATGGAGAACGTTTCCCGGCCGGTCAGGCCGAGCGATTCGGCGCTCTCGCCGGGCTTGAACTGGAGCGGCAACACCCCCATCCCGACCAGGTTCGAGCGGTGGATGCGCTCGAAACTCTCGGCCAGCACCGCCTTCACCCCCAGCAGCAGGGTGCCCTTGGCCGCCCAGTCGCGGGAGGACCCGGTGCCGTACTCCTTGCCGGCGACGATCAGCAGCGGCGTCCCGTCCGCCTGGTAGCGCTGCGCGGCGTCGTAGACGCTGGTCTCCTCGCCGGAGGGGAGGTGGATCGTCCGGTTGCCTTCCTTGCCAGGGGTGAGCAGGTTCTTGAGCCGGATGTTGCCGAAGGTGCCGCGGATCATCACCTCGTGGTTGCCGCGCCGGGAGCCGAAGGAGTTGAAGTCGCGCACCTCGACCCCGTGCCCGGTCAAGTATTCCGCGGCCGGGGAGACGCGGGGGATAGAGCCGGCCGGCGAGATGTGGTCGGTGGTCACCGAGTCGCCGAGCAGGGCCAGCACCCGGGCCCCTTCGATGTCGGAGCGCGGCGCCGGTTCCGGCGCCAGGTCGCAGAAAAACGGCGGCTCCTGGACGTAGGTGGACTCGGCGTCCCAGGCGTACTGGTCGCCGTCCGGGACCGGCAATTGTTGCCACCGCTCGTCGCCGGCGAAGACGGTTTTGTACTCCTCGCGGAACATCGCCGGGTCGATCGCCCGCTCGATCATCGCCCCGATCTCGGCCTGGGTCGGCCAGATGTCCTTCAGGTAGACCGGGTCGCCGTTCGGGTCGTGGCCGAGCGGGTCGCGCTGGAGGTTGACATCCACGCTGCCGGCCAGGGCGTAGGCGACCACCAGCGGCGGCGAGGCCAGGAAACTGGCCCGCACCTGGGGATGGATCCGGCCTTCGAAATTGCGGTTGCCGGAGAGGACCGCCGCCACCACCAGCTCGTTGGCCTCGACCGCCTCCGCGACTTGGGGCGAGAGCGGGCCGGAGTTGCCGATGCAGGTGGTGCAGCCGTAGCCGACGACGTGGAAGCCGAGCGCTTCCAGATACGGCAGCAGGTCGGCCTGCTGGAGGTAGCGGGTCACCACCTGGGAGCCGGGGGCGAGACTGGTCTTGACGTGGGGCGACACCTTGAGGCCGCGCTCGACCGCCTTTTTCGCCAACAGCCCGGCACCGAGCATCACCGACGGGTTGGAGGTGTTGGTGCAGGAGGTGATCGAGGCGATCGCGACCGACCCGTGGTGCAAGGTCGTGTCGACCTCGCCGAGATCCACCGGGACGCTGCCGATCCGGACCGGACGGAGGGCGACCGTGGTGGTCCTGGCGGTGGCGGCGCCGTTGCCGGCGCCGTCGTCGGCGCCGTTGCCATTGGTCGCCGCAACGGCGCCGCCTTCGGCCTCCAGGCGTTCCAGGTCCTCCGGCGCGTCCGGCGTTTCTTCCTCGCCAAAGGTGGTCTTGAAGGCGCGACGGAACGTCCGCTGGACCTCGCCGAGGGTGACCCGGTCCTGTGGCCGGCGGGGACCGGCGACGCTCGGTCGAACCGAGCGCAGGTCCAGCTCCAAGAGTTCGTCGAACTCCGGGTCCGGCGTCTCGTCGGTGCGGAAAAGGTGCTGGGCCTGGCAGTAGCGCTCGACGAGTTCGATCTGCTCGTCGGCGCGGCCGGTCAGGGCGAGGTAGCGGAGGGTCTCGGCGTCGACCGGGAAGAGGGCGGCGGTGGCGCCGTACTCCGGGGCCATGTTGGCGATCGTCGCCCGGTCGGCCAGGGTCAGGTTCGACAGGCCGGTGCCGCAGAACTCGACGAAGCGGCCAACCACGCCGTGGGCGCGCAGCATCTCGGTCACCGCCAGCACCAGGTCGGTCGCGGTCGCGCCCTCGCGCAGGGCGCCGGTGAAGCGGACCCCGACCACCTCCGGCGCCAGGCCGTAGAGCGGTTGGCCGAGCAGCACCGCCTCGGCCTCGATCCCGCCGACGCCCCAGCCGAGGACGCCGAGGCCGTTGATCATCGTGGTGTGGGAATCGGTGCCGACCAGGGTGTCGGGGAAGGCCAACGTTTCGGCGCCGACCTGGCGGGTGGTGACCACGCTGGCCAAAAACTCCAGGTTGACCTGGTGCACGATGCCGGTGCCGGGCGGGACGACGCGAAAATTCTGAAACGCCTGCTGGCCCCAGCGGAGCAGGGCGTAGCGCTCGAAATTGCGCTCGTACTCGAAGTCGATGTTGCGCGCGATCGCGGTCGTGGTCCCGAAGCGGTCGACCTGGACCGAGTGGTCGATCACCAGGTCGGCCGGGACCAGCGGGTTGATCCGCGTCGGGTCGCCGCCGAGCCGGGCCACCGCCGAGCGCATCGCCGCCAGGTCGACCACGCAGGGGACGCCGGTGAAGTCCTGCAGCACGACCCGGGCGGGCAGGAACGGCAGCTCGACGTCGTCGAGTTCGGTCCCCTGCCGCAGCCGCTTTGGTTTCCACCGCGCCAGGGCCTCGACGTCGGCGGCGTCGACGAACTCCGTCCCGGCGTTGCGCAGCGCGTTCTCCAACAGCACCCGGATCGTGAACGGCAGCGTCTCCAGCTCGCCGACGCCGCGCTCGGCCAGGGCGGCGAGCCGGTAATAGGCGACGGTCGTGCCCTGGGTGGTGGCCAGGGTGGCGCGGGCGCCGAACGGGTCGGGTCGGGCGGGGGCGACCATTTGATCCATGGTGGCGGGTCCTCCTACGGACGCGGAACGTCGGCACGAGCGCGGCGCGTGCGGCGCCAACCCGGGCGGGCGTTCGGGGGGACGGCCGGACCGGAAGCCGGTCGCCGGAGATCTGGGGGCAGTTTACCGCTTGACCGGCCGTGGGTGCGCCCGCCCCGGCCCGCCCCCCCGGCCGGCGTTAACGCCACGCAAAACGTTCCTCGCTGGCATGACCCGTGCGCCCGCGGATCGCGTCGCCGCCGGCCCGGCCGGCGGCGCCCGTAACCCGACCGCGGCCGTCCTGGTCCGGTCCACCGCGTTGCCGCGTCGTTATTCGGGTCCATCGGGGGCCGCTCGAACCCCGGCACGCCGCCGCGCGTACGTGTCCCCGGCAGGGGAAGCAAAAAGGAGTCTGTCTTGTTCTCCTCCGATCGGTCCGAATCCCAGGCCCAGGCCGCGTTCGATCGCGCCCTGGAGGCCCGCCAGACCCGGCGCGGTCTGATGACCGGCGGCGCCAAGGTGGCGGGTGCGGTTGCCCTCGCCGGTGCCGCCCCGTTCGCCCTCGGCGGCTTGACCGCGAACCGGTCGACCCAGGCCCAAGAGGCCACCCCGGCCGGCGCCGTCGTCACCGGCACCCCGAACGAGCAGATGGCCGAGGTGTTGGCCGCCTTCGCCGGTTTCGACAACCCGCCGCTGCCGACCGTCGACCCGCAGGTGGCACGCGAGCTGCCGAGCTTCGCCGATGCCTACCGAACGGTGCTCTCGAACCGCGGCGAGGCGGCGCTCGAAGAAGTCGCCGACATCACCACGATCCTGATCCCTGGTCCGGCGGGCGACCTGGTCGGGCGCGTCTTCACCCCAGAAGGCGACGGCCCGTTCCCGGTGATTGTCTACTTCCACGGCGGCGGGTTCGTGATCGCCAACATCACGACCTACGAAAACTCCTGCCGCGCCCTGGCCAACGCCGCCGGCGCCGTGGTCGTCTCGGTTGGCTACCGCCAGGCGCCGGAGAACCCGTTCCCGGCCGCGGTCGACGACGCCTACGCCGCGACCCAGTACCTCATCGCCAACGCCGAACTCGTCAACGGCGATCCGGCGCGGGTCGCGGTCGCCGGCGAGAGCGCCGGCGGCAACCTGGCCGCCGTCGTTTGCCTGCTCGCCCGCGATCAGGGCGGCGCGCTGCCGGTCCACCAGTTGCTGGTCTACCCGATCACCACCTTCGCGCCGGAAGGCGACGCCGCCGCCTCGCTCGGCGATGGCTCGCTCTTCCTCAACCAGGACGCGCTTCTCTGGTTCGCCGGCTATTACCAGCCGGACCCGACCAGCACCGCCGCGTCGCCGCTGCTGGCCGACCTCTCCGATCTGCCGCCGGCGACGATCATCCTGGCCGAGATCGACCCGTTGCGCGCCCAGGGCGAGGTCTACGGCCAAGCCCTGGAAGACGCGGGCGTCGACGTCACCGTCACCACCTACGAGGGCGTCACCCACGAATTCTTCGGTATGACGCGCGTGGTCGACGCGGCGGCGGACGCCGTCGCCGAATCCGCCGACCGCCTCCGGGCGTCCTTCGGCGAGGCCGGCGGCGAGACGGACGACGACGAGAACGAGGCGACGCCGGCGGCGTAGAGAGGGGCTCCCCCCTGTCCCCTTTCCCCTGAACTCGGGGACCCTTCCCCCCAACGTTGGGTCCCCGGGTTCAGCAGGGGCCGGTCCGCCACCAAGCCCCCGAATCCCACCTTCACCCGCCGCTCGGAAGTGGCCGGTGCCGCGGCAGCGGGCGCCGGCGTTGTTTGTCTTCGGCGCACAAGTGGAGTCCCGGTCCAGCGCCGTCCCCGGCCGCGTCGCCGGGCACCGGTGGTGGACCCCCGACCGGTCGTGAATCCCGATGGCGCCCCCGTTAGCCAAGACCACTCGGAACGACACCCAGGAGGGGATCGTTCCAAGTGCCGTCCGCCGTCCCCGTCAGACCGGCAGCAACCCTTCCACCTTGAATAGTTCGGCGTTGAGGATCGAGGCCCCGGCGGCGCCGCGGACGGTGTTGTGGCCGAGGAGGACAAACTTGGTGCCGAGCAGTTCGCAGGGGCGCACCCGACCGACGACGGAGGCCATCCCGCGGGCGGTGTCGCGATCGAGCG
>CADCWE010000014.1:0-31855 GCA_902806325.1 uncultured Thermomicrobiales bacterium | reverse complement strand
GCGCTGGGGAGGTCCAGTTCCTGGGGCCGGCCCCGAAACGCCTCGAAGGCGGCGATCACCTCGTCCGGGGATGCCTCGCGCCCGAGGCGGACCGAGACGCACTCGGTGTGGCCGTCGCGGACCGGGACCCGGTTGCAGTGGGCGCTCATCGCCAGCGGCGCGGGCACGAAGCCGGTCGCGGCGTCGTAGTTGCCGAGGAACTTCTTGGTTTCCTCGGTCATCTTTTCTTCCTCGTCGCCGATGTAGGGGACGACGTTGTCGATCATGTCCAGCGACGGCACGCCCGGGTACCCGGCGCCGGAGACCGCCTGCATCGTCGCCGCCAGCACCGCCTCCAGCCCGAAGGCGTCCTGGAGCGGTTTAAGGGTCAGCGCGAGGTGGATCGCCGAGCAGTTGCCGTTGGTGACAACGTAGCCGGACCAGCCGCGGTTGCGCCGCTGGTCGTCGATCGCGGCGGAGTGGCCGGGGTTGACCTCGGCGATGATCAGCGGCACGTCGGGTTCCATGCGGTGGGTCGAGGCGTTGCTCATCACGGCGTGGCCGGCCTTGGCCAGCCGCTGCTCGACCTCCCCAGCGACCTCGCCCGGCAGCCCGGAGAAGACGAGCGGGCTGTCCAGTCCTGCGTCGTACCCGCGCACCCGGAGGTCGGCGGCGCCCTCCGGCATCGCCGCGTCGACCCGCCAATCGGTGGCCTCGGCGTAGCGCTTCCCGGCCGAGCGGTCGGAGGCGACCAGTTCGGCGACCCGGAACCAGGGGTGGGCGGCCAGGAGCTGGATGAACCGCTGACCGACGTTGCCGGTGGCGCCGAGGACGGCGACGGGGATGCGTTCGTCTCGCATGGGGATGGGTCCTTTCGGTCGCGAGGGTTAGGGGATTGAGGACGATCGTCGTCCCCGTCCCCGTCCCCGTCACCCTACCCGCAACGATTCCGCCAACAGCTCCGCCCGCCGCGGCCGTCGGCCGCGAGCGGTGGTCGGCAGCGACTTGATGAAGGCGTCGTGCATCGCGAGGACCGCGCGGGCGGCTTCGGCGGCGGGAACAGCGGCAACGAGGGCGACGTTCGACGTTTGCTGGCTGGCGGCGAGGACGGGAACGTTGGCCTTGTTGAGCACGCCGAGCAGGCGGGCAAGGGCCGAAGGTTGGGCGGCGCCGCCTTCGCCGACGGCGGCGACCAGGGCGACGTCCTCGGTGCAGCCGACCCCGGCCTCGAAGTCGACCAGGCTCGTTTCCAACCGCTCGCAGAGGTGGCGGCAGCCGCCGGTGATGGTGTCGATCAAAAAGGTCATCCGGCGGCGCGACGACGCCTGGGCGGCGAAGGCGATCTCGACCCCGTCCTCGTGGAGGGCGCGGAAGACGGCGGCGGCGGCCCCGGCCAGATCTTCCAGTTCCGGCACATCAATCGTCAGCAGGATCAGGCCTTGGAGCGCCGTGACGGCCTTGAGGTCGCTGCCGACGGCGGCGCGGGTGACGAGGGTGCCGGGTTCGTCGGGGGCGAAGGTGGACAAGATGCGGACCGGGATGTCGCGGGCGACGGCGGGGCGGATGGTGCGCGGGTGGAGCACCTTGGCGCCGAAGTGGGCCAGTTCTTGGGCCTCGTCGTAGGAGATCTGGGGCACGACCCGGGCGTCGGCCACCTGGCGCGGGTCGGCGGAGAGGACGCCGGGGACGTCGGTCCAGATCTGCACCTCGGCGGCGTCCAAGGCGGCGCCAAGCAACGTCGCGCTGTAGTCGGAGCCGCCGCGGCCGAGGGTGGTGGTGCCGCCGTCCGGCGCGCCGCCGATGAACCCGGTGGCGACCACGGTCAGCCCGGCGTCCAGCAGCGGTTGGACGACCGCGGCGGCCTGGGCGCGGGTGCGCGCGCGGTCTGGGCGGGCGGAGCCGAAGCGGCCGTCGGTGGCGACGACGCGGTCGGCGAAGACGTGGACGGCGGGGGAGCCGTTGGCACGGAGGGTGGCGGCGAACAGGACGCTCATCGCTTTTTCGCCGGTGGCGACGATGCGGTCGGAGCAGCGGTCGGAGAGGGCGCCTTCGGCGGCCACCTCGGCCAGCGCGTCGTCGAGGGCGGCGTGGAGTTGGTCCAACTCGGCCAGCGCACCGGCGCGTTCGGCCGGATCGGCGATGCCGTTGGCGACGCCGAGGTGGCGGTCGCGGATGGCGGCGGTCGCGTCGCGGACCCGGTCCGACTGCCCGGTGGCGGCGGCGCGTGCCGCGTCGAGGAGCAGGTTGGTGACGCCGCCGACGGCGGAGACGACCACGACCCGGGGCGCGAGTTGGGCGGCGGCGATGGCGGCGGCCTCGCGGACCCGTGCCGCGTCGCCGACCGAGGTGCCGCCGAACTTGAGGACGATCATGGCAGGGCTCCTACGAGCGTTCGGCGTCCGGCGTTCGGCAATCGGCCGTCGGCCTCCGGTTCTCATCGAGCGCTCCGCCGTTGCAGCGCCATCGTTCGTCGTCGTTCACTGCCGATCGCGAAACGCCGTCGGCGCTCCGCGGACACAAAAAAACGGGGGCCGATTCGCCTCCCGCCTGCCGGTCCGTCTGGGTGTGCGTTGCGACCCCGGCCGCCTTACTCGCTCACCCCCCGACCGACAGGCTCGGTAGTCGTAATCTCGGTAATCGAGATCACGACAATGGTGGTGGTGGTGATGGTGGTGGCCGCGTAGGTCTTCATGCGCCCCACTATACCGGGTGATGCGCGGAGCCGCAACCCCCATTCGTCCCAAAGGTTCGCCGCCCCGGCGTTCCGCCCCCGGGCGCCGTGCGCTACCCTTGGCCTGCCTTTGGGTCGTTCTTCGGTTACGAAAGGATGGAACGAGACGATGACCGAGCCACGCGTCACGCCGTACGGCTCCTGGGTCTCGCCGATCGGCGCCGATCTGGTCGCCGGCGGGTCCGTCCGCTTGAACGACGTCCAGGTGGACGGCGACGCCGTGCTCTGGGCGGAGGGTCGACCGGAGGAGCGGGGGCGGCAGGCGATCGTGCGGTGGACGCCGGACGGGGGCGCCGAGGACGTCAACCCGGCCCCGTTCAACGCCCGGACCGGCGTCCACGAATACGGCGGCGGCGCGTTCGTGGTCGACGCGGGCACGGTCTGGTTCTCGCACTTCGGCGACGGCCGGTTGTACCGGGTCGAGCCTGGGCACGAACCCCGACCGATCACGCCGGAGGGCGCCTACCGGTACGCCGACCTCGCGGTCGACCGGGGGCGGAACCGGCTGCTGGCGGTGCGGGAGGACCACACTGGATCGGACCACGAACCGGTCAACGCGGTCGTCGCGGTGGACGCCGACGGCGCGGTCCCGCCGGTGGTGCTGGTCTCTGGCCACCACTTCTACTCGTCGCCCCGGGTCAGCCCGGGCGGCGAGCGGATGAGCTGGCTGGCCTGGAACCACCCGAATATGCCTTGGGACGGCACCGAACTTTGGGTGGCAGAGATCGGGGCCGATGGCGCGCCGGGCGATGCCCGGATGGTCGCCGGCGGGGAGGCGGAGTCGGTCTTCCAGCCGTCGTGGTCGCCGGGTGGGGTGTTGCACTTCGTCTCGGATCGGACCGGGTGGTGGAACCTGTACGCCTGGCGGGACGGGGCGGCGGTGCCGCTCTGCCCGATGGACGCGGAGTTCGGGCTGCCGGAGTGGGTCTTTGGGCGCTCCACTTACGCCTTTCTGGACGAGGATCGCATCGCCTGCGCGTTCGTGGAACAAGGCGCCGCCGCACTCGGGGTGCTGGATGTCGCCGCCGGGTCGTTGACCCGCATCCCCGGCGCGGAAACGGCGGTCGAGGGGGTGCGCGCCGCGCCGGGGTCCGGCTGGTTGGTCTTTGCGGGCGGGGGGCCGGGGACGGCAACGGCACTGGTCCGGGTGGACCTCGGCACCGGCGAGCGGCGGGTGGTGCGCCGGACCGTCGACCTGGGCGTGGAGGCGGCGGCGATCTCCCAAGCACGGGCGATCGAGTTCTCGACCACCGGCGGGACGATGGCGCACGCCTTCTTCTACCCGCCGCGCAACCCGGCGTTCCGGGCGCCGGAGGGGGAAAGGCCGCCCCTGCTGGTGATGAGCCACGGCGGGCCGACCTCGGCCACGACCTCGGCCCTGAGTCCAAAAATCCAGTACTGGACGTCGCGCGGGATCGCGGTGCTGGACGTCAACTACGGCGGCAGCACCGGCTACGGCCGCGCCTACCGCGAACGCCTGAACGGGAATTGGGGGGTCGTCGACCTGGACGACTGCGTCAACGGGGCGCGCCATCTGGTCGGGGCCGGCGAGGTGGACGGCGATCGGTTGGCGATCACCGGCGGCAGCGCCGGGGGGTACACCACGCTCTGCGCGTTGACCTTCCGGGACGTGTTCAAGGCCGGTGCCAGCTACTACGGGATCGGCGATCTGGAGACGATGGTCCGCGACACCCACAAGTTCGAGGCCCGCTACTTCGACCGTTTGATCGCGCCCTACTCCGCGGGCAAGGACATCTACGTGGCGCGGTCGCCGATCCATTTCATCGCGGGCTTGTCCGAGCCGGTGATTTTCTTCCAGGGGGCGGAGGACAAGGTGGTGCCGCCAAACCAGGCCGAGGACATGGTCGCCGCGCTGCGGGCCAAGGGGATCGCGACCGAATACGTTCTCTTCGAAGGGGAAGGCCACGGGTTCCGGCAGGCGCCGAACATCCGGCGGGCGCTGGAGGCGGAGCTGGCGTTTTACGCGCGGGTCTTCGGATTCGAGCCGGCGGGTTCGCCCGTTCCCGGTTGAACGCCGCCGTGCCGGGTTACGCCAGATCGTGGTCGTAGGCGAACCGGGTCGCGGCGGCACGGGAGTTGACCTCCAGCTTGCGGAAGATGTTGGTCAAGTGGGTGTTGACGGTGCGCGGGCTGAGGAAGAGCCGGTCGGCGATCTCGGCGTTGGACAGCCCTTGGGCGAGAAGGCGGAGGATGTCCCCCTCTCGCTCGGTCAGCCCGGCGGGGAGACCGGCGAGCCCGGCGCCAACGGCTGCCGCGTCGGCGTCGGGTTCGGCGAGGACGGCGTCGTGGGGCATCGCCCGGCCGGCGGACCAGGCGGCGGCGAAGGCGTCGTCCCCGAGCCGGGCGCGGAGATTGGCGACGACGCGCTCGTGGCGCTGGGCGGTGGTCGGCAGGAGCGGGGCGATCGCGGCGTCGCGGGCCGCGTCCGCCGCGCCGAGGAGGCGGACCGCCTGGTCCGGGGGAAGGCGGTCGGCCAGGATCAGGGCGATGTCAGTCACCCCCTGGGCAACGTGCCAGGTGTCGCCAAGCTCCGCGAAGCGGGCCACGCTTTCGCGGCGATGGGTCAGCGCCCGATCCGGGTCGCCGGCGGCGAGGACGGCGCCGGCCAGGTACTGGAGCGCGGTGGCGATCCCCCACACCTGACCGATGGCGCGGGTGCGGTCGACCACGTCTTCGAGGAGGGGGATCGCTCGCGCATGGTCGCCGCGTAGTCCGGCGGCGAGGCCGAGGTTGCTGACCGCGGCGGCGACCCAGTACGGGGAGTTGGCGCAGTGGCCGTGGGCAAGTGCTTCGGTGGTCATCGCTTCGCCCCGGCCGAGGTCGCCGGCGCGGAGGGCGGATTGGCCGAGGAAGAACAGCAGGCGGACCATCCAGGGGGCGTCGTCGAGTTGGCGCGCCAGGACGAGGCCCTCCGCGAAGCGCCGCTCCACGGCGGCGACATCCCCTTCGAGTTCGGCGAGGAGTCCCGCGGTCCACAGCGCGTGGATCCGAACGGGCACGGGAACGACCGCGCTGGCCGTGGCGGCGAGGACGCGCTCCAATCGGGCCCGGTTCTCGGCGACGTGGCGTGCCTGGCGGAAGAGGGCCACGGACGCGAGGCGGAGCAGCAATTCGGGGTCGGCGGGGATGGCGCGATCCGCCCAGTCGAACGCGGCGCGGACGTTGTCGCGCTCGGCTTCGAGGCGGGCCAGCCAAACCGGCTGCGCGGGGCCGAACCATGCGGCTTCGGCGCGGTCGGCGAGATCGAGCAAGAACGCGGTTTGGGCGCGGTGGACCGCGTCGCCCTCGTCGGCCTCGAGCAGGCGTTCAAGGGCGAACTCCCGCACCGTTTCTAGCATCCCGAACCGGGGGCCGTCCTCCGGGTCCTCGGGACCGGGCAGGCGGCGGATCAGGCTGTGATCCAGGAGGACGGTCAGGGTGTCGAGGAC
Source organism: uncultured Thermomicrobiales bacterium (assembly GCA_902806325.1). Lineage (GTDB taxonomy): Bacteria > Chloroflexota > Chloroflexia > Thermomicrobiales > UBA6265 > CADCWE01. Next base: position 25,696 of record CADCWE010000014.1, on the reverse strand, counting down.
TTCGGGAACGGGAGAGGACTGAGGACTGAGGACTGAGGACTGAGACGAAGGAGGCACAACCGTCTCAGTCCTCAGTCCTTTCTCATCAATCCTTTCGGTTGCGACCGCCTCGACGGCGGCCAGCGTGAAGCCGCTGGCGAAGACGGCGAGGCGGCGAAAGAGGAGCTGTTGGTCCGGGTCGAGGAGGTCGTGGGACCAGGCGACGGCGTCGCGCATGGTGCGTTGGCGGGCCGGGAGGTCGCGGGCGCCGCCGGTCAGGAGTTCGAGGCGGCCGGTGAGGCGGGCGCGGAGGGCTTCGGGAGAAAGGACCTTCATCCGGGCCGCGGCGAGCTCGATCGCCAGGGGCAGCCCGTCGAGCCGGCGCACGATCTCGACGATGGCGGTCGAGTTGGCGTCGGTCAGACGCAGGTGGGGCGCGATCGCCCGGGCGCGCTCGACGAAGAGCGCGACGGCGGCGCCATCCGGGGCAGCGTCGAGGTCCAACGGGGCGACGGCGTACTCGTGTTCCATGAGGAGATGCAGCGGCACCCGGCTGGTCGCCAGGATCGTCAGGCGGGGGCAAGCGGCGAGGAGGTCGGCGATGGTTGGTCCAGCGCCGATGACCTGCTCGAGGTTGTCCAACACCAGCAGCAGATGGCGGTCGCTCAGCGCGGCGGCGAGGGCGGCGGCCGAGGGCAGATCGCGGGTTTCGCGGAGGCCGAGGGTTTGGGCGATCGTCGGCGCGACCAGCGCTGGGTCCCGCAGTGCCGCCAGGCCGACGAAGGCGGCCCCGGCGTCGAATCCCGGCGCAAGGGCCGCGGCAACGGCGATGGCGAGGCGGGTTTTGCCGACCCCGCCCGGGCCGGTCAGGGTCAGCAGGCGCACCCCTTGGTGCGCCAGGGCGGCCGTCACGGCGGCGACGTCGGCGCCGCGGCCGACGAGCGTGGTCGCCGGCCGGGGCAGCGTCGCGGCACCCACCGGCCGTGCGCCGGTGGGGGAAACCCGGGACGCGACCGGGCGTTCCACGCTCAGCGACTCGCCCAGCGGTTGGCCTCGGGGTCGGCGGCGTCGAACCCGACGGCGTCGAGTTCCGGCCAGAGCGCGTCCGGGATCGGGTGGGCCAGCAGCGCCAGGGTTTGGCCCAGGCGCTCCGGGTGGCTCATGCCGACGATGGTCGAGGCGATCCGGGGATCGCGGGTCGAGAATTGGAGCGCGGCGGCGGCGAGCGGAACGCCCCGGTCGGCGCAGAGGGCGTCTATCCGCTTGACCCGTTCGAGCATCTCGGCCGGGGCCGGCTGGTAGGCGTAGCGGGGATAGGAATCCGGCCCCTTGGCGAGCAGCCCGCTGCCGTAGGGGGCGGCGTTCAGCACCGGCACGCCGCGGGCGGCGGCGGCGGCCAGCAGGGGCTCGGCGGACCGGTTGAGCAGCGTCCACCGGTTGTGGGTGATCACCACGTCGAACAGCCCGGTTTCGAGATAGCGCAGCTCGACCGGGATCGGACCGCCGGCGACGCCGAGGTGGCCGATGGCGCCCTGGTCTTTCAACCCCCGCAAGACATCCACGGGGCCGCCCTGGGCCATCGCGGCCTCGAAGGTGGTGTGCTCCGGGTCGTGCAGAAAAACCAGCTCGATCCGGTCCACGCCGAGCAGATCCAGGCTGCGGGCGAACCGGCGCTCGATCGTCTCGCCGGAGAAATCGTTGGTCGCCGGGTCGCGGCCTTGCTTGGTCTGGAGGACGGCGCCGGGGGGCAGCCCGCCGAGTTCGCGGAGCACGATGCCGACCCGGCGCTCGCTTTCCCCGTCGCCGTAGAGGGCGGCGGTGTCGAGGTAGGGGATCGGGGAGGCGAGGGCGGCGCGGAGGGTGGCCAGCGCCTGCTCCTCCGGCACGCCGTAGCCGAACGCGTCCGGCATATCGCCGATGGGAGCCAGGCCGACGGCGATCGGGGGGACGCGGATGCCGGTCCCGCCGAGGGGGCGGCGCGCCAGGGGGTCGTCGGGTGCGACAGGGCCGGTTCCGGCTGGGTCCGCCATGGTTCGTCCTCCAAGTGGCACCGATGCGCCGTGCCCGTAGCCGGGCGACGCAACGTCGCGGCATCGTAGCAGGGGTGGCCGTTAGGCCGGGGTCACGGTCGCTGGGGCCGGGATCCCCCTGGTTCCCGCCCCCCCTCGGGGGGCCACGCCGCGGACCCGCCGTACGCCTCGTCCAGCACCTCGACGACGTGGACGACGCTGGCCGCTGAGCCGTTGCGGGCGAGGGAGGCGCGCAGTTGCATCGCGCAGCCGGGGTTGGCGGTGACGACGGCGGTGGCGGGGGTTTCGAGAACGTGGCGGGCCTTGCGGTCTCCCAGCTCCTCGGCCATCTCGCGGCGGATCAGGTTGTAGATCCCGGCGCTGCCGCAGCAGAGGGAGGATTCGCGCATCTCGACCAGGGTCAACCCCGGGATCGCGTCCAAGATGGCGCGGGGTTGGGCGGTGATCCGTTGGGCGTGGGCGAGGTGACAGGGTTCCTGGTAGGTGACGATCCGGTCCACGGCCTGGGTCGGGACGGCGAGCGGCCGGTCGGCGAGCAGCTCGGTCACGTCGCGGACGCGGTCGGCGAAGGCGCGGGCGCGTTCCGCCCAGGCCGGGTCGTCCTTGAGCAGGAAGCCGTACTCCTTGAGGGCGGCGCCGCAGCCGGCGGCGGTGACCGCGATCTCTCCGTCTGGGGCGGCCTCGAAGGCGGCGATGTTGGTCTTGGCGAGCGCCCGGGCCTCGTCCATCATCCCGGCGTGGACGTGGAGGGCGCCGCAGCACTGCTGGCCGACCGGCACGTCAACGGCGGCGCCGTTGTGGGCCAGGACGCGCCCGGCGGCGCGGTTGGTGTCGGCGAAGACGGTCCCCATCACGCAGCCGTTGAAGAGGCGGACGGCGCGGGCGGGCGAGGACGGCGTCCAGCGCTCGGCGCCGGGGCGGAGGAACCGGGCCGCGACGGGGGGCATCATCCGCTCGGTCTCGGCCAGTTTTAGAGGTTTGAGGACGCCGGTCCGGCGGACGAGGGCGGCGAGGCCGGAACGCTGGTAGAGCCGCAGCCCGCCGACGACGGCGCGGAACACCCGCTGGTCGCCGAACACGCCGCCGAGGGCGACCCGGCGCAGGACGCGCTGCCAGACCGGCCGCGGCCGGTGCCGCTCCAGTTGCGAGCGGGCTGCTTCGACCAGCGGCCCGTAATGAACGCCGGAAGGGCAGACCGCCTCGCAGGCGCGGCAATTGAGGCACTGGTACATCTGCTCGTCGAAGATCGGATCGAGCAGGTCCAACCGGCCGTCGGCGACGCCGCGCATCAGCCAGAGCCGACCGCGCGGGGACGACATTTCCTGCCCGGTCAGCCGGTAGGTTGGGCACGACGGGAGGCACATGCCGCAGTGGACGCAGGCGCGAAGCAGATCGTCGTCCGGCTGGTCCGGACCGGAGTAGCCGGTCAGGGTCCCAAGCTTGGCCAGATCGGTCTCGTACGCCACGGCCATTGCTGACCTCTCATCCTCGTTCAGTCCCGGAGGGACTTCGTATGGTTGGCTCGGGCCGAGGGCCCGAGATTCCCCGCGGCTCCCCGCTAGATCCTACCCGCGAAGCGTCCCGGATTGAGCACGCGTTCCGGGTCGAAGTGGGACTTGAGCGCGCGCATCACATCGAGCGTCTGTGGGGCGCCCCCCCAGACATCGAGGCCCCGCTTCCAGGCGGGCGGGGCGGCGATGACGGTGACGTGGTCGGCGATGGGGGAGATCGTTGCTGTTAGCGACGACAGTGTCGCAGCGGCTCCCTCCGGGTCCAACGCGGCGCGAACGATGACCGTACCGACGCCGACCGAGGCCATCACGGCGCGGGGGATGGCGCCAGATCCATCAACGGCGCGAAGCACCGCGCGGACGAGGTCGGCCGTGGCGCGCGGCCGGACGGCAAACCGCAGCAGGGCTTCGTCCGGGGCGGCGTGGACGGCCTGGTGGGCCACATAGCGGCGCCACCAGGCGGCGCTGTCGGTGCCGTGGAGGGTCTCGGTGTCGGATTCTAGGAGTCCGGCCGCCTCGGCGGCCAAGGTCGCGACGGTGGCGGGTCGACCCTCCAGGCGGACGGCGGCAAACCAGGCGCCGTCCACCAGAGCGGCTTCGAGGGCGACCGGGCGGAGCCGGCTGGCGCGGACGCGGTCGGCGGCGGCGAGGGCATCGTCGAGGGCGACGACGCGGGCGATGAGGGTGGCTTCGGCGCGGGCGCGGGGCAGCACCTTGAGGTTGGCGGAGACGATCACGCCGAGGGTGCCCAACGATCCGTGGTAGAGCCGGGGCAGGTCGAAGCCGGTCACGTTCTTGACCACCATGCCGCCGGACTTGGTGACGATCCCGGCCGGGTGGGCGACCGCGATCCCGATCAGCAGATCGCGCAAGGTGCCGGAGCCGAGGCGGCGGGGACCGGCCAGCGCGGTCGCGATCAGACCGCCGATGGTCGCGGCGGCGTCGCCGGGGGGATCGAGGGGCAGGGTCTGGCCGTGCCCGGCGAGCAGCGCCTGGACGTCGGCGAAGCGGGCGCCGGCGGCGACGGAGAGCACGAGGTCGCTCGGCTCGTAGTCGAGGACACCGTTGAGGGCCAATGTCGAGAGCGCGAGGTCCACCCGCTCCGGCGGGTTGCCGAGGGCGAGGGCGGTGCCGCCGCCGATGGGGGCGACCTTGAGACCGTCGGCGGCGGCTTGGGCGAGGGTGTCCGCGAGTTCGGCGGCGGAGAGGGGGGTGACGAGGGCAGACGGGGTGAGGCCGTCGATGGTTGGTGGCGTGTTCACGATGGACGACCGCGCCCCGTCCGCCGGGCGTTGCGGGAATCACCGGTTGGCAGCGGAACGATGGGACGGTTGGTCGGGGCACGGCATGCCGTGCCCCGACCATACGCGCCATCCGACGCCCGAATCGAATCCTCCGCATGCCGGCGGATCATCGTCGTGCGCGGTGAAGACGAGATTCCCCGTTCCACCCGGAATGACACCCGGAAGGGGGCGCCGGCGGCTGACGGCCGACGGCTGACGGCTCCCGCCTCACATCGCATAGATGCCCAGTTTCTGCGCCAGGGCCTGGGCGCGGAGGGCGCGGACTTCGCCGCAGCGGTAGCCGGCGGGGAAGAGCTTTTCGGGATTGAAGCAGCTTTTTGGGTCGAAGCTGTTTTTGATCCCGGCCATCGCGGCCAGGTCGTCGGCGGAGAAAACCAGGGTCAGTGCGGCGCGCTTCTCCGTGCCGATGCCGTGCTCGCCGGAGAGGGCGCCGCCGAGTTCGACGCAGGAATGGAGCAACTCGTGGGACGCATGGAGGACGCGCTCGACCGCCCCCGGTTGGCGGCGATCGAACAGGATCAGGGGGTGGAGGTTGCCGTCACCGGCGTGGAGGACGTTGGCGATCGGGAGGTCGTACTCGGTCGCCACCTCGGCGACGCGGCGGAGGGCGGCGGGCAGTTTGGTTCGCGGCACGACGGTGTCGTGGAGGTAGTAGTTGGGGGTCAGACGGCCCATCGCGGCGAGGGCCATCTTGCGGCCTTTCCAGAGGAGATCCCGCTCGGGTTTCTCGCTCGCGACGCGGACCGAGGTCGCCCCGGTTTCCCGGCAGAGGACGGCGACGTCCTCGCCTTCGGCCCGGACGTCCTCGGCGATGCCGTCGAGTTCGGCCAGCAGGACGGCGCCGGCGTCCATCGGGTACCCGGCGTGGTAGGCGGGTTCGACGGCCTGGATCGTCAGGTTGTCCATCAGCTCCAGCGCGGCCGGGACGATCCCGGCGGCGATGATCCGGGACACGGCGAGGGACGCCGACTCGACGTCCGGGAACGCCGCCAGCTCGACCAGGGTCGCTTCCGGGTTCGGCGTCAAGCGGACCAGGGCCTTGGTGACGATGCCGAGCATCCCTTCGGAGCCGACCAGGGCGCCGGTCAGGTCGTAGCCGGGGGCGTGGCCGGCGCGACCGCCGGTCCAGACGACGCGGCCGTCCGGCAGCACGACTTCGAGTCCGAGGACGTGGTTGGTGGTGACGCCGTACTTCAGGCAGTGGGGACCGCCGGAGTTTTCGGCGACGTTGCCGCCGACGGTGCAGGCTTTTTGGGACGACGGATCGGGGGCGAAGAAGTGGCCGCCGGGGATCGTCGCCTCGGAGAGTTCGAGGTTGATCACCCCGGGTTCGACCAGCGCGGTCCGGTCCTCGGGGTCGATTTCCAGGATGCGGTCCATCCGGGTCAGGGCGACCACGATCCCGCCCCGCTGGGCGACCGCGCCCCCAGAGAGTCCCGTTCCGGCGCCGCGCGGGGTGACGGGCAGGTCGAACTCGTTGGCGAGACGGACGATGGCGGCGACCTGCTCGGTGGTGGTCGGCAGGGCGACGGCGACGGGCGCGGCCGTATCCACCGCCCCTTCGACGGAGCCGTCGTACTCGTAGACGAGCAGATCGGCCGGGCGGTGAAAGACTCCGCCGGGGCCGAGGATCCGTTCCAGGCGCTCGATCAGGTGGTCGTGGGCGCGGGACATGGGCTGGTCCTTGGGTGGGGGATGGCGCGCGCCGGGTTGGGGACGAAGTATCGCGCCGCGGGCGGGGGGGGGCAAGACGGGGCGGGTCCGACCGTGCCCGCCGTGTCCGTGACGGACCACTCGGCTACGCCTGCGTGCGATACTTTCGCCGCCCCGCCCGCCGGACGGACCGAGGGAGCAGTATCGCCATGGCCGACGCGCAACCGTGCTATTGGATCATCGTCGGGTCGCCCGGGAACTTTGCGAAGACGCGGGATCTGGGGTTCTCGGTCCAGGGGATGAAGTCGCGGCACAAGAAGAAGGCCGAGCAGATGGCCCCTGGCGACAAGCTGGTCTACTACGTGACGGGGCGGAAGGCGTTCGCGGCGGTGGCGACGGTGACGTCCAGGTATTTCGAGAGCCACGAGCGGATCTGGGAAAGCCAAGACCCGAAGAAGGCGGCGGAGGACTACCCGTTCCGGGTCGCCATCGCGCCGGATCTGGTGCTGGAGGAGGCGGAGTTCGTGCCGGCCGAGGGGATCGCGCGGCGGATGGCGTACGCCCAGCGCTGGCCGGCGGCCAACTGGACCCTGGCGTTTCAGGGCAACGTCCACCTGATCCCAGAAGCAGACTACCGGTTGATCCGGAGCGAGATGGCGGATCGTCTCCCGGCGACCGTTGGGGCGAGCGGTGGATCCGCCCTGGGCTGAAGCCGCGCCGCCTTGGGGCGAGGCGGCGGAACCGGCGGGGCACCGGGTCCACGTCTGCTTCGGGCCGAACTGTTCGCCCCGGGGCAGCCGGGCGCTGCTGCCGATCTTGGAAGCGGCCGTGGCGCGGGCGGGGCTGGCGGATCGGGTGGAGATCATCGTCGCGACGTGCCGCAACCGCTGCGATTTTGGCCCGTCGGTCAACGTCTACCCGGGCCCGACCTTCTACGCCGGGGTGACGCCGGAGGCGATCGAGGAGATCGTGGCCGAGCACCTGGCGGGGGGACGACCGGTGGCGCGGTGGATCTTCCGGCCCGCGCCACCCGGTGGCGGTCGGCGGTGATCGTGGTTCGATCGCGGATGGCGGCCAGGAGAGGCATCGTTGGCGTTTCGTGAGCGTGCGTTGGTGGCGTTGGCCGCGGTCCTGCCCCGGGTGCCGGTGCCGGGGCGCTGCGCGGTCGCCGATCGGGTCGGGCGATTCTTGACGCCGCCGTCGGGGATGGTCCGGGGCCGGATCGGGACGATGGAGGCCGAGTTCGCGTTTTGGGACCAGATCCAGCGGCAGATGTATTTCGGCTTGTTCGATCCCCCCCTGACCCGCTTCATCGCAGCGCGATTGAAACCGGGGATGGTGTTCTACGACCTGGGGGCCAACATCGGCTACTTCGCCGTCCTCGCCGCCGGGTTGGTCGGGCCGGGCGGCGAGGTCCACGCTTTCGAGCCGGTGCCGGACAACGCGGCCCGGATCCGGCGCAATCTGGACCTCAACGGGGTGAATCACGGGACCGTCAAAGAGGTCGGGGTTTCGGACTCGGCGGCGGGATTCACGCTCTACGTCGGCGACGCGGTCGGCCAGAGCGGGTGGGCGTCGGTGGTGCCGTCGCCCCGGCGCCCCCGGGCGATCGAGGTCTCGACCCAAACGCTCGACGCCTACGTGCTCGACGGCGAACGGCGGCGGCCGGACCTGATCAAGATGGACATCGAGGGCGCCGAGCCGCGGGCGCTGGCCGGGATGCGGCGCTTGATCGGCGGGGAGCACGCGCCGGACCTGATCGTCGAGGTCAACCGGTTCCTGCTCGACCGCGGCGGCGGCGGCGTCGGCGCGGTCCTCGACCCGCTACGGGCCGCCGGCTACACGCTGCGCCGGGTGACCCTGGCCGGCACGGGCGCGATGCCCGCGGACGACGCATTCACGGGCTTGATCGACGTCTACGCGACGAAGCGGGCGTCCGACCAGGCGACCTGAGCGAATCCACCGAGCGCGTGGTCCGTCCACGACCGGCCCGTGTTGGGGCCGGGTCACGGTGGCGCCCGTTGCGGGCCGGGCGCGCCAAGCGACCGCCGCCGGTTGGCGGTCGAGATACCCGCGAAGCGTGATCTCCCCGTTCTTGGCGCGACCCGGCGTTCGACATGGGGCGGTTGGGGCGACCCGGCCCGCCTCGTTTGCGGAGAAACGACCACGATGGAGGACCTGAATCGGTTGCGGTGCCCGAACTGCCGGGGCGGCATCGAACCGGGTGTCGCGCCCGACGAGGTCCGGTGCGCCGTCTGTGCGAGTCGTTTTGGGGTCGCTGGGGGCGTCATCGTCCTTTTGCCGGACACGCTGGGGGCGATCGAGCGCGCCGAAGTCCGCTACTGGGACGAGCGCGGCCAGCGCGAGGCCGAAGGCCTCGATCCGTTTTTCGACGACAACTACCCGGCTCGCGACCGCTATGGGATGTATCACTACCTGCGTGACCTGCGGTCGGTGGCGAAACACGACCCGATCCTGGAAGTGGGCTGCGGGTTGGTGCCCAAGAGCCTGTACCTGGCGCTGTTCGAGGGATACCAGGACGTGACGGTGAGCGACATCTCGAGCGTCCAGCTCGTGGAGAATCGCCGGCTCTGCGAGCGGAAGGGCATCGCTGGTCGCGTGGCCCACGTTGCCGCCGATGCCGCGACGCTGCCGTTCGCCGATGGGATCTTCGCGGCGGTGATGGTCCACGCCGCCCTCCATCATGTCCCCGAGCCCACCGCCGCGCTCCGCGAGATGGCGCGGTGCCTCCGGCCGGGCGGGTTGATCGTCGTCGGCCACGAACCCAATCGGTCCGTCCACCGGGTCATCCGCCGGATCGGCGACGGGGTGCGGTTGACCGAAAAGCATCGCCGGCAAACCTACTCCGAGGCGGACGAGGAGACGGATGGGCTTTCGGCCAAGGAACTGACCCGCGAACTGCGCGAGATGGGGTTCACCCCCGTCGCGATGGTGCCGCATTGGCTGGTCATGGGGTTGTTCGCCGGGGGGCGGGGGGTGATCCGCAACTTGACCGGAAAACATCCCCGCGTGCTCGATCGGCTCCGGGGGCCGGTACGCGCGCTGGACGGCGCGCTCGGGCGGGTTCCGCTGGTGCGAAACGGGGGATTCCACTTTTCCCTGGTGATGCGAAAAGCCAGCGGGGCCGGGAGCATGGCAGGTGGAAGCCGGGACCTGAGCGGGTGAGCGCGCGCCGATGACAACGGCACGGATTGCGTCGACCAGATCGCCTTCGAGCGCCGCGTGGGGGTGGCCTTGGCTCGGGGGTGACGCGGACGCGAGTGGTCCTTGGCCAGGCTGGCTGTTCCGAGACGTTGTGCTGGGGACCACAAGTGGTGGCCGCATGGACCACCTCCGCCACCCGGCCCGCGGTAGCCGGGTTTGGCCGAAGTGCGACGCGGGGCGTGGTATATACTCACCTGGTTGCGCATCAAATCAAGATCGGGAAACGTTTCGCGAGACTGATCGACGGAGCGACCTGGCGTGGCAAGGACAATCGTTGAGGCCACGCTTCGCCTCCTGCTCTTGCCTTTTATTATGCTGGTCAATCACCAGAGCACCAATGCGCAACGCATCATGTGGTTCCAGTTTACGAGCGAGTTCTTGAGTTTTTGGCCATTTCAGATCGGCGTCATCGCGCGCCGGCTTTTTTACGAGCGCACGTTGGCGTCGTGTGGGGTCAATTTCCGGACAAGAATCGGCGTGGTCTTTGTCTATCCGGAAGCAACCGTCGGCAACAACGTCCGCCTCGGCCGCGACACCAGCGTTGGGCTGGTCGATCTGGAGGACGACGTGATCGTCGCGCACCGGGCGTCGTTGATCAGCGGCCGGCGGCACCACCGGACCGAACGCGCCGACGTGCCGATGCGGCTGCGGTACGGCGTCGCCGAACGGATCCGGATCGGCGCCGGCAGTTGGATCGGGGCCGACACGACGGTGACGAGTGACGTCGGTCTCGGCGCCGTGGTCGGCGCCGGATCGGTCGTCGTCAAACCGGTGCCCGAGTACGCGGTCGTGGTCGGCAACCCCGCCCGGGTGGTGCGAATCCGTGGCCAGGAGGAGGCGGTCCAGGACGCCATCGGGTGGGCCGAGACGCCCGCGGAAGCCGGCGCGAACGCGTCGTGACCGATTCGATGGGCGTTGATCGTCACCGCGCGTGGGGGGCCCCGACGCGGGCGCGGCCGAGATGCTGAGCGGGGCGCGGCGATTCCGGCGTCCGTTTGCGGTCCCGACGGCGGTCGACGCCAACGCCGCGTTGGCGATGCTGGTCGCTTTTGGCGGCCAGGTCGGCGTCGCGGGGTTCTCGATGGTGGCCGCGGTGGTGACGTCGCGGGTCCTCGGCCCCAGCGGCCGGGGCGAGGTGGCCGCCGCCGTCAACGTGGCGGCGCTCGCCTACCTGTTGGGCACCCTCGGGCTCTCGCCGGCGGTGGCCTATTTCGCCGCCCGGGGGACGATCGCCTACCCGGTGCTGTTGGGCAACTCCCTGGTGATGGGGGTGATGTTGGGCGGCGTGACGGCGATCGCGACCGTCGGGGTGGCGACGGTCTTTCCCGCCGTGATGGGGGACGTGCCCAGCGGCCTACTCGTGTTGGGGGTCCTCTGGTTCCCGTTCACCTTCACCGAACTCTATCTGAGCTACCTCATCATCGGGCGCCAGCGCTTGTTCGCCTCCAACGCGCTCAACCTGGTCGCGCGGGTGGTGTCGCTGCTGCTGATCAGCCTGGCCTGCCTGGCGTTTCCCCACCCCGCCACCGTCGTCGTCCTGACGCAGGGCTACAGCGTGATCCGGCTGGTCCTCAATCTGGTCTACATGCGGCGGATGGGCTTTCTGGTCCGGCCGCGGGTCGAATTGGGCGCGTTTTGGACCAAGCTCGGCTACGCGACCCGCGGGCGCGGCAACGATGTCCTGAATTTCCTCAACATGCGGCTCGATGTCGTGCTGCTCAACGTCCTCAGCACGCCGGCGGCGGTCGGCGTCTACGCCACCGCCGCCGTGATCTCCGAGTTGACCTGGCAGCCCAGCCTGGCGGTCAGCAAGGTCATCTTTCCCCGCACCGCGGCGGCGCCGGACGCCGGGGCGGCGTTGGCCACCACGTTGGCGTCGACGCGGGTCACGTTCGCGCTCACCGTCTTGGTCGGGATTCTGGTCGGCGCCGTCGGCTGGGTGGCCATCCCGGTCGTTTTCGGCGACGGGTTCGCGGGGGCGCGGTCGGCGTTGCTGGTGTTGCTTCCTGGCTCGGCGCTCTGGTCGCTGTCCCGGGTCCTGACGGCCGCGCTCTCGGGTATGGGGTTGCCCCAGATCGGCAGCGTGGTCGCCGGGGCCAGTTTCGCGCTGACCATCACCGGCGACCTGCTGTTGATTCCCCGCTACGGCGTCAACGGCGCGGCGGTGGCCAGCACCGTCGCCTACGCCGGGGCCGGCCTGGTGGCGGTCGGGGTGTTCGCGCGGACGACCGGGACCCGGCCCCGCGACAGCGTGGTGTTACGATCCAGCGACCTCCTCGCGGTCACGTCCGGACTCGGGCGCGTGGCGGGACTGCTAAGGGGCCGGTGGTCATGACTTGGCCGAGGCGGTCTCGCCGGCGCCGGTGGCGGAATGGCGTCGTCGGCGCGTTGCTCGGGTGCTTGGGCGCCGCCTGCCTGCTCAACGCCCTCGCGGCGGCCGAGGACGCTGCCGATTCAGCGCCCCGTCCCTTTGCGATGCTCTCGTCCGAGCCGGTGGCGGGGCCGATCGTGCCGGCTCAGGGGCGCGATGCGCGGTGCCGGTGTTACACGGCCAACGACCGGATCTTGGTCCATCGGACGGCGGGAGATGTTCCCGTTTCCGCCGCTCTTGACCAGCCGTCCGATTTTCGCGATGCGTTGTGGCTGATCGATGCCGGCGTCCGTGGCCACCCCCAGATCGCGGTCTGGTTCCACGACGTCGACGGTCTCCTCGTCGGTGACGTGTTTCAGGACCAGGACGGCGACGGCGACGTCGCCTGGCGCCCGGATGGCGATCGCCCGGTCTCGGAGTCCGCGTTCTTTTCGATCCGGGTTGTGGCGCGCGACGGCTATTGGCAACGGGACGGCCGATTGGCGCCGAATCTCGACCTCTTCGTCGACGACCGGATCGCGCCGGCCTTCAACGCCAACACCTACCTCGACTCGATGGCGAACGACGGTCGGATTGATGCCACGATCCGGGTGCGGGGACCGCGATCGGGCGATCCTCGATCGTTCGATTGGCGGGACGTCGATCCCCCGATGCCCAAGCGTGCCGGTTTCCTGCGCACAACCCTGACGGTGCGCGAGCGGGGGCTGGAGCCCACGTTTGCGCCGGTGTTTCCCTGGTACCCGCTCGGATTCTCCAACGAGGGGACGGCATCGGCCGTCGCCGATCCCGCGCCCGCCGCGGTTCCGCGGGACCACTTGCCGATCCAACACGCCGGATTCGACCGCCCGTATGGAACGACGACGCCACCGCTGCAGGTGGATTGGGACGCGGGTCGGGTGGCCCTGATCGGCGAGATGGTGACCTCTCGCTGGAGCGACGATACCTGGTTCACCTACTCGATCAACCGGGTGGCAGCCGATACGGTCACCAACCCGAACTTCGAGAGCCCGTTTGCCTTCTACGACCTGGCGGACGACGATGATGCCGTGCCGGAGATGATCGTCCGTGCCGAGCGCATCGTGGCCAACGACCCCACGATCGTGAACCCGTCCTGGGTCGGCCGCGCCAATCAGAAGGTTCGCTACGCCTGGGACCAGGACAACACCCAAAACTGGTCCTTCAAGCTCGGCCTCCTCGGCCAACACCGGATCGAATCGGTGGTCCCGTTTCCGGGGTTCACGTTGCAAACAGTGCCCTATGACGAGTTTCCGGACTGGGTAACCGAGCGGCCGTGGGACGTGGCCGCGTTCGTCGCCGCCGAACGCGACCTGTGGACGTCGGAGGGGATCTACGCCTGGGACGGGTCCGGACCGGTCCGGGACGCCTACTACGCCGGAACGTCCAGCGACGACGACGACCTCTTCCCCGAGCTTGCTCCCGGCCTGCGCGGCGATTACGCGCTCGACCTTGGCGATCGGCCCTGGCTGACCTTCAATCCGGTCGACCGGCAGCTCCACCTCGCCGGTGCCGAAACCGGAATCTGGGCACTCGAAGACGGGGGCCGGATACGATACCTCTCGTCCTCCAAGCAGACGTTCGATGGGTGGCAGCGTTGGGACGGTGGGCTGCTGAGCGCCGAGCTCTACCGGGTGCCCGGCGGCCTGCTCTACAGCGACGCGCGGGAAACGCTGTTCCGCGCCGTCGAGATCCCGGCCGAGTTGTTCCGGACCCTGCCGCCGACCGACCACGCGGAGTGGGCGGCGCTGGGGTCGCTCCTCGACGAGCACGAGCGGGATTTGCCGCCCGGCGACCTGAGGGCGATGTTCGACGCCGTGGGCGGCGACGCGATCCGGGTCGCGGCGGCGCCGCTGAGCGGGTTCCGGCGGCTCGACGGCGGCGGCGCCCGGTTCGCGGTCTCCGCCGCCGACGCGGAAGGCCGGGGCCTGCTATCCCGGTTGGCGGGGAGACCGGTCGGGGCCGGAATGCAGGTGGTGACCCGGGACGGCGCGGGCTGGTCGGTGGTTGCCGGCGGCGCGGCGGCACCGTCGGTGACGGTCGCGCTGGTCGAGTCCCCGCGTTCGACCATCCCGCGGGCGCTGGACCACGCGGGGCTGAGGGTGGAAGCGGCGAACCCCGGCACGTTGGACCTCGGCCCGGTGCGCCTGGTCGTCGAAGCCGCCGGTCCCGGCGGCGCGTCGGCGACGTTGGCGCGGCGCGAGAATCTGACGCTCGATGGGGAGGCCGGCCTGGTCGAGGATCTGAACTGGACCCCGGCCGTGCCGGGGTCCTGGCGGGTGGAGGCGCGGATCGAGCGCGCCGGGATTGGGGTCTACGACGCGGCGCCGGTGGTCTTGGCCCGGGCGGAACTGCGGCAGGAGATCGCCGCGTCGCCGGCGTTGGGGATCGCGGAGAGCGCGGCGGTGGGGTGGGCGACGACGGCGCCGTGGCGGCTGGCCGGGTTCGCGGCGCTGGTGTTGACGGCGGCCACCATCGCCCTGGTCGCGGTCCGGGCGGGCGGGAGGACGGTGTGACCGAACCCAGGTATCTGCACCCGGAGCGGCGGTGGGTGCTGCTGCCTCTGGCGTTCGCGGCGGTGATGGTGGCCGCGGTCTGGCTCCGCTACGCCGGCTCTTGGGCCGAGACCGACACGGTGGCGCTGACGACCGCCGCCCGCGCCACCGGCGCGGAAGGCACGATCAACCCGAGCGCCGGCGGGTACCGGCACGGGTTCAGTTACCCGTCGCTGATCGTGTTCGTCGCCGCCGCGACCGGGTTGTCCATGGCGACGATCCAGGTGACGGTGCTGCCGTGGCTGCTCCTGCTGACCGCCGGGGTGGCGTTCATCACGTTCCGGGCGGTGCTCGGCAGCGGTCGGGCCGGGGCGATCTGCGCCTTGCTCCTGCTGGTGCAGGCGGACTTCTTGTTCGTCAACCTGCGCGGCAGCCACGAGAAGGTGACCTGGACGTTGGTCCTGATGCTGGTCTACACCCTGGTCGCGTCGTTCCGGCATCACCGCTTCGCCGGCGCGGCGCCGCTGACGATCGTGTTCTACCTCGCCGGGTTCGGCCTGATCGCGACCTCCGCGTTTTTCGCGTCGTCGCTGATCGCCTCGTTCGCCTTGTCGTTCCTCGGCGGGCTGGTGGTGATCCGATGGTTCCCGCGGGATCGCGAACTGCGGCCATTCCTGCGCCGCCTCGGGTACGTCTTCGCCACCATGAGCGTGTTCTCGTACCTCTACGTCGCCTACCTGTTCCCGCCCGTGCGGACGAGCCTCGGCGACCTAGAGGGCGTCGCCGACCGGATCGCGGCGCTGTACTTGAACGTCGAATCGTCCACCAAGAGCACGCCAGCGCAGCCCGGCGGCGGGGATTCGACGGGCGGCGCAACGGCGGCCACCGCCACGTTGACGACCGCGGTGGCCTCCCCGTACAAGCAGGTGTCGGCGGCGTGGACGAACACCACCACCTACTTTGCGCTGACCGGGTTCACCTGGGTCCTGATTGCCGCCGCGGCGATCGCCTGGCTGGTCAACCTGGGGCGATTCTTCCGGCGCGGCGTGTCCCACGGCGAGGCGCCGCTGTTCTTGGTCTGGGCGTTCGCCGGGGTCACCGGGCTCCAGATCGCCGGCGCGGTGGTGGTCGATGCCTCCGGGGCCCTGGGCAGCAACATGCAGCTGCGGCTGTTCCCCCCGTTCGTGCTGCTCGTTATCCCCTTGGTGGTGGGCACGCTGCAGCGGCTGCGCTGGCCGGGGAGCCGCGCCGGGGTTCGGGGGGTGGCGGCCGGCGCGGGGGTCCTCTGCTTCGCGTACTTCGCCGGCGCGGCCTACTTGAAGGCGACCAGCGACCCGGTGGTGAGCAACAAGTGGATCGGCTACTCCCGATCGGAGGCGGTGGTGTTCGGCTGGGCCAACGCCCATCTCGGCGGGGTCACCATCTGGGGCGAGTTCGACGAGCGCATCACAACCGCCAACGTCATGGTCGCTGACGATCGCCCGGAATCCGCGGCGAACTCGCCGATCTGGGTTTCGGGCAGCCAGGTCCGGAGCGGGACGCGGTACGTGATGGTGAGCGACGTGACGACCCGGCGGGTGCTGCGGTTGGGAGAGATCATGCCCGACACCGGCGGCGACGATCGCATCTACGACAACGGGAAGGTCCAGGTGACCCACCGCGTGCCGGATTCCCCGTACGTGCCATGATCGCGGCGGCACCGGCGTGCCCGAGTTCGCCGAAGCCGGTTGAAGCCGGGGACCAATCGCGCCCGATCGCGCGGTCCGGGGGAGGCAGACCGGTTTGGACCCGGTCGAACGTGGCACGGCGTCCGCCTTCGCGCGAACGCCGTGCCAAGCGGGATCTGGCCCTCATCCGATGCCGTCGGTCGCGGTGCCTGCTCGGCCCAGCGGGATGGGATGGACGGCGGATGGTGGCCGCGAAGGATCGTCCGAGATGCCGTCGATCGGCGCCAGCGGTCGCTTTAACCGGAAAGGGGATGCGGTGGGTTCGCCGATCCGCGTCGGTATTCTCGGCTACGGCCTCGATCGCCCGACCACCGGAATTGCCCGCTACACACTGGAGGTGATGGCCGCGCTGCGGACCCACGAGCCGGGGGTGCGGCCCGTGCTGCTCCGTCCGTTCCCGCAACCGGTGGCGGGCGAAGATCCGGCGGCCACGGTGCGGCTGCGCGGGACCGCCCGGTTGCCGGCGATGATGACGGCCGGTCCGGTCCAGATCGCGGCGGTGGCGCGGCGAGCGCGGTTGGACGTGGTCCACGATTCGACCGGGGTCGCGCCGTTCTTTGTTCCGCGCGCGGTGGGCGGCTTTGCGCGGGTGGTGACGATCCACGACGCGGTGCCACTCCTTTATCCCGAGACACAGACCCGGTTGACCAATCTCCTGTTTCGCCGCTACATCCCTCACGCGCTCCCGTTCGTCGATCGCGTGATCGCCGACAGCCAGGCCACGAAGCGTGATCTGGTTCGCCTCTATGGCCTGCCCGACGAGCGGGTCTCGGCCGTCCTACTTGGGGTCGCGGACGGGTTTTCGCCGCGCACGGCGTTGGAGATCGAGCCGGTGCTGGCCCGGCACGGGATCGCCGGGCCGTACGTGCTCGCGGTGGGGTCGTTGGAGCCGCGCAAGAACCTACCGGCGCTGTTCGAGGCGTTCGCCGGGTTGCGGGCCGCGGGGCTGCCCCACCGTTTGGTGGTGGTTGGGCGGACGGCCTGGAAAGCGGCGCCGATCTTCCGCCGGTTGGAAGAGCTGGGACTGGGCGACGCCGTCGTCCTAACCGGGTACGTGGCGGACGCGGACCTGCCGGCGTTGTACGCCGGGGCGGCCTGTTTCGTCTTTCCGTCGTTGTACGAGGGATTCGGGCTGCCGCCGCTGGAAGCGATGGCGTGCGGGACGCCGGTGGTCGCCTCGAACGCGGCCTCGATCCCGGAGGTGGTCGGCGACGCGGCGTTGTCGGTCGACCCGCGCGACGGCGACGCCCTCGGGCGGGCGATCCAGCGGGTGCTCGAGGACCCGACGCTCGCCGCGGACCTGAGACGGCGCGGGCTGGCACGGGCGGCGGACTTCTCCTGGCGGCGGACCGCGGCGGAACACGCGGCGGTCTACGCCGCGGTGGTCGGCGCCGCCCGCGGGCGGGCCCGCGGCACGCCGCGAACGGGATGAGGGGAAGGGCGCCCGTCCGGCGTGAACCCGACCGGACCGGCGAGGGCGGGATCAGGTGGCGCCGGTGACGCGGCGGTAGCCGTCCAACGTGGCGCGGACGGTGCGCTCCCAGGTGAAGCGGTGGGCCTGGCGGACCCGGGGGGCGGGATCACCCGGCGAGGTCAGGGCGGCTTCGATCGCGGCGGCGAACTCGTCCGGGTCCCCGGGCTCGACCAGGGTGCCGGCGGAGCCGACGAGTTCTGGGATCGCAGTCCGATTGACCGCGACCACCGGCGTGCCGCAGGCGAGGGCTTCGAGGACCGGGAACCCGAAGCCCTCGTAGGGCGAGGGAAAGGCGAACGCGCCGGCGGCGTTGTAGAAGTTGGCCAGGTCTTCCTCGGTCACCGCGTCGATCCACCGCGTGGCGCCGGTGATCCCCAAGTCGGCGCAGAGGCGGAGGTGGCGCTGGCGCTGATCGGCGAAGGCGGGGTCGCCGACCTTGACCAGCAGGGCGTCCGGGACGCGGTGCCGCAGGCGGGCGAAGGCGCGCAGCAGCGTTGGCACGTCCTTGCGCGGGTCTTCGGTGCCGACGTAGAGAACGAGCGGACGGCCGTCGGGCAGGTCGTGGCGGTCGCGGAACGCGGCGGGGACCGGACGGGGGGCGAATCGGGCCGTGTCGACGCCCAGGTGGGTGACGTCGATCCGGTCGGGCGGGAACCCGAGGGACTCGACGACGCTGGCCTTGGTGGCGCCGGAGTTGACGAGCAGGCGATCGGCGCGCCGGATGCCGCGCCGGGCCACGGCGTCGGCCACGCGGTCGAGCCGGTGGCGGTCCGAGGAGCGCGCCGGATCGTGACGCAGCAGAAACGGGAACAGGTCGTGGACCGTGACCACCACAGGGCGCGGGAGACGACCGACGACCAGCAGCGTGGCCAGGGTCTGACTGGAAAGGTGCGTCAGGTCGTACCCGGCGCTGGTCATCGCCCGCACCGGGAAGGTGCGGGCGAACGCGTCGAGGTCGTGACCGAGGCGGGCTGCCAGCCGGACAAGCGGGCGGGGAATCGGGTTCGCCACTGGGGCAGAGCCGATCTCGATCCCAAGGGCACGCAGGCCGGATTCCAACTCCGCCGCGTAGCGTCCGATGCCGGTCCGGGCGGAGGTCGTTTTGTGGACCATTTGCACGCGCGGGTTCATGCCGTGGCCTCGAAACGACGAGAGGGAGCCGGCGTTGCGGTGCCGCGGCCGGCGTCGAAGGTCATCCGGGGATCGCTGGACGGTCGCCTGACCCCGATTCGGCGTCCACCATGAGGGCGACGAGGGCGGCGAAGTCCACGCTCGTCGCCCAGCCGAGCCGAGAGCGGGCGTTGGTGGCGTCGCCGACGAGGGGAACGGGTTCAACAGGGCGCCAGAAGGCGGGTTCGACGACGACGTGGTCGCGGTAGTCCAGCCCGACGCGGGCGAACGCCAGGTCGCAGAGTTCGCGCACGGTGTGGGGTTCGCCGGTAGCGACCACGAAGTCCGATGGTCGGTCGTGGTCGAGCATCGCGGCCATGGCGCGAACGGTGTCGCCCGCGAACCCCCAATCGCGGATCGCGTCCAGGTTACCGAGGCGCAAAGGACCGGGGTCGCCGTCGGCGATCGCGCGGGCGCCGCGGGTGATCTTGCGGGTCACGTAGTCGGGGGGACGACGGGGCGATTCGTGGTTGTAGAGGATCCCAGCGGCGACGAACAGGCCGAGGCGCTCGCGGTAGCTCCGCGCGAGGTGGAGACCGTACGCCTTGGCGGCGCCGTAGGGCGAAACGGGGCGGATCGGGGTCGTTTCGTCTTGGGGCGACGACTCCGGTTCGCCGAACACCTCGGACGAGGCGGCGAGGAAGACGCGGGCGGCCGGCGCTTCCTGGCGTACCGCTTCGAGGAGGGTCGCGGTGCCGAGCGCGGTGTCCCCGGCGGTGGCGAGCGGATCTTGCCACGACCGGGCGACGGACGTTTGGGCGGCCAGGTGGTAGACCTGATCCGGGCCGGCGACGGCGACGGCAGCCCGCACCGCGGCAACGTCGCGCAGCTCGGCCGGGGGAGCGAGACGGACGAACGGCAGATCTGGGGGCTGCCGCCCGTCGCGGGTGGTGCCCCAAACCTCTACCCCCCGGTCGCGCAGCAGGTGGGCGAGGTAGAACCCGTCCTGGCCCGCAACGCCGGTGACGAGGGCGACGGTCATGGGGCGACGGGAAGCGCCGTGGTCGCCGGCGGCCGCAGGATGCCGCGGGCGACCTCGTTGGCGACGAGGGCGAGGTCGCTGGAGACCATCATCTCGACCAAGTTCCGAAAGCTCACCTGGGGTTTCCAGCCCAGATCGGCCCTGGCTTTGGATGGGTCGCCGATCAGGAGGTCCACCTCGGCCGGCCGGTAGAACGCGGGATCGACGACGACGTACCGCTGCCAGTCCAGCCCGGCGGCGCCGAAGGCGAGTTCGCAGAAGTCGCGCACGGACTGGGTCTGACCGCTAGCGACCACGTAGTCGGCGGGCAGGTCCCGCTGCAACATCGCGTGCATCGCCCGCACGTAGTCCCCCGAGAATCCCCAGTCTCGCCGCGCGTCGAGGTTGCCCAGGCGCAGTTGGTGGTCGATCCCGTGCTTGATCCGGGCGACGCCGTAGGAGATCTTGCGGGTGACGAATTCCAATCCCCGACGTGGACTGTTGTGGACAACTAGGCGACCAACCCCGGCGCACACGTGCCCGCTCTCGGTCTCAAGATCGAATACCCACTCGTCGGCGCTAACGGCGTCCGAGACACGCCGCACCTCGGGGGCCGGCTTGCGAAGATGTTGGCCCTTTCCGGTCGGGGTCGCCGAACCGATGTTCAACTGGTAGTAGGTGCGCTCGCCGCGTTGCTCGGCGTAGACGGAGCTGGTTCGCCCTTGATTGGCGTAGAGCCAGCACAATCCTTGGGCGAGGAGCGCGCTATTGGTTTTGATACTGTCGCCGTTCCCGGTTTTGAGACCGTCGCCTGCGTAATAGCCGCTCAAGTAGGCGTTTTGTGCAGCCCCCGTGGCGTTCAACACCAACGGCGGGACGCGCTTGGCACCACCGTCGGCATACAGCTGCTCCCGCAACCACCGGCCGACGGCGCGACCGCCATGCAGGTGGAGCTGGCCGACGGGCCGGTTGGGGTTCCAGCCCGACACGCCGTAGCGTTGGGCCGCAGTCCCCATGAAAAGCTTCGACCAGAGTTCTGCGACGCGAGCGGAGAGTGCCGCGTCGCAGTTGGTGAACTGGAGCTTCCCTTCCGCTGAGACGTGGCCCTCGGCGGTCAGCAAGCCAAGGAACTCGGCCATCTCATTGGTCAGCGCGGTCCAAAGTGGCGGAGTGGGAAATGTTTCCGCCATGGCCATCAATGCGCCGGGCGTCACCTCTTTGGCCGACACGGGGGTGCCGTCGGCGTCAAGCATGTGATGGTGCGCCGTCACCTCGGCAATGCCGCCACGCGCCTGGATAAGCAGCAGGCGGTGATCAGGGTCGGTTCGGCGGAGGCGGGTGGCAGTGATGGCCGATACCCGCGTCCAGCGCGCACCGTCCCAGGTCTCGAGACCAGCCGGATCAAAGCTCTGTTAGCTGCGCCCTTTTCGTTGGAGCGGCATCAACTCGTCCGGGGTAACAACGTTGACAAAGCCGCCTTGCCGCACCAATAAAGGCGTAGTCGCGCTCACACACTCGTGATTGAACAGGATACCCGACGCGGCAAACAGACCGTAACTTTCGCGATAGTTGACGGTAATCCAGTGCCCGTAAAGTTTTGAGACGCCGTACGGGGAGCGCGGATAGAACGGGGTCGCTTCGTTCTGGGGCACAGTCTGGACTTTGCCGAACATCTCGGAGGAGGATGCCTGGTAGAAGCGGGCGCCCGGTTTGGCAAGGCGGACGGCTTCGAGGAGGCGGTTGACGCCGAGGGCGGTGATCTCGCCGGTCAATAGCGGTTGTTCCCAGGAGGTGGGGACGAAGCTCTGGGCGGCGAGGTTGTAGACCTCGTCGGGTTGGTAGCGATTGACAATGGCGAGCAGCGACGTTTGGTCCAGGAGGTCGGCGCTGACCAACTCGATCCGCCCCCGGAGGTGGGTGATCCGGCCGCCGACGTCGGTCGAGGTGCGCCGGGTGACGCCGACGACGCGGTAGCCGAGGTCGAGCAGGTGCTCGGCCAGGTAGCTGCCGTCCTGGCCGGTGATGCCGGTGATCAGCGCGGTGGGCACCGGGACACTCCCGTCAAACGAATGCTCGCGAAGCCCCATTGTCGTTCAAAGTCGGGTGGCCGTCACGCCCAGAAACCGGTCGGTGTCCGTTCCGCAGACGGACTCTTGAGCGTTGGTCGGTCGTCGGTCTACCCGAAAAACACCTCGGCCACCGCGTAGAGGTCCGGGTCGACCAGTTTCAGCTCGGCGGTCGCTTCGGCGAGGGGGACGGCTACGATGGCGTCGCCACGGAGGGCGGCCATCTGGCCGAAGCGCCCCGTGGCGACGAGGTCGGCGGCGAAGACGCCGTAGCGGGTGGCGAGAACGCGGTCGCGAGGGGAGGGGGTGCCGCCGCGCTGGAGGTGGCCGAGGACCACGGCCCGGGTCTCGGCGCCGGTCCGGCGCTCGATCTCCTTGGCGAGGAACCCGCCGATGCCGCCGAGCCGGACGTGGCCGAACTCGTCGAGATCCTGGGCGATGGTCTGGTCGGTGCCGGCCTCGACCTGGGCCCCTTCGGCGGCGACGACGATCGCGAACCGCTTGCCGGAGTCGAACCGGCCGCGGACGTGGTCGGCGACGCGCTCCAGGTCCACCGGTCGCTCGGGAATCAGGATCGCGTCCGCTCCGCCCGCCAACCCTGAGTGGAGCGCGATGTGGCCGGCGTGGCGCCCCATCACCTCGACCACCAGCACCCGGTGGTGGGCCTCGGCGGTGGAATGGAGGCGGTCGATCGCCTCGGTGGCGATGCCGACGGCGGTGTCGAACCCGAACGTGACATCGGTGCCGGACAGGTCGTTGTCGATCGTCTTCGGGACGCCGACGACCGGCAGCCCGGCCTGGTGGAAGCGGTTGGCGACGCCGAGGGTGTCCTCGCCGCCGATTGCGATCAGGGCCTCGATTCCGTGGCGATCCAAGGTGGCCCGGACCGCGTCCGATCCGCCCTCCCGTTTGAACGGGTTGGTCCGGGAACTGCCCAAAATCGTGCCGCCGAGGTGAAGGATGCCACTGACGGCGTCGCGCCCGAGCGGGAACAGATCGTCCTCGACCAGCCCCCGCCACCCGTCGCGGACGCCGACCACGTCGAAGCCGTGAGCCGCGCCGCGCCGGACCACCGCCCGGATCACCGCGTTCAAACCCGGGCAATCGCCGCCTCCGGTGAGGATGGCTACCTTCATTCCGTTCGTCTCCTTGTCGAGTCGGAAGCCGGAAGTACGACGAAGTCCAGTCACTGGTCGGCAATACGACCATCGTCCGCCCTAGGTTCCGACTCCCGACTCCCGACTCCCGACTCCGGCGGCTTGCCAGCCGCCGTCGTATTCCATTTGCCGCGCCGTCTCTTCGGCCACGGCGGGTCCGTGGAGGCGGGCGACGAGGTGGAGGGCCATATCAATCCCGGCCGAGACGCCGGCCGAGGTGACGATGCGGCCCTCGTCCACGATCCGCACGTCGTCGCGGACATCGATGGCGGGGTGGTGCTCGCGCAGCCAGGCGATGCCGCCCCAGTGGGTGGTGGCGCGGCGCCCGTCGAGCAGGCCCTGAGCGGCGAGCAGAAAGGCGCCGGTGCAGACGCTGGTGGTGAGCGAGACCCGGCGATCCTGCTCCCCGATCCAATCCAACAGGACCGGGTTGGTCCGCTCGCGACGGGTCCCGCGCCCGCCGGGAACCAGCAGGATCTCCAGCGGCGGGTGATCGGCGATGGTGTGGTGGGGCTGGACCAGGAGGTCGCCGCGGCAGCGGACGGTTGCCGCGCGCTCGGCGATCGTCAGGACGCGGAAGAGGGGCGTTGCGGCGTCGTGAGCGCCGTCGGGGCCGGCGGCGCGGGCGATCGAAAAGACCTCGAACGGGCCGCAGAAGTCGAGCACCTCGACGTCGTCGAAGATCAGGATGCCGACGGTGGATGGTGCAGAATCGGCCAACGGGGATCCTTTCTGGCCGGCGCTAGCCGGCGGCCGGGGGACCGGCGGTGCCGATGGTCCGCTCGATCTCCGCGCCCAGGGCGGCGACGTCGAAGGGTTTGGCGACGAAGGCGATACCGGGGCGCTCCGGTACCGCCTCCATCACACCGCTGGCCAGGATAACCGGGATGCCGAGTTCCGATCGGAGCTCGGCGACCGCGCGGCCGTCCACCACCGGCATCACCAGATCAACCGGGGCCAGATCCGGGGCGGCGCGGGCGACCTCGGCCGGCGCCGTGGCGCGGCCGTAGGCTTGGCGGATGCGGTAACCGCGCGCGGTCGACCGCTCCGCCAGGGCTTCCGCGACCGCCCGCTGGTCGTCCACGACGAGGATCGTCTTGCCGCCGCCACTCATCTCGATGGGTGCCCTTTCGCGTCCCGCGCGCTTGGTTGATCGCGACCCGGCCCACGCCATCCCGTCCGGTGCGACAGGATACCGTTTCGGGAACATGGTTGGGAATCTCCGGCATGGTCGGCCGACGGGGCTAAGAGCAACCGGCAATAGGGATCACCTGAGCCGGCGGGTGGTGGGCCGGGACGGCGAGCGGTAGCACGTCCGCGCCCGGTTGATCAGGCGCCGGGCGACGACGAAGGCGACGGCGAAGAAAAGGTTGCGGTCGGGGTGCGCCAGCAGGGCCAAACGGCCGTCGTGGCGCCGAAGACCGGCCACTCCCGCAAGCCGGCCGCGATGCGGGCGATGATCGAGCGGGTGAGCTACGGGCCGTACCAGGAGCTCTTCTCCCGGGAGCGGATTCCCGGCTGGAACGCCTTGGGGGAACGAGGTCGACAGAGAAGTGGACCTTGCGGCCCGGGAGACAGGAGGGCTGACTTCCGCATGGAGGTAGCCCTCACCCGTCCTCACCGCGCGCCGGCCTCTGCGGTGGGTTGCGACGAGGCTCGGGACCAGCCGCTATCGAGGCCGACCACGCCAGCGACCGGCGGCTCCCGTTGGCTGCTGCCGTTGCTGGGACCGCAGGGCCAGGAGCGAAACCCCGGCCCACACCGCGGCAACGGCCATGACCCCGACCTCCAGCGCCTTGGAGGCGACCCCCCGGCGGTAGTCCTCGGCGAAGAGCACGTCGTCGAGGTGGTCGGCGACTGCCCCCACCAGCCAGACGAGCGCGACCACCAGGTTGAGGAGATGCCCGAGGCGGTGGCCGCGCGCCGAGAGGATCGCGCCGAGGAGCTGGGCGGCGTAGCCCAGCGAGAGCAGGAAGGCGGCGGGCAAGAGCGCTAGACCGAAGTCCCCGTGGACGCCCGCGTCGAAGTCCTCGACGCTGTGCGTCAGCGTCAGCGGCACGCTGGCGACGGAAGCGGTCAGGAGCGCACGGACGGCACGGCCAAGGGGCGAAGGCGGTGGCATGTGGGCATCCCCGGTGACGTAGGCATCCCCGTTGGGCGGTGAACGCCGTGGCCGCCGCGGAGGGCGACCACGACGCCTGTCCTGCTCCTGGGTCCGATCGACGGCGTCGCCATGGACCGCCGTTGGCCGTGGGTTATTGGTTCCCGGTCAACTTCTCCACGGCCGTGTCGAGGGTGGAGCGATGCTCCTTGCCGCCGTTCCGACCTTCCATCACCGGGTTCGGCCCGGATGCGGCCGGCGGCGCCGGCTGCTTGGCGGTGCCGTGCGGCCGCGGGTCCGGGCGCGGTCCCTCGCCCGGGTCCGGCGTCGGGGGGCGGGATTGGCCGGGTCCCGGAACGCACCCCGGCCGTCCGGCGTCGGGCCCCGCGCCCACCGGCCCCGCCCGCTCTCCTCGCCGGCCGAGCGGTTCCCGAGGGCGTAGGCGTGGTCCGTCCGC
>CADCWE010000013.1 GCA_902806325.1 uncultured Thermomicrobiales bacterium | reverse complement strand
ACGAGCATCGAGCTTGATGTCGATCAATGGCGAACGCTCGAAACCTTGGCCGCGGCGGAAGGCCAGACCGTTCCGACGCTGGTCCGGCGCGCGGTCGACGTCTTCATTGATCGGTTTGCCTCGGATCGGGTGTCGCCCATGGGGGGGCTTGCCGATCTGGCCGCGGAAATCCAGCGTCGGGTGCCGCCGGATTGGACGCCGGACGAGATCGAAGCCGACATCACCCTCGCCCGCGAGGAAGTTCGTCAGGCCCGCCGTGCCGCGCGCGGGGGTTGACACCAACGTTTGGGTTTCGGCCCTGCTCAACCCAGCAGGCTACCCGGCCCGTATTCTCGCTGCCGCTGACGCGGGCCGCTTCACGATCGTGGTCAGCGAACCGATGCTCACCGAACTCGCGGAAGTACTCGGCAGGCGTCGGATCCGTGCTCGCCTGGGCCTAAGCGACGAAGAACTGGCGAATGCGATCGCGAGGATCTGGAACCAATCGGAGCTGGTGCGAATCGTGGGCGACGTGCGGCTCTGCCGTGATCCGGACGACGACGTAGTGATCGAGACGGCGATGCGCGGGCGCGCCGACGTCCTCGTGACGCGAGACGGCGACCTCAAGGGCGCGGCAGACATCGTCGCGGTCCTCCGCGCTCGTGGCGTCGCCGTCCTCAGCGTCCAGCAATTCCTCGACGTCCTCGACGCCGGGGACGATGCCCCGGTCGGCCCCGCATCGTCCTGAGTCCGGGTCGTTCTGGTGGTCACCCCTCGCCGCGGCGTCGACGCGGCGACGCTCCTCGATCCGCGGCCGGCGCGCCGGGTCGGCCAGGATCCGGTCGGCGAGGATGGAGAACGGCTTCGTCTCGGGTGGTGGTCGCGGCGGGTCCTTCGGACGGCGGCCGCGCCGCGGGTTGCTCGTGTTCCCGTCTCCCCGGCTCCCCGCCTCCGTCAGACCCAAAACTTCGGCGTCGCCAGGGTGGTCCGGCGCTTCTGCATCCAGACGCCGTCGCGGCCGCGGCCGTAGTAGTCGCGGGCGTCGCCGACGCGGGCGTAGCCTTCGCGCTCGTAAAGGGCGCGAGCGGCAAGGTTGTCGGCCTCCACCATCAGCAGCACGTTGCCCTCGGGGAGGGCAGCCTCGAGGGCGCGTAGGAGCGCGGTGGCGACGCCGCGGCGGCGGGCCTCCGGCTCGACCGCGATGTTGACGACCCGGCTGTGATGATCCTGGCGGTCGCCGATGGCGCAGCCGACCAGGCGCCCGGCTTCCCGCGCGACGACGAAGCGGACCTGGGGCAGCAACCAGAGGACGACCAACGTGGTCAGGGTGTAGGCCAGCCGCGGCCGGAAGGCCCGCCGCTGCAAACGCGCCACGCCGCGCAGGTCGCCGAAGCGGACGGGCGCCACCGTGACCCCCGGCGCGACGCCGGCGGTTTGGTCGGACGCGGCAATCAACCCGGCGGCCGGCGGTGACTCGGTCATCCCACCCATCGCGGCGCGGGCGGCCGGGGTGGCAACCGAGCCGACGCGGCGCTCGCCGCCGCCCGCCCCGGGGGAATCGTACCGCACCCGTGGGGGCGAACCGGCCCCGGCATGATCGCTGGCCCCAGTGCGGCGTCCGTTCGCCTGCGCGCCACGGACGGTGCCGACCGCGAGCCGGAAGCGGTGGCGGCCAACCTGCTCGGTGACCCGCGCCTGGCCGGGATCGTCGTCAACAGCCGCGATATTGCCGAGCGCGAGGCATTTGAGACCCAGCGCGCCGATCGGGCCCCGCACGACGCGACGACCGGGTTCCCCAACCGCGCCCTGGTCCTGGGTCGGGTCGCGCCCGCGCCGGCGACGGCGGACCGGCAACCGGCGCCACCGGGGGTGATCCTGCTCGGGTTGGACCGCTTCGGGCACGTCAACGGCCGGTTCCGTCGCGCCGGCGGCGATGCGGTGCTGGCCGCGGGAGTCGAGGCGTTCGCGCCGCGCGGCGGCAACAACGTCGGCGTTCGGGATCGGGCCAGGACCGTTGGCCGCGGCGTCCTCGGTCGCCGGACCTCGCCGGTGGCCGATGCCGCTCGGGAGCAAGACCCGCCACGGCCCGCGGATGTTGCGGGGGTACCGGTTCTCCGCTGCCGGGCCGATCACGGCAAGCGCAGCGTCCCGTCCAGCACCGGCACCGCCGCGCCGCCGACGCGGATCGCGGCCGGTTCGCCGCTGGACGTTTCGACCGCGATGTGGACGAAGCTCTGGCGGCCCATCTTGGCGCCCTGCTCGCTGACGATGCGAACCGCCGCCCCGTCCGCCGCCGGCGAAGCCAAGCCGTGGCGGACCAGGTAGGCACCGAGGGGGCCGCTGGCGCTGCCGGTGGCGGGGTCTTCCGGGATCCCGTCGGCGGGGGCGAACATCCGGCTGTAGGCGGCGGTCGCGCCGTCCGGCCGCGGGTCCGGGTCGACGGCGAAGACGAAGACGTCCGCCGGCGTGCCCGGCGGCAGGAGGGGGCGCAGGGCGGCGAGGTCCAGCCAGGCGCGGTCCACGGCCGCGCGGTCCCGCAAGGGCACGTAGAGGAACGGCAACCCGGTCGAGCCGGACGCGATCGGGGCGCCCGGCAGCAAGTCGTCCGCGGCCAGGCCGAGCGCCGCCGCGATCGCCGCCCGGTCCGGCAACCCTGCGCCGAAGGCGGCGGGCGGGTGGCCCATCCACAAAAACGACGGCGCCGCCGGGTCGCCCTCCAGGCGAACCCGGATCGGGCCGACGCCTTCCTCCAGCACGATCTCTCGCGCTCCGGGCGGCAACCGGCCGAGGGTGGCGAGCACGTAGGCGGTGCCGATGGTCGGGTGGCCGGCGAAGGGCAACTCCTGGGTCGGGGTGACGATGCGGACCCGGGCGGCGTGGTCCGGCCGCTGGGGCGGGAAGACGAAGGTGGTCTCGGACAGGTTCATTTCCCGCCCGATCGCCAATAGCTCCGCATCGGAAAGCCCTTCGGCGTCCGGAAAGACCGCCAACGGGTTGCCCCCGAAGACGCGGTCGGTAAAGACGTCGACCTGGACGAAGGGGTAGGACCGGACCATCCCGCGCTCCCGCTCGGCTTCGCTCTCGGGCGGCGCCCGAACGCGCCGCGCCCCGCGCCGGGATGATACCGGGGCGGGGCGCGAAGGGGAGGACGTCGCGGGGAGGCGCGAGGGAGGGGTGCGGCGCGGGCGCGCGTGGTGTGGGGAGGCGCGCCCGCGCCGCGGAGGGAGAGGGATGAGGAAACGGGGGCCGGATCCGGCGCCTTGGCTGGAGGCGCCGTCCGCGTCCGCCGTGCCTCACCCGTTCCAACGCGCGACCGGCGGCGGCGGTTTCGCCCCGGCCAAGACCGGGCCAGGCGCCCGACCGGAGTCCGGGCGATCTTGCCGGATCGGGACGTCCGGCGGTGGCGCCCGCTCGACGCGCGGCGACGGCGGGGGGTACAGTCGGGGCGAACGGCGCGCCCGCGCCGTGCCGCTGAACGATCCGTCCTCGACCCCGTCCCGACCACGCGACCCCGCCGCGCCGCCCACGAACCCCAGGAGGTAGCCTCGTGCCGACATCCGCATCCGCATCCACCCCGCCGGCGTGGCGGACCCGCGCCGCCCGCTGGCTGCTGCCGTTGGGCATGGTCGCCCTCGCCCTTGCCCCGATCGCCGGCGGCGCCCAAACCGATCCCGGCGTCGAGCCGTCGGCCGCGCTGGCCGCCGACTTCGAGCGGATCGCCGCCGAAGCGGCCGAGCTGCGCGGGTTGCCGTTGAAAACCGACATCGACGAGGCCCTGCTCTCCGGCGCCGCCCTCGGCGAGAAGGTGGCCGGCGATTTCCTCGCCGAGTACCCCGCCGCCGAGCAGGAAGCCGACCGGCGGACCCTGGAAGCCTTCGGGATGTTCCCCGAGGGGTTGGATCTGGGCCAGCTCTTGACCGATCTCTACAGCGAGCAGATCGCCGGGTTCTACGATTCCGAGTCCGACGAGATGTACGTCATCTCCGACGACGACGACCTCAGCGCCGAGGAAGAGATCACCCTCGCCCACGAGGTCACCCACGCCCTCCAGGACCAGCACTTCGACCTGGAGAAGGTCTCCGCCGGGCTGGAGGACAACGACGACGCCAGCCTCGCCGTGACGTCCTTGATCGAGGGCGACGCGACGGTGCTCATGGGCGACTACCTGGCCGCCGACCTGGCGCTGGCGGCGCGGATGCTGGCCGCCTCCGTCTCCGGCGCGGCGGCGTCCGACGTCTTCGACGGCACGCCGCCGATCATCCAGGAGACCCTCCTCTTCCCGTACCTCGGCGGGCAGGCGTTCGTTACCCAACTGCGCGAGGACGGCGCGGACTGGGCCACCGTCGACGCCGCCTACGCCGACCTGCCGCAAAGCACCGAGCAGATCCTGCACCCGGAGAAGTACCTCGGCGAGCGCGACGAGCCGACCGCGGTCTCGCTGCCGGACCTGGGCGCGCTGCTGGGGGCGGGTTGGTCCGAACTCGACGACAACACCCTCGGCGAGTTCCAGACGAGCGTCCTCCTGGCCGGGCTGGACGGCGAGAACGAGGGCGCCGAGGCCGCCGCCGCCGGGTGGGACGGCGACCACTACGCCGTTTGGGGCGACGCCGAGGACGAGGTGATCGCCTGGTCCAGCGTCTGGGACAGCGCGGGCGACGCGGCCGAGTTCGCCGCCGCCCTGGCCGCCTACGACGCCGACCGCTTCGAGGCGGAGTTCGCGGACGCGGACGGCGCCCAGCGCCTGGAGGTCGACGGCCGGGTGGTCCTGCTGGAGCAGGACGGCACCGGCGTCCGCTACGTCCTGGCCCCGACCGCGGAGCTGGCCGACGAGGTCTTTGCCGCGTTGGCCGGCTGATCCCCCGCCGATCGTTCGCCCGCGTCGAGGAGGCCGACCCTAGCGGGCCGGCCTCCTCCGTTCCCGCCGCGTTCCGCCGCTCGGCCGGTGATAGACTAGTCGTAGACCAGATTGCACTCCGACCAGAAGGGCGAAGGCCATGAAGACCGTCGGCTCCTACGAAGCCAAGACCCACTTGCCCCGCCTGCTGGCCGCGGTGGCAAAGGGTGAGACGTTCACGATCACCAAGCACGGGGTCCCGGTTGCCGAACTTGGGCCGCCGCGCAATGGCACCAAACCGGATGTGGAGGCGATGATCGCAGCGTGGGAGGAGACCCAACGGCGCGAGAACATCACCCTCGGCGGTCTTTCCATCCGCGAGATGATCGACGAAGGGCGCCGCTTTTGAGCTTCGTCGCCGACGCGTCATTGGCCATGGCGTGGTGCTACGCTGACGAAGCAACCCCCACGACCCGCGCCCTCCTCGCTCGCGCGCACCTCACGGCCGTCCACGTTCCGGCCGTATGGTCGCTGGAGGTCGCCAACGCGGTCCTCGTCGGTGAGCGCCGGCAGCGCCTCTCGGTCGCCGCCACCAACGAGTTCATCGGACTTCTGGGGGTGCTCTCGATCGTCGTCGACGTGGCCGACCCCACCGCGGCGTGGAGCAGGGTGATCGACCTTAGCCGCGACCAAGGCCTGACCGCCTACGACGCCGCATATCTGGAACTCGCGCTCCGGCTCTCCCTTCCGCTCGCCACGCTGGACAACCGCTTGGGCGCGGCGGCCACCCGGGTTGGGGTTTCGTTGCTGTCTATCGAGAGCCTTTGAGCCGCAGATCCGTCGCGCGATCATCGGCGAAGGTTGGGCCGCCACGAAGATCGTTGGCACCGACGAAGCCAAGACCCACCTGGCCCGCCCGCTGGCCGAGGTGGCGAAGGGCGAGACGTTCGCGGGGTCCCACTTGCCGAACTCGTGCCGCCCCGCACGGGGTCACCTTCCCCGGCCCGAAACGAGGTCGAGGAGTGGATCGCCTACCGACGTCGCCAGACCATCGCCCTCGGTGTACGCTCGATCCGCGACATGATCGACGAAGGGCGGTGCTAGCGACCGGCGGATCGGTCCCTCGGTCGTTGGGATCCGGCGACGGGGACCGATCCCCCTCAGCGCCCGTCGAAGACCCAGGCGCCGCCGAGCAGCGTCGCGGTCGGGGTGACGCGAGGGTGGGCGTCCACGTCGTATCATGGTCCACCAACGACCGGGCCGAGGAGGAGAACGGAATGCCCCGACCGACCGACCGCGCCGCCGCGGTGGCCGCGACCTCCACCGCGGCGTCCGCCGTGTTGGCGCGAACCGACCGAACGCCGGATGACGACCCGGTGGTCCGCTTGGTCGAAGGCTGGCTCGCCGACGATTCCGGCTACGATGAAGCCACCTGGCCCGATCTCAAGGCCGCGCTGGACCGCGAACGCGCGGCCGACGCGGCCCGCCCGTTGTTCGATCCCAGTGGCTAGGGTCGTCCTGCTCGACAGCGGGCCGCTCGGTCTCGTGACGCATCCCCGCGCCGATCCCGCCATCGTCGCCTGGTTGGCAGGGCTGCGGCACGCGGGGGTGATCGTCCGCGTTCCCGAGATCGCGGATTTCGAGGTGCGACGGGAACTGCTCCGGGCGGGGCGGACGACGGGCATCGCGCGCCTGGACGCCCTCGGCGCCGGGTTGGGGGTGCTGCCGGTGACAAGGGCGGTTTGGCTGCGCGCCGCCGAATTCTGGGCCGAGGCGCGGCGCCGGGGCCAACCGACCGCCGCCGACCGGGTTCTGGACGCCGACGTCATCCTGGCGGCGCTGGCCGCGGTCGCGGCGGTCGGCGGGGATACCGTGGCGGTGGCCACCACCAACGTTGGCCACCTCGGCCGTTTCGTCGATGCCCGGCCGTGGCAAACCGTCTCGTAGCGTGTGCGATCAGCGCCCGTCGAAGACCCAGGCGCCGCCGAGCAGCGTCGCGGTCGGGGTGACGCGGGCGAGATCCCCGGGCGGGATCGCCAGCGGGTCGCGGTCGAGCACCACCAGGTCGGCCAGCTTGCCGCGGGCGATCGACCCTTTGGCGTGCTCCAGGCCGGTGGCGAAGGCGCCGCCGAGGGTGTAGGAGCGCAGCGCTTCGGCCGGGGTCAGGGCCTCCCCCGGGCCGAGCGGACGACCGGCGACGGTGGTCCGGTTCACCGCCGCCGCCATCCCGACCCAGGGGTTGAAGTCGGCGATCGAGGAGTCGGACGAGCCGGCCAGGGGCACGCCGGCGTTCAGGTAGGTCCGCATCGGCATCGCCCGCGCCGCCCGCTCGGCCCCGACCGCGTTGACGAACCCCTCGCCGAGGTGGGCCAGGAAGGGCGAGGAGACCAGGGCCGGGATGGCGTGTTCCGCCATCAGGCGCAGGGTCCCGGGCGAGGGGAAGTAGGCGTGGTGGACCCGGTGCCGCAGCCACGGCTTGGGGTTCGCGGTTTGGGCGGCGGCGTAGGCGCGGACGACGACGTCCTGGGCCTCGTCGCCGCAGGTGTGGCAGTCCATCGGCCAGCCGAGGTCGTGGACCCAGCGGATCAGCTCGGCCAGGCGGTCGGGGTCGACGACCCAGGTGCCGCGGTTGTCCGGTTCGTTCGAGTACGGCTCGGTCATCCGGGCCGTGCGGTCGCCCATCCCGCCGTCGGGCATGAACTTGACGCCTTCGAGGCGCAGCAGGTCGTCGCCGAAGCCGCCCATCACGCCGATGGCGGCGAAGCGGTCCCGCAGCAACGGTTCCTCCTCCGGCGCCCCGAACCCCCAGCCGGCAAGCAGCAGATCGGCGCGGACGGTCAGAACCCCCTCGCGCCGCGCCCGGTGGTAGGCCCGCAGCTCGTGGGGGTAGAGACCGGGGTCGGCGACGCCGGTCAGGCCGACGGCGTTGTAGGCGCGGCAGGCGGTGCCGATCGCGGCGACCAGCTCGTCCTCGGTCGGGGCCGGGGCGCGGCCGACGATCAGGTCCTTGGCCCGGTCGCGAAAGAGTCCGGTCGGGGCGCCGGTGTCGTCGCGCTCGAACGACCCGGCGTAGCGGATCTCGGGGGAAGGATCGGGCGTCTCCCGGTCGATCCCGGCGGCGCGCAGGGCGGCGGAGTTGGCGACCAGCTTGTTCCAAACCCGGTGCAGCACCACCGGGTGGTCCGCCGACACCGGATCCAGGTCGTGCCGCGTCGGGTGCCGCCCCTCGGCGAGCAAACTCTCGTCCCACCCCCGTCCGACGACCCAGCCGCCGGGCGGCGATTCCCGCACCCGCGCCGCCACCCGCGCCACGATCTCCGGGATGCCGCGGCAGTCGTAGAGCCGGACCTGGCCCAGCACCCGGCCGGTCATCAGCAGGTGGTTGTGGGCGTCGATCAAGCCGGGCACGACGGCGGCGCCGTCCAGGTCCTCGACAACGGTGTTCGACCCCGCCAGCGGCACGATCTCCCCCGTCTCGCCGACGGCGACGAAGCGGCCGTCCTTGACGGCGGCGGCGGACGCGGTCGGGTTGGCGTCGTCGATGGTGTGGACGCGGGCGTTGAGGAGGATCAGGTCGGGCGCGAGGGAACGGGACGCCATGCGAAGGCTCCTTTGGGGGTCGCTATACTAGCGCAAGCAAAGAGAAGGAGTGCGACATGAACAACGGCCCCCGGTTCCCGACGCCCGACCTCGACCGCATCCAGGTCGACCCGCGGGTGATGGCCGGCCACCCGGTGATCAAGGACACTCGCGTCCCGGTCTCGGTCATCCTGAACGTGATGGCGCACGGCTACACGCCGGAGCGCGTGGTCGATGAGTACCCGTCCTTGACCCTTGACGATGTGCGGGCCGCGCTCTTCTACGCCAGCCACAGGCTGGAGTGGGAGCATCGGGCCGCCCATGAACTCGTCGCGGCGCGGTGACGCGCTTCCTGCTGAACGCGAACTTGGGATTCCGGGCGGCAGCGTTCCTGCGCGATCGATTCGGCTTCGATGTTGTTAATGTCGTCGCGCGCGGGTTGGGCCACCTCCCCGACGACGAGATCGCGGTCTTGGCGGTGCGCGAAAACCGCGCGATCATCACCTTCGACCTGGATTTCGGCGAGTTGTTCCATCGCGGCGAGTACCCGGCCCTTGGCGTCATCCTGTTGCGGATCGGCGACCAATCCACCGACGGGGTGAACGCCGCGTTGGGGGCGTTCTTCGTCCACCAAGAACCCGGCATGTCGCGAACCGGGACGCTGGTAATCATCGACGACAATCGGGTCAGAATCATCCGTGCCCCGTGACGGGAACGCCGACATGCCACCCCACGAACCGTCGCGCCGAGGAGAGGACGCGGACAGGCATCCGAACGACCTCCCCGCCATCGACGCGATCGGCGTCGACGCCAGCCGGGTCGTGGTCAGCGACGACCGGGACAGCAACACGCCGATGGTATTCCTGAACGTCCGCGGCGAACCGGGCGACGCCGGGTCCATGGACGACCACCGGCTGCTGCGGACGGACCGCGGACGGACGCGGGTGATCACGCTCCAGATCGAAGGGGTTCTGGCCGCCTTCGTCTGGAGGGAGAACCGGACTCGACCGATCTGAACGCATACCATGACGTTGCCGGATCCATTTCGGCCAAATCGGTCCTTTGCGGCAACCAACACGTCGCGCACTCGGGAACGCAACGCCTCCGCGTCCTTCGCCAGCCAGCCAGCCAGGAACAGATCAGCGGCAGTCTTGGTCACCTCACCAACATCACTAAACAACGGGATGTCGGCGAAACCGGCGGCTGGAGGTTGGAACTGCGCGACTGACACGGTTACACGCCACCGATGCGCGGTCAACTCGTCCGCGAGAGGAGCGAGATCAGCGACCGGGAAGAACCCAGGCGATGCCACGCGCACCCGATTGATCGCGTGCTCCATCCGCTGGGTCCTTACGGCCAGGTCCGAAATGCCGACGAACATGGCTGGTCCCGCGCAACGGGTCGGTCCGGTATGACAGACTAAGCGGCAAGGCGGGACTGGGGCGGTGCGAGCCGGAACCTGGAGGGCCGAGATGAACGTTGTCGTGGTTCACCTATCCGAGCGCCTGATCCAACAGAAGATCGAAACCGGCGCGTATCCGGACGCGCCCGCCGTGGTCCGCGCGGCCCTCCGCGTGCTGGACGAGCGGGACGGGCTCGACGCCTCGCGCGCGGAGACCCGGTTGCGGTTGGACGACATGACCCGGGGCGACGTGGTCGACTTCACGTCCGAGCCGATGGACCGGTTGGTGCGCGAATCGGAGCAGAACTCGCGGGACGGCAAGCCGGTCCGCGATACCATCAAGCCATAAGGTCCGGCTCGCGGCGGCCGAGGACGCCGACGTTCGTGATCTCTAGCAGCACACCTTGGACACCTGGGGCGTGCGGCAGCGAGATGTGTACCGGAACGCCCTCACGAACCGGATTTCCCGACTTGGCGAGTTTCCGTTTCTTGGCTCAGCGCGCGACGACCTGTTCGACGGCTGCCGCGGCTTGCCGATTCGGCACCACATCGCCTACTACCATGTGACCGCCGACGCGGTCGTGGTCCTTCGGCTTCTCCAGGAGCGCCAGGATCCGTATGGCGTGGTCGCCTTGGAGGAGCCATCGTCGTAAAGGAGAACCGCGCGGAGCGAGCCGCACGTCAAGGGGTTCTCGGTTCTTGGAGGATCAGCTGAGTGGCCCCCGAAACGCGACGATCTATCATCTATCGCCAACGGAGTCTTTGGTGTCCCACCTCGTCATGCGCCGCCCCGACCTGCGCGACCTGGCGCCGGTGCCGCCGATGCCGGCCGGCTACGTGCTGCGGCCCTACGCCGGGGAGGCGGACCTGGCGGGGTTGGCGGAGACGCTGGCGGCGGCGTTCGCCGAGGCGTGGCCGGAGGAGCGGGTGCGGCGGAGTTTGACCGAGGCGGCGGACGTGGACGCGGTCTTCGTCGTCGCGGTCGAGGGGCGGCCGGTGGCGACGGCGTCGAGCAACCACCGGCCGGGGCAGTTTCCCGGCGCCGGGGTGGTGCATTGGGTAGGGACGCACCCGGCGCACCGCGGACGGGGGCTGGGGTCGGCGCTGGTGGCCCGGGTGCTGCAGCATTTCGTCGCGCTGGGGGACGGCCACGCCGCGCTGGAAACCGACGACGAGCGCCTGCCCGCGATCCGCTCCTACCTCCGGCACGGCTTCCTGCCCGTCTACGATCCGAATGGGGAGGACCACCGCGACCGCTGGTCGGCCGTCGTCCGCGCCGCGTTCGGGGGCTGAACCGGCGGACGGGAGCGCGCAACGGGCACCCGGCGTCGTCCCCGATGGATGGGACCGCGACCGGGCGCGGTCCGGTATCCTACGTAGCCGACGGGGAAATCCTCCGGGGATCGGCGCGAACCGCCGGTGGTGACACGCGGCCCGAATGGCCGGCGGGAGGAACAGCGCGATGGTGGGAGCGAGTCCATACCGGGCCGCGCGTTCGGGTCCGGGCGGCACGGCGCGCCTGGCGGCCGTGGTGGCGCTGTTCGCCGTGGCCGCGCTGATCCTGGCCGGGGGGGCGGCGCCGACCTTCGCCGGGACCGACCCGACGCCGACGGAGACGCCGCGCCCCGATCTGCGCATCGGCGGTGGCGACGGCGCCGACGACGCGGACGCGGACCCGACCGCGGCCACGGATGACAACCCCAGACCGACCACCGAATCCGGGACGGACGAGGACGGCGACCAAGACGGAGGGGGGGACGATCGCGACCTCCGGATCGGCGGCGGCGACAACGACGACGCTGACGGTTCCGGCTTCTACCTCAGCCCGTCGTTCGGCTACGTGCTCGACTTCGACCCCGACCTCTGGGATGTCGTCGACCAGTCCTCGAGCGAGGGAGAGGACGTTCTCCAGCTCTACGACGGTCCCAGCTTCCTCTCCGTCTACGGCACGACCGAGTACGGCGGCGACCCCGCGGCCTGCCGCGACGATTGGGCCGAGATCTTGGCCCAAAGCGACGCGATCGAGGGGTTCGCCCCGGTCGAGGACGACGGCGAGGACCTCGTCGGCGAGTCCGCGACCCGCGCCTTCGGCGTCTACGAGTTCGGTTCCGAGGACGGCGAGGAGCGGTTCGATCTGGAATGCCGCGTCCTGGTCCCGGGCGAGTTGATCCTGGTCGTGATCCTCGAAACCTTCGCCGAGGTCTACGCCGAGGAAGTGGACGCCCGCGACGCGGTGCTGGACACCCTCGACCTCTCCGCCGTCGAAGGCGCGCTCGACGGCGCCGCGGACGAGGGCGGCAACGCGACCCCCGCCTCCGGGAACGACCCCGGGTCCGACCGGGAGCAGGACCGGGAGGCTTCACCCGATCCCGGGCCGGAGGACGACGCGGACGCCACCGTCGAACCGACCCGGCGCGCGACCGTGGATCGCGACGAGACCGCTGGCGACGCGGTGACCCTGAGCGACGACTTCACCGACCCCGCCGCCGGTCTGCTCAGCACCCGCTCGCCGGACCGCACCGCCGTCCGCTACCGCTACGACGGAGGCGAGTTCGTGATCGCGATCGTCGACCCGGGCAGCGGTGGCTGGCAGGCGGTGGTGCCGGGCGAGTTCGCCGACGTCACGATCGAGGTGGACGCCCGGCTGGTCGCCAACGACGGCGGCCGGTATCTCGCCCTCGGCTGCCGCACCGCCGAGACCGGCGCCGACGTGGACGAGTACGCCTTCCTGTTCGACCCAGCCGACGGTTTCGTCGCCCTCGACCGCTGGAGCGGCGGCGAGCGAACCACCCTCGACGAGGACACCCTAAATCGCGGTGCCTACGAACCCGACGACGGGGTCAACACGATCGCCCTCGCCTGCGTCGGCGACGAGATCGCGGCCAGCGTCAACGGCGAGGTCGTCCTTTCGGCGACCGACGACACGCTGGACGCGGGCGGCGCCTACCTCGCCGCCGGGTCCTACGCCGACTCCCCGCGCGAGATCGAGGCCCGCTTCGACAACCTGGGGGTGACCGGGACGGAGGCCTGAGCCAACCCTGGCGACCCGGCTTCGCCCGTGGCGAGCGCCGGGGTCGGCAGAACATTTGATCGGACGCGGTATACTGTCCCCGACGACGGGGCGCGGTCACGGGCGCGTACGGACGGGGGTGGGCGGCGATGGCGGACGGCGGGGACGGCGGGCGCGGCGACGAGGGTCCGGCCGATGCAAACCAGGGCGCGGAACTGACCGCGCGGCCCGAGGGCGGACGGATGATCGGCGAGGAAGGACCCGGCGG
>CADCWE010000012.1 GCA_902806325.1 uncultured Thermomicrobiales bacterium | reverse complement strand
GCGGATCGAGGCGGCGGGGGTGCGGATGGGGGTCGAGGGCGGGGCGACGACGATCCGGGCGGTGACGCATTTGGACGTGTCGGCGGAGGATTGCGCACGGGCGGTCGAGGCGGTGCGGGGCGCCTGCGATTGAGTTCCGGGTCACGGTCGAAGGGCCACAGGTGGGTTCCTGGATCAATGGCGCCCACTCGAGAGCTTGGCCCAGCGTCGGTGCCGCGCCGCCGGGCGATATCCGATAAGATCAACGGGAGGACCAGACGGGGTGGCGATCGTCGAGGGCGCCGGTTCGGGTCCGCTCGAAGGATGACGGGGACCCGGCGTCGGGCCGGGGCAAGATCGAGGGAGTAGGAGACGCGCATGGATCGCGAGCGGTCGGCGTTCGATCATTTGCTGGACGGGGTCCTGGCGGGGCGGCTGAGCCGGCGGCAGGTGCTGGGGCGGGCCGCCGCGCTCGGGTTGTCGGCGGCGTCGATCCAGGCGCTGGGCCTGGCGGCACGGGCGCACGCGCAGGACGCGACCCCGGCGGGAAGCGGGGAAACGCCGAAGCCGGGCGGGGTGCTGAAGGTCGGGTTGCAGGCCGACCCGACGGCGCTCGACCCGCACAAGCAGAGCCTGACCGCGATCTGGCACGTGGTCGAGCACGTCTACAACGGGCTGACCCGGGTCCGCGCCGACCTGACCGTCGAGCCGGACCTGGCCGAGCGCTGGGAGATCTCGGCCGACGGGCTGACCTACACCTTCGCGCTGCGCCAGGGCGTGACCTTCCACGACGGCACCCCGCTCAAGGCGAGCGACGTCAAGTTCAGCTTCGAGCGGCTGAAGGACCCGGAGATCGCCTCGCCCAGTGCCTCCGATTTGGCCTCGGTCGAGACCATCGAGGCACCCGACGACGCGACGGTGGTGTTGACGCTGTCGACGCCGGACGCCGCGCTGCTGTCGGTGCTGGCCGGGCAAAGCTGCATCGTGATGTCGGAGGCGTTCGTCGCCGCCAACAACAACGACGTCTCCCAGGTGGCGATGGGCACCGGGCCGTTCAAGTTCGTCGAGTACGTGCCCAACACCAGCGTGACCCTGGAGAAGAACCCGGACTACCACGAGGAAGGGCTGCCGTACCTCGACGGGATCGAGATGCTGATCGCCTCCGACGACACGTCGCGGACCACGGCGGTCGTCACCGGCACGGTCGATTTCATCGAGTACGCGCCGCTGCGCGACATCCCGATTCTTGAGGAGGACGAGAGCATCGTCCTCGCTGGCGACGCCAACACCAACATCCGGATGATCGGCTTCAACTGCGCCCAGGCGCCGTTCGACAACGTGCTGGTCCGGCAGGCGATCGCCGCGATCGTCGACCGGGAGGCGGTGCTCGGGCCGACCGTCTTCGGTTACGGCACGCCGACCGAGGTGGTGTTCCCCGAGGCGTTCTGGGCGGCGCTGCCGCAGGACGTGCGCCCGCCCGATCCGGAGCGGGCCGCGGCGCTGATGGCGGAAGCGGAGATGAGCGACGGGTTCGCGACCACGATCACGTCCTGGTCGCAGTACTCGTTCCTCTCCAACGCCGCGGTGGTGATCCAGGAGCAGCTCAAGGCGCTCAACATCGAGGCCGAGCTGAACCTGGTCGAGAACGCGACGATGATCGACCAGGTCTACGTCCAGAAGACCTACGAGATGGCCGTCACCGGAACCTCCGCCTACGTCGACCCGAACCAGGTGATGCAGGACTTCAAGACCGGCGAGAGCGGCAACTTCGCCAACTACAGCAACCCGCGGGTCGACGAGCTGGTCCAGCAGGGGATCGCCGCGACCGACCAGGCCGAGCGGGTCGGGATCTACCAGGAGATCCAGCAGATCCTGCTCGACGAGGTGCCGTGGGTGAACTTGTTCATCGCCAACCAGTTCGAGGCGATGAAGTCCGCCGTCAAGGGCTACACCAACATCCCGACCGGGAGCAACGTCGAACTGCGGCGGACGTGGCTGGACCGGTAGGCGAGCGTCATCCCCTAACCCCCCCAGCCCTGAACTCGGGGGCCCTTCCCCCCGCGACCGGGGGGAAGGGGGGGAGCCGGTGGGCGTCCTGGGCGGTCGATGCGGGCAGCAAAGCCCCCTTCCGCCGGTGAGCGGGGGAAGGGTGCTGGGGGGGTAGGGGGATGACACCCACGGCCGTCTGCCCATGATCGCCTACATCCTGCGCCGGCTGGCGCTGCTGGTGCCGGTGCTGTTCGGGGTGGCGCTGGTGACGTTCACGCTGGTGCGGCTGATCCCGGGGGACGCGACGCTGCTGGCGATCGGGGTCGACCAGCGGGCGACGCCGGAGGTTCGGGAGGCGTTGCGGCGGTCGTACGGGTTGGACCAGCCGCAGCCGGTGCAGTTCGCCCGCTGGATCGGCAAGGTGGTGCAGGGGGAACTCGGGACCAGCCTGCGGACGCGGCGGAGCGTGACCACGGAACTCCGGCTGCGGCTGCCGGTGACGATCGAGCTGGCGACCCTGGCGGCGCTGCTGGCGACGGGGCCGGCGCTGGTGGCGGGGGTGCTGGCGGCGGTGCGGCGCAACTCGGCGCTGGACTACGCGGCGACGGTGGTGACGCTGCTCGGGGTTTCGGTGCCGAACTTTCTGCTCGCGACGCTGCTGGTGCTGGTCTTTTCGTTCTGGCTGCGCTGGTTGCCGCCGATCGGCTACGTGCCGTTCCGGGAAGCGCCGCTGGAGAACCTGAAGGACTTGCTGCTGCCGGCGATCAGCCTGGCGCTGCCGCTGGCGGCGGTGCTGATGCGCAACATCCGCTCGGCGACCTTGGAGGTGCTGGGGCAGGACCACGTCCGGGTGGCGCGGGCAAAGGGACTGCGGGAAAGCCGGGTGCTGCTGCGCCACGTGCTGCCGAACGCGGCGCTGCCGGTGATCACGGTCGGCGGGATCCAGGTCGCGGGGCTGCTCGGGGGGACGGTGATCGTGGAGACGATCTTCGGCTTGCCCGGGGTCGGGCGCTACATCTACGAGGCGATCGGGAACCGCGACTACCCGGTGGTGCAGGGGGTGACGCTGGTGGTGGCGACGCTGTTCGTGCTGGTCAGTTTGGGCGTGGACATCCTCTACGCGGTGGTCGATCCGCGGCTGCGGGGGGGGCGGTGAGCGGGCGGGCGATCGCCCTAACCGCCCAACCCCCCTTCCCCCCGATTCGGGGGGAAGGGGGGCTTCCCGCTGCGCCACGCTCGGCTCCCCCTTCCCCCCGTTCGCGAGGGGAAGGGGGTTGGGGGGTTAGGGGGATTCACCCGTGACGCAAGGACCCACCCCGGCCATCGCGACGCTTCCCGCGAGCGCCCGTGGCCACGCGCCGGGCGTGGCGGCGGCGCGGCTGCCCGGTCGCCGCGGCGTACTCCATGCCCTGCGGCGGCAGCGGTTGGCGAT
Organism: uncultured Thermomicrobiales bacterium; assembly: GCA_902806325.1. GTDB lineage: Bacteria > Chloroflexota > Chloroflexia > Thermomicrobiales > UBA6265 > CADCWE01. Next base: position 9,703 of record CADCWE010000012.1, on the reverse strand, counting down.
GACCGGGGCGGCCATCGTGGCGTTTTTCGCCGTGGCGGCGATGATTGGACCGGCGGTGGCGCCGCACGGGCCGACCGAGCAGTTTTCGCAGGACCGGTTGCGGGCGCCGAGCGCGGAATACCCGTTTGGGACCGACGAGTTCGGGCGGGACGTGTTGAGCCGGCTGCTGCACGGGGCGCGGATCAGTTTTCAGGTCGGGGCGATCGCGGTCGGGATCGCGGGCACGCTCGGGGTGCTGCTGGGGTTGGTCGCCGGGTACGCGGGCGGCTGGCTGGACAACGGGCTGACGCTGCTGATGGACGTGGTGTTCGCGTTTCCGCCGGTGCTGCTGGCGATCGCGATCGTGACGATGCGGGGGAACTCGCTGGCGAACGTGATGATCGCTATCGCGGTGGTCTACACGCCGACCTTTATGCGGGTGGTGCGGGGGGCGGTGCTGGCGGTGCGATCGACGGCCTACGTCGAGGCGGCGGTTTCGGTCGGGGCGCCGGTGCCGCGGATTCTGGCGCGCCACGTCTTCCCGAACATCACCGCGCCGCTGATCGTCCACGCCTCGCTGAACTTCGGCTTCGCGGTGCTGGCGGAGGCGGCGCTGGCGTTTTTGGGGTTGGGGAACAAGCCGCCTTCGCCGAGTTGGGGTTCGATGGTCTCCACCAGCTACGGCTTTTTGCAGTTGGCGCCGTGGGCGGCGATCGCGCCGGGGACGGCGATCGCGCTGGCGGTGCTGGGGTTCAACCTGCTCGGCGACGGGCTGCGGGACGCGCTGGATCCGCGGCTGCGGTCGTAGGGCGGCGATCGCGACGGCTGCGGTCCCGGCCTTGAACGGGCCACCATCACCGCCACCGCCACCGCCCAAAGGGCACCCGGGCACCCGGACCCCCGGACCCCCGGTTATCCGGGCGCCACGTGACGCCAACGAAACGTTTCCGGGGCCGAGCACGATGGTGGCGACTTGGGTTACCCCGGGTTCTTCATGAGCGGTCCATGCGCCGCGGCGTCCCGCCGGGGTGGTAACCGGCCGGGCATGGCAGGACCCGTCCGCGGCGATCCAGCTCGGCCGCCGGTCCCACGCGCGTCGGGATGACTCAAGGCTCGGTCGGCGCGGCCGGGTAGAAGAATGCGTAGGTCGCCTCGTAAGGGACGCGGACCTCCTCGCCGGCCCGGCCCTGGTCGCATCCCTCGGCCGGCGCGGCCCCGCCGACGGTGTCGAGGCGCTGGACGTGGGTGACTGTCGCGAAGACCCCGCCGCCCGCGTGCTCCTTTGCCGCGAGCAGGAGCCAAGGGATCGCGCCCGGGTCCGGCGCGTTGGCGCGCTCGAGCACCGCGCCGACGACGGCGCTGCCGTCGTTGCCCTGCCATGTGGGTCCGGCGAAGTGCTGGCCGACCCCCTCCCCGCGGGCATTGAGCAAGTCGGCCTCGGGCGCCTTGAAGGTCCAGGCGAAGACCGAGGCGTCGTCGGGTTTCGCTTCGCAGGCGTAGATCTGGACGCCGCGCGCGCCGAGTTCGAAGAGCAGGACGGAGCCGGGCGGTGGTGAAAGGTTGGCCGGCAACTCTTCGGCGGCGGGGGTTCCCTGAGTGGTCGCCGACCCGGTGAGGCCGGCGAGCACGGTGACGGCGGCGAGGAAGGCGAGGAAGGCGAGTGCGACGGGTAGGCGGATCATCGGGTGGTCCTCCTGGCGATTGTTGCGGCTCTGTCCGCACGAGACCGTCCTGATCGAGACTCTCTCAGGCGGCGCGCTCGAATTCCGGCGGGACCTCGGCTTGCTGCGGGCGCGGCCGGCGCAGCCCGGCAAAGAGGTCGGTCTCGCCCCCGGGCCGACGGGAACCGGGCCAACGTGGCTGGCCGCGTCGGGCCGGGCCGTGACGGTGCAATTCGGCCGGGCCACCCAGCGCCGCTGCTCCCACCGACATCGATCCCTGCCTCGGGGAAGGTCGCGAGGTAGTCGGGGCGCGCGGCCTCGGTCCAGACCCGGTGGTAGAGCATGGTGGGCCGGTGCGGGGCCTGGCCGGCTGAATCGGCGTGGGTCGGGTCGGCGGCGACGAGGGCCGCAGCAGTGGCGTGCCGGGAGACGGCGATGTGGTCGAGGTGGCGATAGGCGCCGTCGGGGCCGAAGGTCAGGACGACGTCGGGCCGCTCGCGGCGGATCGGGGTCACGAGCTTGGCGATGACCTCGGCGGGATCGGCCCGGTCGACCTCGTCGTCGAGGTAACCGAGGAACGCCACGCTCCGCGAACCGAGGGCGGCGGCCGCGGCGCGGAGTTCGGCCTCTCGCGCCCGCTCCAGGTCGCGGGGATTGGGCCGCGCCGAAGGGTCCCCGGCCCAACCCGGTCCCCGCGCGTCGCTAACACGAGCGAGACCTGGATCCCCTTGGCGGCGTCCATCGCCTGGGTGCCGCCAAAGGCGATCGACTCGTCGTCGGGGTGCGCGAAGACGCACATGAGTCTCAAGCGTTCGTCCATGGTCGATCAACCTTCGTGAAATACCGAGCGGCCGGCCCGGGATGGGCCGGCCGCTCGGTCAACCGTTTCTAGAAGATTTCGCAGTGCTTGAGGGTGTCGAGGCCGGGGTCGAAGGTGACCTCGTCGACCCCTGGGCCGCAGTCGATGACGTCGGCGAAGCCGTCGGAGGCGGAAATCTGGTCGTTACCGCGGCCGCCCTTGATGGTGTCGATACCCGGCGGGTGGCCGAAGGCCGTGCGCTCCTCGGCGTTGATGATGTCGTTGTCCGGTCCCCCGTCCAGCACGTCCGCGCCGCCGCGTCCGACCAGGAGGTCGTTGCCGGGCCCGCCGTCGATGGTGTCGGCGCCGTCCAGTGCCGGATCGACTTGGTCGTCGCCTTGGAGGTTGTCGTTGCCGTCGAAGCCGGAGATCGCATCGGCCCCACCGAAGCCGGTGATCGCGTCATAGACCGTGGTGCCTCGCAGCGTGTCATTGCCGTCCGTGCCCTGGCAGGTGAAGCCGGGGCAGTTGATCGTCTCGGCCAGGACCGTCCCGGCGCCCAGCACCAGCGCAGCGCCGAGCACGGTGAGGATGAGGAAGAGCGTGGTTGGTCGCATCTCAAGGGGTCCTTTCTTGGTCAGCGGGACGCGGGCACGACGCCTCGCGCCGCCATGGCGTTAGGATGCGGACGGGAGAAGTTACGGAGAGGAGGCTAAGTGGGTGCAGCGCCTCAGGCCCGGACGGCCACGACCTGCAGGTAGTCGCTCGGCACGGCGATCGTGGCGTCGGCAGACCGATTGAACCGCGCAACCAGGGAGCGGAGTTCGGCGGCGTAGGCCGTCTGCCCGTCCGCGTCGAGCGCCCCAAAGGCCTTGTGCACCGGGCCGTAATAGGTCCGGAAGACCGCCAGCAAGTGGTCGAACGAGCGGTAGCGGAAGACGAAGCTGCGCCGCTCCGCTCGCATCGCGGCGACCCCGTCGCCGAAGAGGTCCCGGAGCCGCGCCTCGGTGCCCCACAGCGCCGGCGGCTTGAGGCCGGGCGGGGGGGGGCACGTGCCGACCGGTCACCCGGAACATCTCGCCGATGAAGCCATCCGGGGTCCAGTTCGCCAGCCCGACCTTGCCGCCTGGCCGACAAACTCGCAGGAGCTCGGCGGCCGCCTTCTCCTGGTCGGGGGCGAACATGGCCCCGAGGGTGGAGAAGACGATGTCGAAGCTGGCGTCGGGGAAGGGAATGTTCTCGGCATCGCCCTCGGCGAAGGCGACCTCCAGCCCCTCGGCGGCGGCGCGCTGCCGCCCGCGCTCCAGCAGTGCCGGGACGTAGTCGATGGCGGTGACCTCGCAGAAGCGGCGGGCGGCGGCCAGCGCCGCGTTGCCGTGTCCAGTGGCCACGTCGAGGATCCGCTGGCCGGCTCGCGGGTCCACCGCCTCGCAGAGCTGCTCGGCCATGACGACGAGGGTCGAGCCGACGACCGCGTAGTCGCCGGTCGCCCACGTCTGCTGCTGCTTCCGCTTGATCGCCGCCAGGTCGGGCGCGGGCGACGCGATGGGGGTTTCTTCGATGGTCTGCGCCGCGTGGTTCGCCGGCGCCGTGAGAATTTTCGACACGGTGATTCGCTCCTTGCGTCGTTGCGTTCTACCTTGAAGGTCCGGTGGCCAGGTCTGGAGTTGGGGGCCTCGTCCGGAACCGAGGGGGCCGCTGGTTGGGCGGCCCTCCTGGTCCGGAGAGGTGGCCTAGAGGTCGAAGACCTGGTTTAGGGTGGTGAGCCCGTCCTGGATGACGACCACCCGTGCGGTCGTGTAGGTGGTGTCCTTGGCGGCCGTGTAGGTGGCGCCAGTCGGGCATCCGGCCTGCTCCGGCGTCAGGCCCGGTGCCGCGGTCGTCACGCCGAACGTGGTGCCGCTCGATCGGAGCTGGCTGTCCGGGATGTATTGGATTCCCTGGACAGTCGAGAACGAGGCCGTCGCCTCGCCCAGCAGCGTGGCGGACGGGTCGAAGCAGTCCACCGTCAGGGTCCCGTGCCCGGTCAGGAAGATTTTGGTGTCGTCCGGGTGCTCGGGCGCGGGTTGCAGGCCGACGATCGCGCCGGAGGCGTTGAGCTTGAGGCCGATCTCGGTGAAGGTCGGCGCCTTCTTGAAGGCGGGCGCCTTGGCCGCGGCGGCGCTCTGGGCGCTCGCGTCGACCGCGAGCAGCAGGGCCAGCGCCATCAGCCCGAGAGTGAGGAAGCGTCGCATCGTGGTGGTCTCCTTTCGATGAGGGGCGACTCGGTTCGTTCCAGCGCCCAGCACCCGCCGAGCACGTTCCCATCATGCCGGCCAGCCCTGCCGCGCACACCGGGAAGACCTCCCGGTTCGCCACGGCAATCGGGAGCGGAGGAACCTGGGAGAAGTTCCTAGGAGGCGGCCGAAGCCAGGCCCTCGCCGGCCGCGAAGGCGGCGGCCTCGCGCCGGTTGGCAACGCCGAGCTTGCCGAGGATGTTGGCGACGTGGAACCCGGCCGTCTTGGGGCTGATGAAGAGGGCGTCGGCAATCTCGCGGTCTGTCCGGCGCTGGGCAAGCAGGCGCAGGACTTCGACCTCACGCGGGGTCAAACCGTGCGACGACGGGGTGCGAGACGAAATCTGCTGGTCCGAACGCGCTCTGGTCGTGATGACCTCGCCGATCGACTCCGCCTCGGCCAGGGCCGCATCCAACCCGAGGGAGCGGCCGTCGTCGGTCGCCGCGGCGTAGGCCGCTTCCCCCATCTCCGCTCGCAGCGCCGCCCGGCTGCGCTCGTAGCGGTCGACCTCGGGGTGGGCGAAGCCGTAGCCAACCCACTCGGTCAGGGCGTCGAACGCGCCGAAGAGGCGGGCGGCCGCGTTCGGCTCGTGGCCGGCTTGGGCGATGACGGCTAGGTGGGCGACGCCGCGGGCGAGGCCGATGAGATCCTTGGCGCTCCGGTGCATCGTCAGGCTCTCGGAGACCGCCTCGACCGCCTGGGGCACTTCTCCCCGGTCGCAGCGCGCCAGCCCGAGGTAGCCGAGGGCCGCGGCCGCGGTGTAGGCATCCCCGGCCGCCCCCGCCTCCTCGATGGCCACCCCGTACCGCTCGATCGCCGTGTCTAGCGCACCAAGGCCGTAGGCGGCAATGCCCAGGTGGTAGACGGCATTGGCGGCGTAGGTGCCGTTTCCGGCCACGACGAAGAGGGCGCGCGCCTCCTCTAGCAGGGTGGCGGCACGGTCGTAGTCGGCCTGATCCTCGGCGATCATACCCAGCATGTGGAGGGGGAACGCCTGTCCCGGCCGATCGTCCAAGACCCGGTAGCACTCGAGGCAGGCCACGAGATGACCCGTGGCGCGATCGTCGTCGCCGAGGTGGTGGGCGAGGTGCGCGGCCGCAAGCAAGGCCCTGGCACGAACCGAACTGGCACCGGCCGGATCGGCGGCCAGCGCCCGCTCCAGCCACCGCAACCCCTCGCCGGCATGGCCGCGCACGTACCAGAAGATGCGGAGGGCGTCGGCCAGCCGGAGGGCCTCGTCGACCAAGCCGGCCTCCAGGAACCACGCGAGGGCCGAGCGCAGATTGTCGTGCTCGGCGTCGAGCCGCACGGTCGAGGCGACCCGCTCCCAGGTGCGAACCCTCGGACCAACCGCCTCCGCCAACGCCAGGCACCACGCCGCGTGCCGGCCGCGGACCGCTGGCTCCTCAGCGGATTCCGTCAATCGCTCCAGGCCGAACTCGCGAACCGTCTCGAGCATCGCGTACCGCGCCTCCCCACCGGCCGCCTCCTCTGTCCGGAGCAGGCTCTGCTCGACCAGCGAGGTGACCAGGTCGAGCACCCAGGCACGAGGCAGGAGGTCCGAGCCGGCCTTCTCGCTCGCGCCGACGGCCTCGGCCGCCTCCAGCGTGAAGCCGCCGACGAAGACCGCGAGTTGGCGAAAGAAGGGCTGCTCGTCCTCGTCGAGCAGGTCGTAGCTCCAGCCGATGGCGTCGCGCATCGTCCGCAGCCGTTGCGGCTGGTCGCGCGGCCCCGCGGTCAGCAGCGGCAGTCGTTGCTGCAACCGCCCCAGTAACGCCACCGGCGGCAACGTCCCGACGCGGGCCGCGGCCAGCTCGATCGCCAATGGCAACCCGTCCAACCGCGCACAGATCTCGGCGACGGCCCCGGCGTTGGCCTCGGTCAGGGTGAAGCCCGCCCGCGCCGCCTGGGCGCGCTCGGCAAAGAGCCTCACCGCCTCGGTTCGCTCCAGCTCCTCCAGAGGAGGCAACCCGCCGGTGCCCTCCTTCCACGTAGGAAGGGCCATCGGCGACACAACAAAAATGCGCTCGCCGGTAACCCGCATCGGTGCCCGGCTGGTCGCGAGGACCGTCAGCCCAGGGCACGCAGCGAGCAGCACTGCCACCCGAGGCGCGACGCTCACCACCTGCTCCAGGTTGTCGAGGACCAGCAGCAGCGCGCGGTCTCGCAGAAAGGCGGCCAGCCGGTCGACGAGCGGCCGGTTCCCTGACTCCCGCACGTTGAGCGCCGTCGCGACCGTCGGCAGGACGAGGCTTGGGTCACGGACCGCAGCGAGCGGCACGAACGCGACGTCGTGGGGGATGTCGCGGGCCAACTCCGCCACGCGCAGGGCAAGCTGGGTCTTGCCAACGCCGCCCGGCCCGGTCAGGGTGACGAGGCGCGCGTCGGGATCGCGCACCATGCCGACGATCGCCCGCACCTCGCGCTCGCGGCCGACCAAGCGCGTCAACGGGGCAGGCAGGGGCGCGCCGAGTCGGTCCCGGTCTGGTAAGGTGACCGGGGACACCGGCCGGAGGCGGCTCGGGTCGGCGGGCCTGGGATCGGCCACGGACGGGTCCTTCGCTGGGCAAGGTTGTGTGCGCCCATAATGCTGACCGCGTGGCCCACCGTCAACCTCCTGCCCCCCCGCACGGCGAACGCGCGGCCGCGAACACGGCGGACACCGGGATGTCAAGGCTGGCGTCGGCCGTCGGTGCCGTGGGCAAGGACGGCGAACGAGCGGGACGGTTTCTGGAGCGCGTCGCTCCGGGGGCCTCCGTGAACGATGCGCAGCTCCGTGCGTTCGCCGGTTTGGGTCTGGTCGCGCGTTGCAGGAAGACCACGTCGTCGGCGATGTTGTCTTCTCAGCGGCGTATCACGCGCCGCAGGGTGGGCACCAAGAGCGTGCGGACCGCATCGAGGTGAGCGCCCTGGTCCCTTATGCGGCCGGCGGAATCGACTTCGCGCTTGTCCTGTCTGCACTCGGGAACTGGTTGTCGAAGAGCCACCGCGAAATGCCTCGAGATGATCGCCAGCACGAGGACGATTGGACAACCTGCGAAGCGTGTGGACGACGTGGCTTGGGTGGCTCGTCATGCTGACGGGGTTGTGGAGCGGGGTTCGAGCGCGACCTCGACATTCTGCCTCCAGCGGTCGATCCAAGAAATCACCGTCTTCACCGTCGACGCTCACACAGGGTCACACATGGGCGCTGCACCGGTACGAAAGCGGAGTCCGAGCGACAACCCCCTCGACAAGGTTGTCTCCTTCTTCGTTGGGGTCGAGGCAATTCTCAACGCCTTCGCAGACGCCCAAGGTCCTATCCCAAAAAATCAAGGCCCATGCCGACCATCACGGGCCCCAGATCAGAAAGCTCCTAAAAGCCCAAGGAGATGAGCGCATCGACAACAGCGTCGTTCGTTCGCTGAGTTGCGAGTCGAACCAGGACCGCGCGTCGTTCTATGCGGGCCGCGAGAACCTCGATCGGTCCGTGACCCACCTGTTCGAGTTCAAGGCCCTGGCTAACAACCGAGCCGACTTCCTCTACGGCCGAACGGTCGACGGTGAGGACCGGCTGGTGATTGCGGCGAAGAACCGACTGGTTGCAATGCCGAAGCGCGACCTGAGGGTCAACGCCCCAGTGCCTTGGGAACAGCTCCCGCAGATGGGCGTAATCTCCCGTCGCGACGCGTTTGCCGGAATGGGCTATGGGGGTCGCCCCGATGCCGCGCCTTCTGCCGAAGCGAACCCTGCCAAGATATAGACCGAGGGGCGTTGAGTGCGCAAGCCCGGGTTCTGCATGAGTGGTCCGGGCGCGCGGCGGAGGGCCGCCGCGGCGGGACGCCGGGGTGGCGGCCGGCCGGGCGCGGCAGGACCCGGCCGCCAGCCGGCCAGCTTGGGCGTCGGGTCGGTCCGCCGGGTGTTGGCGCCGCCCCGGCCCTCGTCGCCGCAGGCGATCCGGGTGGTCCGGGGCGGCAACCGGTCGTCGGGCAACCGAACCCGAACCCACGGCGGTGCCCCGCCGTCACTCACGAACACCCCGGGCTAGGTCCAGGCCGGGGGGGCAGTGCGGAATTTGGGTTTGCCGTCCCACTCGGCGAGGGGCGCGCAGTGCCAGTACCAGTCGGGGCCGAGGCGGGGGCGGTCGCCGAGGGAGGCGCGACCGGTCAGCCAGAGGAAGGCGGGCCAGGCAGGAGCATCCGGGGGAAACCAGGGGAAGATGCGGGCGAGCACGGGGCCAACCAGCGCGGTTGGCGGCGCGAATGGCTGGCCAAGCCCTTGGGCAATGTCGTGGGTGTGGACGAGGGTCTCGGTGACGGCCATGGCCAGAAACCCTTCGGCGTCGGCCATCCCGGCGGGGTGGTAGCCGCGGGCGTGCGGTGGGGCGGCGCGGGCGACCGCGGCGAGGACGGCGGCGGTGGCGGCGACGGCGGCGAAGCCGGCGGGAAGGGAGGTGGCCCGGTCCTGGGCGTAGGTTAAGGAGAGGCGGGTTTCGGCGCGACTGGCGAGGTGGAGGGCGTAGAAGAGGAAGACGTTCGAGAGGTGATCCAGGGTGCGGCGGCAATCCCAGTCCAGGTCGCCGGCGGGGACGGTCCAGTCGGCGTCCTGGTGGGGGGCGAGGGCGGCGTGGGAGGCGGCGACGGCGGCGCGGAGGAGGTCGGGGGTGACGGGGGGCATGCGTGATTGCTCCCGGGCTTCGTCGTGCAACGGAGAGATGGACCATGTGGCTGTTCTTGTTGTCGGGGGAGTATACGGTTTGCCGGTTGGACGCCGGGGCGGCGGTGCCTGGGTGGGCGTGGGGAGAGGGGTTCGCGGCGGTGGTGCGAACGGGGAACGAGGTGTCGGTGGTCTGCCGGGCGGAGACGGTGCCGAAGGAGCGGCCGGACGGGATGCGGACCGAGGGACCGTGGCGTGTCCTGGAGGTGCAAGGGCCGCTGGACTTCGCGTTGACGGGGGTGCTGGCGGGGTTGGCGGGGCCGTTGGCGGCGGCGGGGGTGCCGATCTTTGC
>CADCWE010000011.1 GCA_902806325.1 uncultured Thermomicrobiales bacterium | reverse complement strand
GCTGCTCGCGGCGCGCGGGCAGCCGCGACGGGCCGCGCGCCTGTTCGGGGCGGCGCACGCGGCGGGCGAGGCGCTTGGCTACGCCTTCGAGGTGCCGGCGCGGGACACCTATCAGCGGGCGGTCGCGACCCTGCGCGTCCGCCTGGAGCAGGACGCCTTCGCGGCGGCCTGGACCGCGGGCCGGGCGCTTGGGCTGGAGCAGGCGATCGCCGAGGCTACCGAAACGCCATCCGGCGGGGCGCCGGTGGGGGCCGGCGCGGCATCCACGGATCCGGCGGCGGGGCTGTCGCCCCGCGAACGGGAAGTCCTGACCTTGCTCGTCACCGGGCGGACGGACCGGCAGATCGCCGACGCGCTGTTCATCAGCCGGCGCACGGCGCAGGGCCACGTCGGCGCCATCTTCGCCAAGCTCGGGGTCAACACCCGCACCGCCGCCGCCACCGCGGCCATCGCGGCGGGCCTTGCCACCGATCCCATCGTTGCCCCGTAGGGGGACCGCTCCTGCAAACGCCAGCTCGCCGCGATGGCCGCCCCCGTGTCCGGATCGGGTGATCCGCCCCCGTAATCTGCCCGGTGTCCGCGCGGGCCGCGCCGCGCATCACCGTGGCCGATCGGCCCGACCTGTTCCGGCCGGCGATGGCCTTCCCCCTTCCGCTGAGACCACCGGCTTGCGCCGGAACAGGCGGCGTGCGAAAGGGCGGACAACGCGATCCGCGCCCAGTCGCGGCCGCGGCACGGTCTGGGTCGCATCCTGCTGGGTTGGGAGACCGCCCCGGTCGACCTGGCCGTGGCCCCGGCCGGAGTAACCGGTACGGGGCGCAGCGTTGCGCGCCGCTACATCTGTCCGACCGCCGACCGCGCGTACCGATCGGCGGCGCGGGCCTTCGCCTTGGCCGCCTCGACCTGGCGGTCCTTCGGCGCCGCCGGGGTTTCGAGCGCGGCGAGCAGCCGGGCCGAGACGTGGGCGATCTCCTCGACCGCCGCCGAAAAGGCCGCCTCGTTGGCCTGGGAGGGTTTGGTGAAGCCGCTGATCTTGCGCACGAATTGCAGCGACGCGGCCCGGACCTCGTCCTCGGTCGCCGGCGGCGCGAAGTTGAACAGCGGTCGGATGTTACGGCACATGGGCGGGTCTCCTCGGTAGGGGGGTGGTTCGGTTCCTCCGCCGTGGCCTTTCCCTCATGGTTCGGGTCGTTCTGGGCGAAGCGCGGATTCTCGTCATCGTTGGCACGAACCAGGTTCCTCGCCGCGTTCGCATGACCCGGAACGGGAGGGAGAACGCGGCCCGACCGTCTGCGTCGCGCCTGCACCGGCGCGTTCGAGCAGCAGATCGCGCTCGCGGGCGTTGCGGGTCAAGGACGCCGCGCGGGCGAACTCGGCCCGCGCCTCGTCGTGGCGGCCGAGCCGGGCGAGGAGGTCGCCGCGGGCGCTCGGCAGGAGATGGTACCGCTTCAGCGACGGTTCCGCCGCCAGCGCGTCGACGAGCGCGAGCCCCGCCGCCGGGCCGAGGGCCATCCCGACCGCGACGGCGCGGTTCAGCTCCACGACCGGGGAGGGCGCGATCCGGGCCAGCGTGGCGTAGAGGTCCGCGATCCGCGGCCAATCCGTCTCCGCCGCGGTCCGCGCCCGGGCGTGGCAGGCGGCGATCGCGGCTTGGAGCGCGTAGGGGCCGGACGCGCCGCCGAGCGCCTCGGCCCGCGCCAGGGCGGCCAGACCGCGCCGGATCAGCAGTTGGTCCCAGCGCGCCCGGTTCTGGTCCAGGAGCAGGATCGGCTCGCCCGCCGGCCCGACCCGCGCCCGCGCACGCGACGCCTGGATCTCCATCAGCGCGACCAGGCCGTGGACCTCCGGCTCGTCCGGCGCCAGCCCGGCCAGGATCCGGCCCAGGCGCAGCGCGTCCTCGCAGAGCGCCGGACGCAGCCAGTCGTCGCCGGCGGTGGCGGCGTAGCCCTCGTTGAAGATCAGGTAGACCACCGCCAGCACCGACGCCAGGCGGGCGGCGCGCTCGTCCCCGGTGGGAACCGCGAACGGCACCCGCGCGTTGGTCAGGGTCCGCTTGGCGCGGACGATCCGCTGGGCGACCGTGGCCTCGGGCACCAGGAAGGCGCGGGCGATCTCGTCCGTCGTCAGCCCGCCGAGCAGGCGCAGGGTGAGCGCGATCCGGGCCTCGGTCGAGAGCACCGGGTGGCAGGCGACGAAGACCAGGCGCAGCAGGTCGTCGCCGATCTCGTCGTCGGGGTCGCGGGCGGGGTCGCGGTCCGGCGCGGAGTCCGCTTGGCGCGTTTCGAGGTCCCGCTCCAACTCCGCGCGCTTGCCGTCCAGGATCTTGGCGCGGCGCCAGCCGTCGACGGCGCGGCGCTTGGCGGTCGTCATCAGCCAGGCGCCGGGTTTGGCCGGGATGCCGGTCTCCGGCCAAGTCTCGAGCGCGGCAATCAGCGCGTCCTGCGCCAGATCCTCGGCCAACCCGACATCACCGACCGTCCGCGCCAGCCCGGCGATCAGCCGCGCCGACTCGATCCGCCAGACGGCGTCGATGGCGCGGTGCGCTTCGGCCCGGGTCATCGGGGTCCTTTCCGAACGCCGGACGTCGTCGCGGGGGCACCCTCGGGTCGGTCTGGGACGCCACCGTCGTCGCTGACGAGACATCCATCGTAAGCCATGCCCACACCATCGGGCGTCATGCCGAGCGGGCGCAGGAGCTCTCCACCGCCGGCGGCGTTCGGGGTACGGCAACGCCGCCGCGGCGGGGGATGCTTCGCGGCGCTCGGCATGACGCGTGAGGGCGCCCCCCTGATCGCGTGCCGGCCGGCGGCTAACCGCCGGCCATCGCCCCGATCACGAGCAACGGCTCCGCCCCCGACGCGACCGCGTCGGGGAGCGGGGCGTCCGCCGGCTCGTGGGAGAGATCTTGCCGGCAGGCGAAGAACCGGACCAGCGGGCGGCGTTGCCGCGTCGCGGGGTCGCGGATCGTCCCGCGCAGCATCGGGTAGGTGGCCTCCAGGGCGTCGAGGACCGCGCCCTGGGTGGCGGGTCCGGCGACCTGGAGCGCCACCTCGCCGCCGGTTCGGGCCAGGGTCCGCAGGTGGGCCGGGAGGACGACGCGGATCATGGCAGCGTCTGCACTTCGACCGAGAGGACGGCCGGCAGATCGCGGACGATCGGGGACCAGGAATCGCCGCTGTCGGCCGAGGCGTAGACCTGCCCGCCGGTGGTCCCGACGTAGATGCCGCACGCGTCGAGGGTGTCGACCGCCATCGCGTCGCGCAGCACGTTGACGTAGCAGTCGGATTGGGGGAGGCCGTTGGTCAGCGCTTCCCATTCGTTGCCGCCGGTCCGGCTGCGGTAGACGCGCAGCTTGCCCTCGGGCGGGAAATGCTGGGAGTCGCTCGTGATCGGGACGACGTAGACGGTCTCCGGCTCGTGGGCGTGGACGGCGATCGGGAACCCGAAGTCGCTCGGCAGGTTGCCGCTGACCTCGCGCCACATCCCGCCGCCGTCGTCGCTGCGCATCACGTCCCAGTGCTTCTGCATGAACAGCGTGTCCGGCCGCGACGGGTGCATGGCCAGGCTGTGGACGCAGTGGCCGACGTCGGCGTCCGGGTCGGGCAGCTCGTACTCGGACCGGAGGCCGCGGTTCACCGGTTGCCAGGTCGCGCCGCCGTCGTCGCTCCGGAACGCGCCCGCGGCCGAGATGGCGACGACGATCCGCCCGGGATCGTTCGGATCGAGGACGATCGTGTGCAAGCACATCCCGCCGGCGCCCGGCTGCCAGAGGTGCCCTTTGGCGCCGCGCAGCGCGGACAGTTCGTGCCACGTCTGCCCGGCGTCCGTCGAGCGGAACAGCGCCGCGTCCTCGACCCCGGCGTAGACGGTATCGGGATCGGTCGGCGACGGTTCGAGGTGCCAAACGCGGGCGAACTCCCAGGGATGCTGGGTGCCGTCGTACCACTGGTGGGTGCCGGGGACGCCGTCGTAGGCGAACGCGTTCCCGACCGGCTGCCAGGTCTTGCCGCCGTCGTCGGAGCGCTGGATCGTCTGCCCGAACCAGCCGCTGGACTGCGACGCGTAGAGCCGATTCGGATCCACGGCCGACCCCTTGAGGTGGTACATCTCCCAGCCCGGGAAATGGGGCCCCTCGACGTCCCACCGGTCGCGCTTGCCGTCCGCCGTCAAGACGAACGCGCCCTTGCGCGTTCCAACCAGTACCCGCACGCCGCTCAAAGCTGGCTCCCTTCCCGCGCTGCCGTGGGTGTACGTACGCATGGATGGCAGTATAGCCGAATCCGACGGAGATGGAAACGGGTCATCTCCGCCGGTTGGTCGCGTTCTGGCCGCCGGTTACGCGTCCTCGTCGCCGAAGTCGGCGCTCAGCCAGCGGTCCGGCCGGATCGCGTAGACCACCAGATCGTTCTCCAGCTCGGCGGCGACGTACCCCTGGACCTGGTCCTCCGGCAAGTAGCGGCGGGCGATGGCAGCCAACTGGTCGGCGGATGGCGGCCGGTCGGTGCGGACCAGGCTGCCTTCGACGGCGACGTACTTGTACGGGGGCGCGTCGTCCTTGACGACAAAACTCACCGCGCCCGCCCGCTCGATCAGCCCCGTCTTGCGGCCCCGGGCGTGGGAGTAGAAGGAGAGATCGCCGCCCGGCTCGTAGTGGTGCCAAACCGGGACGATGGTCGGCGGCCGGCCGTCGTCGGCGGCGACGCTGAGCACGCCGAGGCGCGGTTCGGCGAGGAACGCCTGGCGTTCTGGCTCGGTCAGCGATCGGGGCATGCGTCCTCCTTGAAGGTGGAATAGGCCGGTGTCCGCCCGCGCCACGAACCCCGACATCCGGCGTCGACGCGGCGCTCGCGGCCAGGTCGGGTGAACCCGCGTCGACGCACGCGTATCACGGTTAATCGCCGATCGGGTCCCCTGTGAGATCGGGTCAATCGCCGAGCGCCTGGTAGACCGTGGTCCAGAAGTCGTGCAGGACCTGCGGGCCGCTCGCGGAGTCGAAGAGGCGCTGGGTGAGCAGGATCCCGATCAGGTCCTCCGCCGGGTCGACGTACCACGAGGTGCCGTAGCCGCCGTCCCAGCCGTAGCGGCCGGGGCTGTCGTCGAGCTTGCCGCGCCGGGTGACCACGGAGACCCAGAAGTCCCAGCCGCGATGATCCCAGAACCCGGGGAAGAACGGGGACGCCGGGGGTGATGTGGTCGGTCGTCATCAGCGTCACGGACGGCCGCGAGAGGAGCCGGTCGCGGCCGTGGCGGCCCCCGTTCGGCATCATCCGGCCGAAGGCGAGCAGGTCGTCGACCGTCGAGACCAGCCCGCCGGCGCCGGACTCGAACGCGGGCGGGCCGGCGAACCGGCTGCCCGCGACGGGATCGAAGACGCCCAATTCTCCGGCCTCGTGATCCGTCCAGTAGCTGTCCGCCAGCCGGTCGAGGTTGTCCGGGGGGACGCTGAAGGCGGTGTCGACCATGCCCAGGGGATCGAAGCGCCGCTCCTTCAAGAACCCGCCGCTCATCCTTCGTGCGCTCATTCGGTCTCCGATGGCGCGTCGAGGAACGCCTCGATCATCGGCACCAGCCACCCGGCGCGCTCCAGGATTCCGAGGTGGTGGGTGCCGGGCAGCACGGCGAGTTGGGACGCCGGCAGCCCGACCAGGTCGCCCATCACGCCGCCGCCGCGGAGCCGGAGCATCTCGACCGCGTGCTCGGGCCGGATCGCGTCGGCGTCGCCGATCACGATCAGGGTTGGCGCCGCGATCGCGCGGATCGCGTCGTCCGGCCAGGCAAAGGGCGTCACGTCGAGCGCCTTCAGCTTCTCGACCAGGGTCGGGAAGGCCGCCGGGTCCGGCGCGGCCTTCTGGTAGGCGTCCTCGAACGGCGACCCGGCGAACATCTCCGGCGTGATCGACTCGATCATCCCCAGCAGCTCGGGGTGCATGCCGTCGGCGCGAACGCTGGCCGAGATCGGGACCAGCTTGCCGACCAGGGCCGGGTGCCGGATCGCGAGCTGGATCGCGGCCCCGCCGCCCATGCTGTAGCCGACCACGTCGACCCGCCCGATCCCCAGGTGGCGCAGCAGCGCGGCCGTGTCGTCGGCCATCCCCTCGTAGGTCAGAGGGCGGTCGACGTCGGCGGTGTGCCCGTGCCCCTGGAGTTCGACCGCGATGACCCGGCGGGTCTCGGCCAAGGGCGCGAGCAGCGGCGCCATCCCCTCGATCGTCATGTAGGCGCCGTGCAGCAACACCAGCGGGCGACCGGTGCCGTGGACCTCGTAGTACATCCGGAGGCCGTTGACCTCTGCGTAGCGACCCTTGGCGTCGCCGTGGGAGCCGGTTGCGGTCGCGCTCATGGGGGTGGTTCCTCCGCGTTCCGGCGGTCCACGGTGGCCGGTGGTGGCGCGGGGTTCGCCACCACCGGCCACCGTGACGACTAGCCGGCCGCCGTCTGGTAGGTGAGATAGACGACGCCGGTGCCGAACGTCTTGGACTCCACGAGTTTGAGCGGCTTCCGCGGCTCCCCGTCCCCGAAGAGGCGTTTTCCGGTGCCGACGACGATCGGGTGGACCAGCAGCCGCAACTCGTCGAGGAGCCCGTCGCGCAGCAGCGACCGGACCAGGGTGCCGCTGCCGGTGATCCCGATGTCTTTGCCGGGTTGCTGTTTCAGCTTGGTCAGTTCCTCCGCCACGTTGCTCGTGATCAGGGTCGCGTTCTGCCACTCGACCGTCTTCAGGGTGGTCGAGACGACGACCTTGGGGGTGGTGTTCATCTGGTGGGCGATCGGGTTCTCGGCGGGGTTTTGGTGGGGCCAATAGCTCGCGAACTCCTGGTACGTCACCCGCCCCAGCAGCATCGTGTCCGCCGCCGCCATCTGCGCGCCGACCGCTTCCCCCATCGCGTCGTCGAAGTAGGGGAAGTGCCATTGCTCCGGCGCTTCCATCACGCCGTCCAAGGACACGAACAACCCCGCGACGATCTTGCGCATCGTGACCTCCTCACGTCAGCCCCCGAGGGCGGCCGGTTCGCCACCGGTCGCCGGGGTCGCCTGGATGCTGGCCCGCTGGCCAGCTCGGGGACGGGAAGGGGGATCGAACGCGGTCCGGCTTGCCTGTTACGCGTCGCCCAGCTTGGCGACGATCCCGGCGATCCGCCGCTCCCGCGTGGCGGGCGACTTGGCGTCCTCGACCTGGCGGACGTGTTCCTTCCGCCGCGACGGCGCCAGGGCGTCGAAGGCGGCCGTCGCGCCCGGCTTGGCCGCGAGGGCGGCGGCCAGGTCCTCCGGCACCGCGACGGTGCGCGGCTCCAGATCGAGTTCGAGCGTCACCTCCACCTCGTCCCCGGCCGCGACGCCGGCCGCCGCCCGGTGCTCCGCGCTCAAGGGCAGCATGAACACGTCGCCGAAGACCGCGACGGTGCTGCGGTAGGCGTAGCCGCCGATGCGGACCGTGACCGGGGGCCGCATCTGGGTCCCCAGCGCGGCGATCGCCTCGGCCGGGACCCGCAGCCCGGTGGCGTTCTTGCCTTCGGCTTGGAGGATCGTGGTGGTGAAGGTCGCGCTCACGGCTTGGCTCCATTACGGGCGCTCGGCCGCCTTCGCCCGGATGCGCGCTTCCAGCTTCCGGAGTTCTGGCGTGAGCTCGGCGCCGAAGTCGTCGGCCTCGAAGACCTGGCGGATCTCGACCTCGGTCTCGGTGCCGGGCATCGGGTTGGGGATCCGCTTAACCCACTCGATCGCCTCGTCCTTGGACTTGACCTCGATCAGCCAGAATCCGGCGATCAGCTCCTTGGTCTCGGCGAAGGGGCCGTCGATCACGGTCCGGGCGTCGCCGGAGAACCGGACCCTGGCCCCCTTGGAACTGGGGTGCAGCCCCTCGCCGGCCAGCATCACGCCGGCGTTGACCAGCTCCTCGTTGTACTTGCCCATCGCCGCCAGCAGCTCCTCGCTCGGCATCACGCCGGCCTCGGAGTCCGCGTTGGCCTTGATCAGGATCATGAACCGCATCGTCGTCGCTCCTTGACTCTTCGGCGCGGCGCCACCGGACGATCCCGTTCGGTCCCCGTTCCGCGCCCCGCCTTAACGACGAACGGGACGCCGTCAATTCGACGCGGGGTCCGGGGGCGGCGCCCGCCGGTTCAGCAATGGTAGCAAACGCGACCATACCATCCCCGCGTCCGGGCTGGGGTGGCCACGATCGGGGCGCCAACCACCGGCGGAGGGATCAGATTCGCGGTGGGTCGGGTGGCCGAGCGGCTAGGCGAAGCGCAGGTGGAGGTGGGTGACGGTCGGGGAGGCGACGGAGTCGACGATCTCCGCCGCGCGGCGCGGTGTGTCCGGGCCGAAGAGGCGGAGGCCGTCGCCAAGGAGGATTGGGACCACGGTGAGGCGCATCTCGTCGATCAGGCCGGCGGCGAGGTACTGCTGGGCGGTGCTGGCGCCGCCGAAGACGTTGACCTGCTTGTCCCCGGCCGCCGCCGCCGCCAGCTCCAGGGCGCGCACGATGCCCTCGCGGACGTAGGTGACCTTGCGGTGGTGCTTGGCCGGCGGCTGGCGGCGGGTGAGCACGAAGGTCGGCAGATCGAAGAACGCCTCGCCGTCGCCGTCGCCGTAGGCGGTGCGGCCGACGATCACCGCGCCGATGGCGGCGACGGTTTCCCGGAACACGGCGGCGCTCTGCGCCGAGTCGGTCTTGAACTCGGTGCCGGCCACCTCGATCGGCCGGTCGCCAGCGAAGAGCCAATCGTGGAGCCCGGCGTCCTCGCACTCGGCGGAGGCGATGAAACCGTCCAGCGAGATCGAGAACCCCATCATCACCGCGGCCATCGTTCCGTCCTTTCGTTGACGCGGCCGGGTGCCGCTCCTCCGTCCGTCTCGTCCGCGTCGACCGCCACCCCTTGGTCGCCCGGGGTCCGTCAACGGTCACCTGCCGGGTGGTGCCCCCACCGCCGTGCCGAGCGAAGCGACGCCGCGCCTGCCCGCGGGCGACGTCCTCGTTCGCGGCGCGGCGCTCGACGGTTGGCGGTCCATTAGTCGCCGCCGCCGCGGTCCTGTGCCAGCACCGCGGCGAGGGCGTCGAACAGTCCGGCCGTGCCCCCCCGGCGCTGGTCCGCCGTGTCGAGGCCGTCCAGGTAGGCGCCCTGCTCGGTGTAGGTCAAGCGGGTGCCCTCGCCCTCGGGCGCGAACTCGACCGTGCCCAGGGAGACCGAGATCCGCGCCGCGTCGACGTGCATCTCGTAGCTGTAGACGAGCCGTTGGTCGGGCACGATGTCCTGGTAGATGGCGTGGTAGGCGTAGACCGGGCCGCCCGGCGGGCCGTCGCTGGAGCGCTCGTGGCCGCCGACCCGGAAGTCCAGCGCGTACCCGCCGGACTCCCAGCCCTCGGGGGCGCCGAACCAGCGGGTTCTCAGGGCGGGATCGGCCCAGGCGGCGAAGACCCGCGCCGGCGCGGCGGCGAAGACGCGGTCGACGGCGAAGGTGGCGTGCTCGACGGAGCGTTTGGTCGTGGATGCGGTCACGATTCCCTCCCGCGGTGCGAAGCGTCGGCGTCCTCGGCGAGCAGGTCGCCGAGGCGGTCGAGGCGATGCTCCCAAAGCGTCCGCCGCTCGGCGATCCACCGCTCGGCGGTGCCCAGCGCCGCCGGCTCGATCCGGCAGACGCGGACCCGGCCGACCTTCTCCGAGCGCACGAGGCCGCTGCCCTCCAGCACCGCCAGGTGCTGGACCACGGCCGGCAGCGACATCGCCAGCGGCCGGGCCAGCTCGCCGACCGAGGCCGGACCGCGGCTCAGCCGCTCGACCATGCCCCGCCGCGACGGATCGGCGAGGGCGTGAAAGACCCGGTCGAGGGGGACGGTTTGGTTAAGCATATGCTTAAGTATATGGCGGGGGCGGGCGGTGTCAAGGCCGGTTCGCGCGTCTCGCCGCGGTTCGGTTGGTGCGTGAGCCGGGCGACGCGGAGGCCGGCGCCGTGCGGGGCGGCTCCCCGCCGGCCGTTCGACGTCGCGCCTCGCCGGGGCGGCGCGCCGGCGGGTTCCCAACCCGGCGGGACGTGGCATCATGGGGGCATGCAGAAGATCGTCGTCAAGGGCACCTCCGGCGCCGGCAAAACGACGTTCGCCGCCGACCTGGCGTGGCGCCTCGGCCTCGCCCACATCGAACTCGACGCCCTCCACCACGGTCCGAACTGGAGCGCGCCGACGGCCGAGGCGTTCCGGGACCGGGTCCGGGCGGCGATGGCGGCCGCGCCGCACGGCTGGGTCGTCGACGGCAACTACGATTCGAAGCTCGCCGAGACGGTCGTCGACGCGGCCGACACGATCGTCTGGCTCGACTTGCCGCTGGGCGTCAAACTGCGGCGGCTCTGGCGCCGGACGACGCACCGGATCCGGAACGACGTCGAACTCTGGAACGGCAACCGCGAGTCCTGGCGCGACGCCTTCGTCGGGCGCGAATCGCTCTTCGTCTGGGCGGTCCGCCAGCACGTCCGGCACCGGCGCGACTGGTCGACCCGGTTCGGCCGGGACCCGCGGATCGTCCGGCTGCGGTCGGCCGAGGACGTTCGCCGGTGGGTGGAGCAGCACGCCGCCCAGGGGTGAGCCCCGCCGCCGTCCCCATCCGCCCGCCCACCGCCCGTGTTCGCACTGGCCAAGGGTCATTTGGAGGCGCCGCGCACACGCCCGTGTCCGCGGCGGCCAAATCCGTCGCCGGGGCGTCTCGCCGAAGGATCAACAACGGGCAACGCTCGTGTCGCCGAACGCGGACGGGCCGGGCCGGGCGTTCCGCCCGGCCCGCGGAGGCGTCGTTCGTGCTACAACTGTCCGGAAACGGGCGCCGTGCGCTTGGCCGCCGCTCCCCGGCGCGAGGAGCGAACGCGCGGGGCGGCGACCGGGGAGGAAGGAGGGACAACGGCGGCTCATTGGCGGCGAGATCCGGCGCATATCCGCACGACGAGGAGGTCATCAATGAGGGACACGATGCGATTCCCGCGCCCGTGGCTCGTACTCGTGGTCACCGTCCTGCTCGCCGGCGGCGGCACCGTCGCCGCCGTCGCCCAAGATGCCACCCCCGCCGCCGGCGGCACCCCGGTCGCCCAGCCCGGCGCTCCCCGCGAGCGCCTGCCCGGCCAGTACGCCTACTATCCGTCGGAGGTCGCGCAGCCCGGCGGCGACCTGCCGGGCGACCCGGCGGTCCAGCTGGTCAAGGTCGTCGACGGCCTCGAGGACCCCGTGAACGTGGACGCCCCGCGCGACGGCAGCGGGCGCGTGTTCGTCGTCGAGCGGGCCGGGCGGATCCGGATCGTCGACGCCGGCGGCCAACTCCTGCCCGAGCCGTTCCTGGACCTAACAAACTCCCAGGGCGCGAACGCCGTGATGTACGCCTTCCTCGAGCAGGGTCTGCTCGGGCTGGCGTTCCACCCCGACTTCGCCACCAACGGGCTCTTCTACACCAACTCGACCAACCTGCTGCGAAGCGGGGACCTGGTCACGGCGCAGTACAAGGTGTCGGCCGACGACCCGAACAAGGCCGATCCCGAAAGCGCCATCATCGTCAGTTCGCGCGCGGAGCCGTACCCGAACCACCTCGGGGGCGACATCGCGTTCGGGCCGGACGGCTACCTCTACATCGGTCACGGCGACGGCGGTCTCGAGGGCGACCCGCTGGACGCCGGCCAAGACCTGACGACGCACCTCGGCAAGATGCTGCGCATCGACGTCGCCCCGGCGGTGGCGGTCGCGCTGGGGCAAGCGGAACCCGGCTCCGTCGTCGGCGGCAAGGCCTACGCGATCCCGCCGGACAACCCGTTTGTGCAGGGCGACATCCTGATCAACCTCTTCGGTCTTTCCGGCGACGAGGCCGAGGATGCCTTCGCCGAGTTGCATCCGGCCGCCCTGCCCGAAATCTGGGCCTACGGGTTGCGCAACCCGTGGCAGTTCAGCTTCGACCGCCAAACCGGGGACCTCTGGATCGGCGACGTCGGCCAGAACTTCTGGGAGGAGATCGACTTCGAGCCGGCCGGCAGCGGCGGGGGGTGGAACTACGGCTGGAAGTTCCTCCAGGGCGCCCACTGCTTCCCGAACTCGCTGGAACCGGACTGCCCCAAGGTCGGCGTCCTGCCGGCCGCCGAGTATCCCCACACCCCGGAGCTCAACCCGTCCTTCGGCTGCACCGTGATCGCGATGGGCGTCTACCGCGGCCAGGAATCGCCGGACCTGGACGGCATCCACTTCAGCTCGGACTTCTGCTCCGGCCGGATTTGGGGGGTCGCCCGCGGCGACGACGGCAACTGGCGGATGCAGGAGCTGCTCGACACGGCGCTGTTCGCCACCGGCGCCGGCGAGAGCGAGAGCGGCGAGATGTACCTCACCAACTGCTTCTGCGGCTACGCGGAGCCGACGGGCGCGGTCTCCCGCGACGGCGCCCTGTGGAAGCTCGTCGCGGCCGACCGGGTGCCCGAGGGCGCCGAGACGGCCCCCCTGGAAGGCGAGCAACCTGGCCCGGCCACCCCGCCCGGCGGCGCGGGCGAAGGCATCGCGTCGCCGGGCGCGGCGGACGCGACGGCGATCCCGACCGCCGCCCCCGCCCCCGTGGCGATGGAAGCGTTCGAGATGGGCTGGCGGACGGCCGACCAGCCCGGACCCCAGGTTGCCCTAACCGTCGCGCCGGGCGCGGTGATCGACATCGTCAACGTCGGCCTGACGGGCCACAATTTCGACCTGCCCGCGCTCGGGATCTTCGTCGATCTCCCGGTCGGCGGCACCGGGCAAGCCGTGATCCCGGCCGACGCGCCGCCGGGCACGTACGACTTCCTCTGCAACCTGCCCGGGCACGCCCCCGCCGGCATGGTCGGCACGATCACGATCCAGGAGGCCGGCTAGCGTCTGTTATGGACGTTACCGGGGCCGCGGACGGAAACGAGCCGGTTCCGGGCACGATGGCGGCAACGCCCCCGGCCTCCGGTCCGGGTCGCGCGAGGAAGGATCCCTTCGACCCGAGGGAAGGACGGCGATACGGGCCATTCTCCTGCCCAGGAACCCCTTCCAAGGTGAAAATTCATAACACGCTCCAGCGGGCGGACGCCGCTGCCGGCGCGCGCCGCCGGGCGGTGGCCGGCGGCCCGGGTCGCCCGCGCGG
>CADCWE010000010.1 GCA_902806325.1 uncultured Thermomicrobiales bacterium | reverse complement strand
CCGCTGGGAGGAAGCCCTCGCCCTCCCCGGCGCCGACCAGATGCGCCACGCCCGCGCCCTGATCGCGTCCCGTCCGGCGCCGGACCGCGTCCCCGACCAAACCCTCCTTCCCGCCAACCCCGGGGACGGCCCCGACCACGCCCGCGCCACCCGCGCCGTCGACGGCAGGTATGCGTTCGTCTACCTGCCGACCGGTCGGCCGACCGATGTTTCGCTGGCGTCCCTCTCCGGTTCTACCCTCGACGCCGTCTGGTACAACCCGCGGACCGGCGGCACCGCACCGCTCGGCCGGATCGCGCGGACGCCGGACCCGGTCACCTTCGCGCCGCCAACGGTCGGCCCGGACCAGGATTGGGTGTTGATCCTGGACGACGCGGAGGGCGGTGACGCAGCCCGACCTGGCCCCGGCCATGCCGACGAGCCGCCTCATTGACCCGGAGGGGTTGTCCGCGCCGTCCGCTGCGGCGTCCGCACCCGGCTCCCGATGGAGACGCACCTCGCCGCCGCCCTGGTCCCGGCGGGGGAAGGCGCAACCTCCACCCGGGCCGGCCCCGATCCGACGGCTTCGACCGCGTCACTGGCGGCTCGGCGGGCGGAGGACCCGCCGCGCCGCCCGCCGAGCCGCGCCTACTTCGGTGACAACCGCCAGGCGATCATGAAAGCGAGCCGGTGGATCACCGCTCGCCCGCCCGCTCTCCGCCCGCGTGCGCCCCGACCCGCTGCCCGTCGCCGCGACCTTGCCGAACCGCTACCCGGAGCAGACACCCGGTTCTGGCGGTGGGTGTCGGCGCCCCCCGGCGTCAGCGCGGCGGATGGTACGCGAACGGGGCCTCGGGTCGCGGCCCCGTTCGCGGACGTGGATGGCGATCGCCGAGGATCGGGACGTCGGCCGGGCCGGTGGCGTCGCGCGAACCGTCGAGGAATGACCTCAGCCGTTCCGCGCCGAGGGCGCAGACCGCTTCGTCGACGCCGAGACCGGCACCACCTGGGACGTCACCGGCACCGATTTCGCCGGCCCACGGACCGGCCACCGGCTGGTCGCCCTGCCGCGCAGCGTCGTCTGATTCGCCTGGGCGGCGCTCCAACCCGCCGCCCGCGCCCGGGCACCGGACGGCGCGCCGGCGACGTCATTCGTCGCCGACCTCGACCCGCCCGGGCACCCGACCGCCTTGGGTCCACCGCGCCATCGCCCGCGCGAAGTCCGCGACCGCCTGGGGACCGGCCCGCTCCAGCCCCGCGTCGAACGCCGCCTGGTCGCTCCAGCGGTAGCCGACCGACTCCGCGTAAAACGGCTTCAGCCGCAGCCCCTCCCGCCGCCGCGCCCGCGCCTCCAGCACGTAGCGCACCGCCGCCTCGATCGTCGGCGGGTCGGTCCAGTCGGCGCGGAAGAGGACCCGCCCGCCGCGGCCGACCAGATAGACCATGTTCGGCAAGGCGCCGTAGGCGCGGTGCCCGGTGCCCACCAGGTCATCCACCAGGATCGGCCGCGCGATCCCGCACAACTCCTTGAAGGCGCGGGCGTGGGCCAGCTTTTGCTCCAAGCTGCGGTGGGCCGGGAACCGCTCGCCGGGGTGCGCTTCCCGGGTGTAGAAAAAGACCGAGGCCACGCCGTTCGCCGCGAGGTCGCGGGCCATCGGCTCCAGCGCCGGCGCCGCCAGCGCGCAGTACGGTCAGGTCAGCGACCCGAACTCGATCAGCACGTCGCCGTCTCGCCAATAGTCGCTCAAGCGCACCGGCCGCCCGTCATCGGCCAGCAGCGCGGACACGTCCGGCGCCGCCGAGCCGACCGGCAGCGCCGTCCGGAAGGCGAGGAAGTCGTCCGTGCCCTCGAAGGTCGCGTAGTTGTAGCGGTCCGCGGCGATGTCGGCCCCGTCGCCCCGTGCGTCCATCGTCCCCCTCCCCCTCGCCGCGCGACGATCCACCTTTCCGGCCCAACCGGCGGCGATCGTATCACCGCGCTCCGGTCGACGCTCGCGCCTTCGCCTCCGGCGCCGAGGTCGCCGCCGCGCTCGCCCTCGGCAACGCCATCGGTCCCCTCTTCCGTTCGCCGCCCCCCCGACGTCACTCCGCCACCACCGCCCAGCTCGTCGCCGCCGCTTGTTGGAGCCGCTTGTCCAGCCCGGCCACGGACTCCGCCGAGAAGCGGTTGCCTTCCCCGGAGAGCGCGGCGCCGTAGTGGCCCCAACCGTCCACCACCGTCCAACCGAGTTCTTCCAGGACCCGCTCCAGCTCCCAGGGCACGGCGTAGTTGATCGCCCCCCGGTCCGGGTTGAGGAGGCGGCGCCAGGCGTTGTCGTAGATCGGGGAGAGGGCGCCCGGGACGGCGGCGTACAACCGGCCGCCGGGGGCAAGCACCCGTCGCAGTTCGGCCAGCGTCCCCGCCAGGTCGGGCACGAACTGCAACGCGAGGCGGGCGTGGACGGCGGCGAAGGTCCCGTCCGGGTCGGGCAGCCGGCCCAGGTCCCCGACCCGAAACTCCACGTCCAGCCCGCGCGCGGCGGCGTGCCCCCGCGCCCGCTCGATCATCTCCGGCGCCAGGTCGACCCCGACCACGCGGCAGCCCATCGCGGCGAAGCCGAGCGCGAACTGCCCGGTGCCGCAGCCCGCGTCCAGCAGCGTCGCCCCGTCGCCGAGGCGCAGCGCGGAAGCGGTCCGGCGCAGGTCGTCGGTCCGGTCGGGGGAGACGGCGTTGGTCTCGCTCATCGCGTCCCACCACGGGGCGCGCTCGGCCCAGGTCGCGCGGACGCGGTCGAGCCATTGGGTCTGGGCCTGGGTCTGGGTCGCGCGGCGGTCGTCGGGCATCGGGCGGTACCCCTTCCGTGGTCGCGTTCGGCCGCGACGGTGGGCGGCGCGGGGTGGGCATTATCCCCGCTCTCGGATGCCATCGGCCGCCGCCGCCCCTCTCCTTCGTCCGAACGCTACAACGCCGAGTGATCCGGCCCCGGTCCGGTTCCGTTCCAACC
This sequence comes from uncultured Thermomicrobiales bacterium, assembly GCA_902806325.1. Lineage (GTDB taxonomy): Bacteria > Chloroflexota > Chloroflexia > Thermomicrobiales > UBA6265 > CADCWE01. Next base: position 10,308 of record CADCWE010000010.1, on the reverse strand, counting down.
ACGACGGTCGCCCCGGTCGGGGATAGGCCGAGCGGGAACGGGACGGCGACCACCGGTCGCGATGCGGGAGGTTGGACGTGGGAACGGAACGGCAGCTCCACGAGCGGTTCTTGGACGCCATCGGGGAGGAGCGGCAGCGCCTCGCCTCGCGGCGCGGTTTTCTCCTCGGTTCGGCCAAGCTGGCCGGCGGCGGTGCCCTGGCGCTGAGCGCGGTCGCGGTACCGGTCGCGCGCGGCGTGCTCGCCCAGGACGCCCCGTTCGCCGACGACGTCGCGGTGCTCAACTACGCCCTGACCCTGGAGCACCTGGAATACGCCTTCTACCGCGACGGGTTGGACCTGTTCGCGGCCGGGGATTTCGACGACGGCGTCTACGACAACCTGCTCGCGATCCGCGACCACGAGGGCGCCCACGTCGAGACCCTGACCGCCGTCATCGGCGACCTCGGCGGCACCCCGGTTCAGGAAGCCGAGTACGACTTCGGCTACGGCGACGACACGGCCGCGTTCCTCGAGGTCGCCGCCGCGCTGGAGAACACCGGCGTTTCCGCCTACGACGGCGCCGGCCAATTCATCGCCGACCCCGGCCTGCTGACCGCCGCCGGCGGCATCGTCGCGGTCGAGGCCCGCCACGCCAGCTACCTCAACGACCTCAACGGCGAGATCCCCTTCCCCGACTCCTTCGAGACGCCCCTCACCCCGGACGAGGTGCTGGCGATCGCCGGCCCGTTCATCGTCGCCTAGGGCGCCCGCCGGCCTCCGCCTTCGACCCGATCTCGCCGGCGCCCCAGCCCGGTGCGGCCAGCAGCCACAAGGAGCGATCCGATGTCCACCACCGCGTTCCCGTCCGTTCGCCCGATGCCCGGTTCCCGCCGGGGGTTCCTCTCCGGCGCCGCCAAGGTCGCCGCCGGCGGCGGACTCGCCCTCGCCGCCGCCGGGCTGCCGGTCAATCTGCGCCGGGTCCTGGCCCAGGTCGACGTTTCGACCCCGGTCGGCGTCCTCAACTACGCCCTGACCCTGGAGCACCTGGAGTATGCCTTCTACCGCGACGGCCTGGCCGGGTTCGCCAGCGGCGACTTCGACGACGGCGTGTTCGACAACCTCTCCTTGATCGAAGCCCACGAAGGCGACCACGTCGACACCCTGACCGCGGTCATCGGCGACCTCGGCGGTACGCCGGTCGCGGAGGCCGAGTACGACTTCCAGGGCGCCTTCGACGATCCCGACGCGTTTCTGGCCACCGCCCAGGCGCTGGAGAACACGGGAGTCGCCGCCTACACCGGCGCCGCCCAGTTCCTGATCGCCGAGGACGCGCTGCTGACCGCCGCCCTGACGATCCACGGCGTCGAGGCCCGCCACGCGAGCTACCTCAACCGCCTCAACGGCGACAGCCCCTTCCCCGACGCGGTCGACGCCCCCGCGACCCCGGCCGAGATTTTGGCCATCGCCGGTCCGTTCATCGTTTCCGCCGCCCCCGCCCCCGGCGGCGTCACCACCATGCCCAACACGGGCATCGGCGATCGCGCGGTGTCCACCCCCGGCCCGGCGTCCAACCTCGCCCTGCTCGGTCTCGGCACCGCCGCCGCCGCCGGCCTCGCCTTCTTCTCCCGCCGCCCGCGGCCGGAGCCGGCGGAGTAGGTTCTCCGCCATCGCGCGACCGGATGCACGGGTCCGTCTCCTTCGGGGGGCGGACCCGTTTCGTCGCGACCGGATCTCCGGGAAGCCCCGCCATCGGCGACGACCGTCGTCGCGACTCGCGGGGAGCAAGCGGGGCGCTCGCCGGCGAGCGGGAACACCGAGCGCGGGGTACCATTCCGGGCGAGCGCCGTTCCGGCGTTGGCACCCGCGGTGTATCGCCCGCCTTCAGAACGCGGTCGCCGCGCGACCCCGAAAGGACCCCGGCGTGGGCGACCCGACGATCCCCGTTCCGGCCGCTCCGGTCGCCCGATGACCGCCCCCCACGCCCCCATTCCCTACCCGCCGATCGAGCGCCTGGGCGTAATCGGCGACCGCCGGACCGCCGCCATCGTCGCCGCCGACGGGACGATTCCCTGGCTGTGTTTGCCCAACTACGACGGCGACGCGGCGTTCGGCGCGCTGCTGGACGCCGGGCGCGGCGGCGCCTGGCGGCTCGGCCCCGCCGCCCCGACCTTCGGGCGCCAGCGCTACCACGACGACAGCACCGCCCTCCTCACCACCTGGACCACCGACGAGGCCGACCTCGAACTGACCGACGCCATGCTCTGGCCCTGGGACCGGCGCGACGACGACGACGGCGACGGCGTCGAGGCGGCCCGCGTCCTCGTTCGCCGCCTCCGCTGTTCCCGCGGGACCGCCGCCTGCGCCTTCGACCTCGGCCTCCGCCACGATTTCGGGGAGGCGCCGAACCTCGCCCCCGCCGGCAAGGCCCAGGGCGAGATCCGGATTGCCCTCGGCGACCACGATCTGCGACTCTGGACCAGCCGCCCGGTCGACATCGCCGAAGGCGACGGTGCCGTCCGCGCGGCGTTCGACCTCGCCGCCGGGGAGGAGTTCTGGGCGGTGCTGGCGCTGGACGATCCGGACGAACCCTGGTCCGCCAAACGCGCCGCCGCCGAGTTGGACCGGACGGTGCGGTTTTGGGGCGAGTGGGCGGCCACGCTGCGCTGCCCCGGTCGCCGCGCCACCTGGGTCCGCCGCTCCGCCGTCACCGTCTACCTCCTCTCCTACGCCCCGACCGGCTCCCCCGTCGCCGCCCCGACGACCTCGCTGCCGGAGCGGATCGGCGGCGACCGCAACTGGGACTACCGCTACGCCTGGGTCCGCGATGCCAGCCTCGCCCTCGCCCTCCTGATCCGCCTCGGCGACACCGACGCCGCCCGCCGCTACATGGACTGCCTCGCCACCTACCGCTCCGAGACCGACGCCCCGCTCCAGGTCGTCTACGCGGTCGACGGCGCCACCAAGCTGCCCGAACGGGAGCGCGGGGACCTGGCGGGATACCGTGGGTCGCTTCCCGTGCGCCTGGGCAACGGCGCCGCCCACCAGCACCAGCTCGACAGCCTCGGCTTCTTTGCCGACTGCGCCCTGACCTACCTCCAGGAGGGCGGCGCCTGGCGCGAGGCCTACTGGGAGATCGTCAGGCGCGCCGCCGACCACGTCGTGAAGCACTGGCGCGAACCCGACGCCGGGATCTGGGAGATGCGCGCGAACCGGCACTTCGTCAGCTCCAAGGTGATGGGCTGGGTCACGCTCGACCGCGCCGTCCGGATCGCCGACCTGACCGCCCACGCCACCCAGACCGACGGTTGGCGGGCGACGATGGCCGCGATCCACGCCGAGGTGATGGCGCGGGGCTGGAGCGACGAGCGCGGCGCCTTCCGCCAGCACTACGACTCCGACGCCCTGGACGCCGCCGCCCTGCTCGTCTCGCTGTTCGGCTTTCTGCCGCCGGACCACCCCCGCGTCCTGTCCACCCTGGACCAAATCGAGGCGACCTTGTCGATCGCCGGGCTGGTCCACCGCTACGTCCCGGACGAGGCGCCGACGCCGCACGACCTCCCGCTCGGCGAGTTCGAGGGCGCCTTTTTGCCCTGCACCTTCTGGCTCGCCGCCGCCCGCGCCCGCGCCGGCCAGACCGACCGCGCGGAGGCGATCCTCGGCCGCGCCGATGCCCTGGCCGGCGACCTCGGCCTCTTCGCCGAGGAGGTCGACGCCCGCTCCGGCGCCTTCCTCGGCAACACCCCGCTCCTCTTCTCCCAGGTCGAGTACGCCCGCGCCGCGCTGGATCTGGAGCGCGCCCTCGGCGGCTCGTAGCGCGTCCCGTGGTCAGGATCGTGCAGGGCCGTACCGCCACCGGTGACGGAACCGGGGACCGCGAGGGGAACGAGGATGCGCCGCCACCAATCGCAGCCACCGCCGATCCGCAACCGCTGGCGCGGGTTTGTCCTCGGCCTGCTGGGCGGGATCGCCGGGACCGTCGCAATGGGCGGTTATTGGCGCCTCGCCACCGCCGTCACGGGCGGAGACCCCCGCGCCGCCACCCGCGACGGCGGCCCCCACCCGCTGGACGACATCTCCCTCGTTGGCACCCACCACTCCCCGGAGGAATCCTCGACCGCCGCCATCGGCCGCCTCGCCTACGCCCGCCTGGCCGGCCAACCGCCGGAGCAAGACGAGACGAAGTCCGCCCTCAGCTACGTCGTCCACTACGGTTTTGGTGCCGTCCAGGGTGGTCTCTTTGGCGCCTTCACCGCCGCCGGATCGCCCGCCCGGTCCGTGGCCGCCGGCCCCGCCTTTGGCACCGCCGTCTGGCTCGGCGCGGACGAACTGGGCGTCTCCCTCCTCGGTCTGGCCGACGGCCCCGCCAAGTACCCCGTCTCCCAGCACCTGCACCGCTGGGGCGCCCACCTCGCCTACGGCCTCGGACTCGGTCTTGCCACCGCCGCCCTCCGCCGCGCGTTCGGCGAGACCGGCTAGCGCGAGCCGATCGTCGTCCCGACCGGCTCGCCACCAAGGAGACCACCGGGTTGGCATCCTCCACCGGCACCGATCGCCCCCAGACCGTCGTCGTCACCGGCGCCTCGGCCGGGATCGGCCGCGCCACCGCCCGGGCTTTTGCCGAGCGCGGGGCCAGGATCGGCCTGATCGCCCGCGGCGCCGCCGGGTTAGAAGCCGCCCGCGCGGACGCGGAACGGCTCGGCGGCCAGGCGCTGGTCCTGCCGCTGGACGTCGCCGACGCGGCGGCCGTCGAGGACGCCGCCGCCCGGGTCGAAAACCTGTTCGGGCCGATCGACGTCTGGGTCAACAACGCAATGGTCTCGATCTTCGCCCCCGTGGCGGAGACGAGCGCCGAGGATTTCCGCCGCGTCACCGACGTCACCTACCACGGCGTGGTCCACGGCACCATGGCCGCGCTGCGCCGGATGCGGCCCCGCAACCGCGGGGTCATCGTCCAGGTCGGATCCGCCCTCGCCTACCGCGGCATCCCGCTCCAGGCCGCCTACTGCGGCGCCAAGCACGCCATCCAGGGGTTTAACGATTCGCTGCGGGCCGAACTGCTGCACGAGGGGAGCGGGATCCGGCTGACGATGGTCCAATTGCCGGCGCTCAACACGCCGCAGTTCGGCTGGGTCAAGACCACCCTGCCCAACCACCCCCAGCCGGTGCCGCCGATCTTCCAGCCGGAGGTCGCCGCGAGGGCCATCGTCTGGGCCGCCGACCACCCCCGGCGCGAAATCGCCGTCGGCGCCCCCGCCCTGCTCGGCATCCTCGGCGACCGGATCGTGCCCGGGCTGCTCGACCGCTACCTCGCCGCCACCGGGATCGAGGGCCAGCAGACCGATCGCCCCCTGCCCCCGGACCACCGCGACAACCTCTGGCAGCCGCTCGACGCCGACGAAGACCGCGGCGCCCACGGACCGTTCGACGACCGCGCGGCCGGGTTCAGCCCGCAATGGTGGCTCAACGCGCGCCGGGGGTGGCTCGCCGCCGCCGCGACCGGGCTGGCCGGGGTCGGCGTCTGGTGGAAGGAAACGCGCTGATCCCGCGGCGCCCGCCGGCCCGTCCGTCGCGACCGGCGTTCCGGCCCTTGTTTCGAGGACATTCCCGATGGCATCAACCGCCGCTCGGCCGCTCCCGCTCGCCCCGCGCTCGACCCCGTTGCCTGGACCGGCGAAACCCGTCCCGATCGGCGGCGCGTTGGCAGCCGCCGCCCTTGTCACCCGCACCACGCGGCGGTCGTAGGAGCGGTGATGGATCGCGCCGGGACCGACGCCGCCCGCGACGCGTTGCGCGCCTTCGGCGTCGAGCGCGGGGAGATCACCCCGCTCGCCGGGGGCCTCTCCCAAGGTACCTGGAAGGTCCGGAGCGCCGACCGCGCCTACGTGCTGCGGCGCCACGACGACCCGCGGCATCCTCCCGCGCACGTCGTCTCCGAGTTGGTCTGGCTCGACGCCCTGGGCGACCCGCCGACGCTTCCAACGCCGGTGCCCGTGCGGCGGAAAAACGGCGACCTGGCCCCGGTAATCGAACCGGGTTCGGGTGGTCGACCGCCAACGCTTTGGACGCTGCTGCGCTGGGTCGACGGGGAAACGCTGGGCCGCCTCCCGAACGAGCACGAAGCCGGGCTGATCGGGTCGCTGCTGGCGGCGTTGCACGGGCGCGCGAAACGGTGGTCGCCGCCCCCCGGCTTTGTCCGCCCCGTCTACGACCGGGCCCACTTCGCGGCGGCCACGCGCGAACTCCTGCTCCGGATCGGTGACCGTCTCGGCGAGCGCCCGCGCCTCGCCATCGACGCGGCCGCGCGCCGGAGCGCGGACACCCTGGAGCAACTCGACCACGATCCCGCCGAGGGCGGTCTCATCCACGCCGACCTCCACGGCGACCTCCACGGCGACCTCCACGGCGGCAACGTCGTCTACCGTGGCGAACCGCGGCGGGCCGGCGCGATCGACTTCGCCCGGTGCGGGTTCGGGTGCTGGGCGCTCGACGTGGCGATGGCCCAGCACTACCTGACCGACGACCTGAGCGATCCCCTGCTCGACGCGTACCTGGCCGCGTTCCCGCTGTCGCCCGACGCCCGGCGCGCCCTGCCCCGCCTGCGGTTCCTCGCCGCGGTCGAGAACCTGGCGATCCTCGCCGCCGTCCCGGACGAGGCCGAGTTCGTGGTCTCGGAGTTGGCGCCCCTGGCGACCCGGGCCGAGCGGCTGGGTCGCTGACCGTGGGGGAGCGACGGGCACCCCATCACGACCCCGACGACGCCCCTTCGATCTGCTGCGCCTCGGCGCGGGAGCGCTCGGTGGTGCCGTGGAACGCCTCGGTCGCGGCGTCGAGGAACTCCGCGATCCCGCTCGCGCCGACCACGGCCAGCACGGCGCGGGTCGGCCGCGGCGCGATCTGCAAGCCGTAGACGAGGCCGCCGCAGATCCAGGTCCCGACGCAGGTCGGGCAGGAGAGCAACTCGCCCAGACCGCGCTGGATGCCGCTGCCCTTCGGCTCGACGCTGTCGCCCTTGGTCTCGGCCACCGGCGCCCGGATCGGCTCCATCACCCGGTCGTAGGCGACCAGGCGGCCGGCCCGGTAGGTCGCCAACCCCAAGAGCGCCAGATCCTGCGCCCCCAGTTCCAGCTTGGTGCCCTTGCGCCCGCCCGAGGCGCTGATCGCCGCGAACAGCCCCATGAAGACCCCGATCAGCGACAGGTAGGTCGCCCGCCGCTGGGGTAGATCCTGGTCTTGGTTCTGCGCCATCTCCGCCCCCCGCTCCTCGCCGCCCGCGCCAATGTCCGGCCGCCCGCCGTCGCAGGAGCCGTGCCCGTCGCGGGGCGGCGCAACGCGACGCGCCGTGGCTACGTCGGTTCGTAGATCGCAAGGTTTGGCACCAGACGGAAGTGGCGCAGGTTGCGCGTTACCACCATCAGGCCGTGGTGCATCGCCGTGGCGGCGATCAGCAGATCCATGTCGCCGATCACCCGCTGGAGATGAGGCGTGAGACCGCCCCGCACGATCCCGAACGTCCTCATCACGTCGGCGGTCAAGGGCAGCAGCGTTTTGCCCGGCAGAAACGCCGCGAGACCAGCGAGGTCGGTCGCCGGATCACTCCCGTGGTACGCGCCCTGGTAGATTTCGCCGTACGAGATCACGCTGATCGCCAACCCAGACGGCGCAAGCTGGTTGACGAAGTCGATCGCTTCCGTGTATCCCTTGGGCGCATCGATGATGCGGTCCGTGTCGAGCAGATAGCCGCTCACCATTCGACGGGTGGGCGGGTCGACGGCATCTTGCGCCGCGCGTAGATCTCCGCTTTCAGCGCCTCCGCGTCGACGTGCTTCCAGCTGCCGGCCGCCGCCAGCGTGCTTTGGCGTGCCAGCTCGGGGTCGTACCCCGCCCAGATGTCGTCCGGATCGGCCATCCGGATCGCGCCGTGGTCGGACACCGGCACGGGATCATCCGATGCCCCGTCCTCGCCCTCGGGCGCCACCCGAAACCGTGCCCCCGCCAGGCGCAGCAGCACCGGTCGCCCCGGCACCGATTCCAACGCCCGCGCCAACGCGCTCCCCGGTTCGACGTCGACCTCGATCTCGGTCGTCGTTTCGGCTGCCATCGCGCACCTCCTTGACCGGATTGTAACGGGCGCGGGCACGCCGAACGGGCGTCAGACGGCGATCGGCGCAGGCACCGATCGGCCGACCGCCGCCGCGACCGCGCCGATCCGCGGCATCAGCTCGGCGAACTGGGCGAAGGTCAGGGACTGGGCGCCGTCGGAGCGGGCGTGGTCGGGGCTGGGGTGGACCTCGATCATCAGGCCGTCGGCGCCGGCGGCGATCCCGGCCAGGGAGAGGGCCGGCACGTAGTCGCGCTTGCCGGCGGCGTGGCTGGGGTCGACGAAGACCGGCAGGTGGGAGAGTTTTTGGACCACCGGCACCGAGCTGACGTCGAGGGTGTTGCGGGTGGCGGCCTCGAAGGTGCGCACCCCGCGCTCGCACAAGATCACTTCCGGGTTGCCCTGGGCCATCACGTACTCGGCCGCCAGCAGCCACTCCTCGGTCTGCATGCTGAGGCCGCGCTTGAGCATCACCGGCTTGCCGAACTTGGCGACCTCCTCCAGGAGCAGGTAGTTCTGGGCGTTGCGGGCGCCGATCTGGAAGACATCGGCGAACTCCCCGACCTCCTCGATGTCGGCCGGGGTCATCACCTCGGTGATGATCGGCAACCCCGTCTCCTCCCGCGCCAGGACCAAAATCTCCAGGCCCCGTCGCCCCAGCCCCCGGAACTCGTAGGGCGAGGTGCGCGGCTTGTAGGCGCCGCCGCGGAGCATGGTCGCCCCGGCCGCCTTGACCGCCCGCGCGGTGGAGACGGTCTGCTCCTCGGACTCGACCGAGCACGGCCCGGCGATGATTGTTACCGCGTCGCCGCCGATCTCGACCCCGCGGACCGTGATGGTCGTCTTGCGGGGGTGGAAATCCCAGCCGGCGAGCTTGAACTTCTTGGTCACCCGGACCACCTGCTCGACCCCGGCGTGGATCTCCAGCTCCCCGTCCAGGGTCGGCGGCAGGGGGCTGCCGACCACCCCGACGATGGTCCGCTCCTCGCCCTGCGAGAGGTGCGCCGCGAGGCCGAGCAGTTTGATCCGGGCGACGACGTCCTCGACCTGGGCGCTGGTCGCGCCGCGTTCCATGACGACGATCATGCGTGGTCCTTTCTGGGGGATAGGGGATGGAGACGAGAGAGGACTGAGGACCGAGACGGTCCGTCGTCCTGCCGACGGCCGACTCGTCAGGAGACGGACGCCGGTTCGCCCAGCAGCGCGGCCAACTCGTCGTCCGCGATCGCCCAATCCGGGCGCAGTTGGCGGGCGCCGTTGAGGTAGACGTGGCGGATCTCGGCGGGAGCGCGGGTGGTGTTGACGTGGAGGAGCACGCGCACCGCGTTGGTCAAGGCGCCCGGCACCGCCATCTCGTGGCTGCACAAGAGCGGCACCTCGGTCCAGCCGACCTCTCGCGCGGCCAGGGCCGGGAAGGTCGCCGTCAGGTCCGGGGTGGTGGTGAAAACGGCGCTGACGACGTCCTCCGGCGTCAGGTCGTTGAGCCGGATCAGCACCGTGACCAGCTCCCGCGTCGCCTCCAGGATGTCCTCGGCGGTGTTCGCCGCCGCCGTCGTCGCGCCCCGGATTCCCCGGCAGGCGAGGGGGCGGTGCGGGTGGCCGTTTTGGTGCTGGTCCGCGGTCATGGGAGGGCATCCTCGTTCGGGGTGGCGGGCGAAGCGGTCCGGGCGCCGGTGGTGGCAATCATACCCGGCCCCAATGCGATTCAAGGAATCCACGGCACCGTGGCACCGTGGAGGCGCTTGCACGAGGACGCAACTTAACGTGATCGCGTCCTCGACCATTCGTCCTCATTGGTTCCGTCGCGCGAAGCACAAGAAAACCCCGGGATCATCTCCGCCCGAAAGCGGAGAGAGGAAACCCGGGGAATACACTGATAATGTTACCGGCGGCAACAATCGTTGTCAACCCGTTTACAAGGACCGGGTGTGGCCCACGGAATTGCGCGGGGGCCGATGGGCGGGTGCGGTACGCTGGCGGCGCGACCCATCGAGTCGACGCCGAGGTGCCCGCCATGGCCGACGATCCCACCCGCTGGCAGATTGCCGTCACCGCCGTCGAGGTCGACCTCCGCGCCTGGCGGCGGGCGCACCCCGCGGCCACCCTGACCGAGATCGAGCAGGCCCTCGACGCGCGCCTCGACGCGGCGCGGGCGGGGCTGCTGGCGGAGGTGGCGGCCGATGTCCCGGCGGCGGAGGAGCGCTGCCCGGCGTGCGGCGGGAGGCTGGT
>CADCWE010000009.1 GCA_902806325.1 uncultured Thermomicrobiales bacterium | reverse complement strand
AGCAGCAGGTAGCGCGGGCCGTCCGGGTCACGCTCGCCGGGTCCGTCGGCCCGCTGGACGAGGCTCGCGTCGACCAGCGCGCAAAGGGCATCGAAGACGGATAGTGCGGCGTCCCCCGCCACGGCCTCGGCCGCGTCGAGCGTAAACCCGCCGGCGAAGACGGCCAGGCGGCGGAAAAGGGCTTGCTCCTCGGCCGGGAGCAGGTCGTAACTCCAGGCGATCGCGTCGCGCATCGTTTGTTGGCGAAGTGGCGCGTCCCGGGGGCCGCCCGTCAGGAGGGGCAAACGTTGCTCGAGTCGCGCCAGCAGCGCCGCCGGGGGCAGGTGGGCGACCCGCGCCGCGGCCAGCTCGATCGCCAGCGGCAAGCCGTCCAAGCGGCGGCAGATCGCGGCGACGGCGATGGTGTCGGCGTCGGTCGGCACGAACCCCGCCCGGGCGGCGCGCGCCCGCGCCAGGAACAGGCGTACCGCGTCGGTCTCGGCGGTCATCGCTTCCGAGTCGGCCTCCGGAAGCGGCAGCGGTTGGACAGACACGTCGTGCTCGCCGGAGAGGCGCAGCACCACGCGGCTGGTGACGAGCGCCGTGAGCCGGGGGCAGGCGGCGACGAGTCTGGCAATCTGCGGTCCGGTGTCGATGACCTGCTCGAAATTGTCGAGGACCAGCAGCAGGCGCCGCTCATGGAGTGCCCCGGCCAGGCGCTCGGCCAGCGACTGGTCGCCCGTTTCCCGGACACCGAGGACCTGGGCGATGGCCGACAGGACCAGTTCGGGGTCCTGGACCGGTGCCAGGGCCACGAAGACCACCCCATCGGGGTACTCGCCCGCTACCTCCTCGGCAACGCGGACGGCGAGCCGAGTCTTGCCGACACCCCCCGGGCCGGTCAGCGTGACGAGGCGGACTCCTTCCCGCCGCAGCAGAGCGGCGACGGTTTCGATCTCGCGCTCGCGGCCGACGAAGCTGGTCAAGGGGGCCGGGAGGCGCGCGCCCGTCCGGTCCTGGTCAGGGCGCGGGGCCAGGGGAACCGGCTGGGCGCGACTGGGGGTGGCGGGCGTCGGGTCGGCCACGGCCCTGGTCCTGGATGCTTCGCGGTGCGCGTGGGCGCATCATGCCCGGCCGGCCACGCTCCGTCAATGGAGGTGGGCGATGGACGGCGGGATGGTCGAGACCGGGGTGCTAGACTGCCGCCCAAACCGACGCCACCGCCGAGGAGCCGTGCCCATGCCCCGCGACGACGAGACCCCGTCCCCTGCCGGCACCGGCGCCGCCATCGTCTGGCTTGGCACCGCGCCGAACGAGCCGATCGGGCGGATGTGGGCGGACGTGCTGGAGGACCAGGGGATCCGGACCCTGGTTAAGGCGGGCGGCGCCGGGGTTGGTGCGTGGGGGTCCGCCGCCATGTTGGAGCACCAATTGTTCGTCCTGGAGCCGGATTTTGCCCGCGCCCAAGACATCCTCCGCGATCTCGGCGCCGAAGAGGACGCGGCGTTTGGCGGCGCGCCCGAAGACGATGAGGATGGCGACGCCGTCGCCGATGACCGCTAGCCCGGAAACCGTTCCCGCCGCTCCGGCGTAGACCGGGGCACTGGTATACTGCGTGGCCACGATCGGGTTCTCGTCCGCACTCGCCATTAAGCGGATCCGTGTCCACCGTCCGTCCCGACCCATCGCCAGCGGTCGCGGCGCCCCATCGCCCAGAGGGCACCCGGCGCGTCGCCGCGATCTCCCCGTCCTAGGAGGGCGACCCGATGGCGCGACCGATGCCGATCCAGAGCGGCCGATGAGGCGCCGTCGGGGCCTCGGAGAATGCGGACGGCCGCCCACGAGGTTGGGTGGGGACGTGGGCCGGCACCCTCGTCGCCGACGGGCACCCAATCGCGCCTTGGTCCTCGCCACGATCCTCCTCGGCGCCCTTTGCCTGACCCCATCCCCCGCGGTTGCCGCCCCGCCGCCCGCCGACCAAGCGGGCGCGTTCACGATGGTCGAGGGCGACCACTTCCGGTTCCACGTCCAACCCAACCCGACCCTCGACGCCGCCGGCTTCCTGGCCGCCTATGGGCTGGTTGCCGAGCGCGGCTTCGGCGAACTCTCCGCCCTCTTCGCCGCCGCCCCGGCCGCCAAGATCCCCGTCTACGTCTACGCCGACGAGGCCGCCTGGGTCGCCGCCACCGCCGCCCTGGAGCGACCGGAGTTGGCCGGGATCGACGCGGTGGCCGACCCAGCCGCCGGCGATGTCTCGATCCTCCTGCCCCGGTTTCTGGCCCGCTCCCCGCTCGAAGCGGAGAACCAGCTCCGCCACGCCACCGCCCACCTGCTGCTGGCGACCGCAACCGGCAACAAGCTGCCCCGCGGCTTCGCCGAAGGGCTGGCCCAGTACGCCGAACGCCCGATCACGCCCAAGCTGGCCCGCCTGGCCGCCGTCGTCCAAACCGCCAGCCAGGGCGGCACCCTGCTCTCCTGGTCGGATCTGAACCGCGACCAGCCCTTCGCCGGCGACGCCGACCTGATCGGCGCCCAGTCCTACGCCGTCGCCGCCTTCCTGGTCGACCGCTACGGCCTCGGCACCCTGCGCGCCTTCCTGACCGCCCTCCAAGCCGAAGCCGACTGGCGGCAGGCGATGCGCGGCGCCTACAAACGCGGGCCCCAGGAGTTGGAAGACCAGTGGGAGGAAGGGCTGCCCCGCTGGACCGCCTCCGGCTGGGACGACAACCTGGTCGCCGCCTTCGACCTCCAACCCGCCCGCGATCTCCTCGACCGCGCCGACTACGCCGGCGCCAAGTCGCTCCTCGAACGGTCCCAGCGGCTCTACACCGACCTCGGCGACAACCAGCGCCTGGCCGAGGTGGACGGTCTGGTCGCCCTTTGCGACACCGGCTTGCAAGCCGAAGCCTTAATGACCCAAACCCAGCAGGCGCTCGAATTGCACACCTACGATCGGGCCGAAACGCTCCTCGCCCAAGCCGAGACCCAATACGCCGTGCTGCCCGAGACCCAACGCCCGACCGCCCTGATGGCGACCTACCGCGAGCTGGCCGTGACCGGCGCCGAGGCGACGGTCCGCCTCGACGACGCGCAGCGCCTCGCCCACCGCTGGGGCAGCTACCCCGAGGCCCGCGCCGCCGCCGTCGCCGCCGGCACCGCCTTTTCCCGCCTCGGCGACGAGGAGATGCTGACCCAGGCCAGGGACATCCTGTCCGACCTCGACGCCCGCCAGCGCCGCCTGGTCCTGATGCTGGCCGCCCTGGTGACCCTGACGTTGGCCTGGCTGGCGCTGTGGCTGTGGGCGCGCGGTCCGCGGGAATTGGATTGGCGATGAGGACGGAGCGATCGGCCGTCCATCGTCGGCCGTCGGCCTTCGACGAGGGGTGGCGCAGTCGCCCATGTCGTCCCCCAGGAAGGGCGGCCACGGGGAGCCGCCCTTTCCCGAACCGCCCTCGCCCGCTTCCGTCTCCCATCCCAATCTCTTGGCTGACGGCTGATTGCTGACGGCTCGTTGCCCCGCCCGGAGGCGCCCCGCATGGCCCAACCCTACCGCTGGCCGCAGACCGCCCCCGCCCCCCGCGCGGCCTGGGACCGCCTCGACTTCCCGCGCCCGACCCGCGAGACCGTCGCCCGGACGCTCTGGCGCGCCCTCTGGTCGCCGTTTTGGGCGGGATCGGACGTGCCCGCGCCGCACCTCCCGGCGCGGGATCGGCGGCCCGTGGGCGACGTCGGGTTGGCCGGGACCCAGGTGGTGCGGTCGCTGAACGGGATCGCCCGCCGGGTCTGGCTGCTGCGGGTCGTGACGATCCTGGCGCGGGCGCTCTGGCTGGGACCGCTGGTCGGCTGCGGGTGGTTGCTGGTGGAACTCAACGGCGGCCCGGATTTTGACCCCGCGGCCCTGGTCCCGATCGGCGCGGTCTTCTTCGGCGCCGGGATGGTCTTCGCCGCCTGCCTGCGACCGACGCGGGCGCGGGTGGCGCGGATGCTGGACCGCTCGTTTGCCCTCCACGAGCGGATGGGCACCGCCGTGGGGAATTTGGGCCGGGCGGTGCCCGCCGAGGGGGAACGGGCCTCGATCGTCTACCTCCAGATGGCCGACGCCGCCAACGTGGTCGCCGAGCTGCGGCGCCACCCCGCGTTCCGGCTCCGGCTGCCGCTGCGAGAGCTCGTGCTGGCGGTCGCCGTGGCGTTGCTCCTGGCCGCGCTCTACTTCACCCGCGGCGTCGGCGGCGGGATCGACGACGCCACGGCCGGCGCCGTCCCCCCCTTCACCCCGGCCGTGGAGCGCGTGCGTCAGCAGCAAGCCGCCCTCAGCGACCCCGCCGCCGAGCTGGCCGACGCCCCGACCACCGAGGAGGTGCGCGCCCAAGCCCGCCGCTCCGCCGAAGCGCAGCAGGATCTGCGCGCCCTCGGTGACGCCCTGGACGACCACCCCAACACCCGCGAAGCCGCCGACGCGATCGCCGACGGCGACTACGATGCCGCCGCCGACAGCCTGCGCGACGCGGCGGCCCGCGCCGACCAGATGTCCCAAGCGGCCCGCGAGGGTCTGGCCGACGACCTGGACCAAGCGGCGGGGCAGATGTCGGAAGGCGGCCAGTCCCTGGCCGACGCGTCCCGCCAGGCCGCCGAAGGGCTGCGCCAGGGCCAGCAACCCGCCCAGGACGGCGTCCGCGAGCTGGGCGACGCGGTCGAGCAGACCGGGGACGAGGTTGCGTCGCAGCAAGAACTCTCCGAGCAGATGGAGCGCGCGGAAGCCGCCGACCAGGCGCGCGGCGACCGGGGCGGCTCCGAAGGCGAGCGGCAGTCCGGCGAGGGCGCTCAGGGCGAAGGGCAACCGGGCGAAGGGCAGCCCGGCGAACAGGGCCAACCCGGCGAGGCGGGAGACCCCGGCCAGGAAGGCGGCGACGCCCAACCCGGCGACCCCGCCCAGGGCCAGGCCAGCGACCCGGGGCAGGAGGGCCAGTCCGGCGCCCAGCAAGGCCAGGAACCGGGCCAAGAAGGCGCCCCGGACCAGGGCCAGGGCGAGAACCCGAACCAGGCCGGCGAGGGCCAGGGCCAGCCAGGCGCGCCCGCCGCCGCTCCCCAGGGCCGCGAGGGGATGGGCGAGGGCGCCCCGAGCGACCAGTCGCAGGACGGCGGGGGCGCCGGCACCGGCGAGGGCGCCGAAGCCGAAGGCGGCCAGGCCCAGGATGGCCAAGGGTCGGGCGCCGGCGACGCCCCGGCCGACGAAAATCTCCAGCCCCCCGACGACACCGCCGGCCAAGCCGGCAGCGGCGAGCCGCGCGACGTGATCGGATCGGTCGAGCTGCCCCGCTCCGGCGGACCCGGCGTCCGCACCAGCGCCGACGGCGGCTCGTCCGCCGTCGGCAACGGCGCCGGGGTCGCCGCCCGCTCCGGCTCCACCGTCCAGCAGGAGGTCGGGATCGCCGGGCCGGATTCCAACCGGGTGCCGCCGGGGTACCGGTCGCTCGTCGAGAACTATTTCTCCGAACCGGACGGTGAGGAATGAACGGGCTGCGAACCACGACCACCGGCGCGGCGGACGAGGGAGCGATGAATCGTACCCCTACCGCGCCCGGTGCCCAGTTCGAACGGCTGTTTCCGCGGAACGGGCGGCCACGGGGGGCCGCCCCGACGCCGTCGGGCGTGATATCCCCCTTACGACGCCGTGAACACGGTCGTTGTTGGGGCGGCTGCCCGTGGCCGCCCTCGTCCGGGTCCAACCCGTCCCGCGTTCACCGACCCGCCTCGAATCACCCCGTGCCCGAGGGGCGTCCCTGATGCGCCTCTCCCTCCCCTCCCCCATCCGCCGCCCGGCCTTCCTCCCCGGTCGGACGGGTGCCGACGCGCCCGTGCCCGCCCGCACGGTGGGCGACGCCCTGTTCGACGAGGAACTCCTCGGGCGGCTCCGGCGCCTGGTCCTGATGTCCCAGAAGACCATCGCCCAGGGGCTGGCCGGGGAGCACCGGTCGCGCCGCCGCGGCTCGTCCCCGGAGTTCGCCGACTTCAAAAGCTACAGCCAGGGCGACGACTTTCGCCGCATCGACTGGAATACCTACGCCCGCCTGGACGGCCTCTTCGTCCGCCTCAGCGAGGTCACCACCGAGTTCAACGTCCACCTCCTGCTCGATGCCTCCAACTCGATGGACTGGCGTGGCGACGACCGGGGACCGACTAAGTTCGCCTACGCCCGCCGCCTCGCCGGCGCGCTCGGTTATGTCTCCTTGTGGCGGTTCGACCGCGTGGTCCTCGCCCCCTTCGGCGCCGAACTCGCCCCCCGCTTCGGTCCCGCCCAGGGCCGCGCCCAGGCGGTGCCGCTGCTGCGCCACCTGGAAACGCTGGCGCCGTTGGGCCAGACCGATTTGCCCGCGATCCTCGACGCCTACGCCAGGGTGCGGCGGCGACCGGGGCTGGTCATCCTGGTCTCCGATCTGCTCTCCGGCGAGCCAGCCGACCTCGGCGGTCCGCTGCGCGAGTTGCGCGCCCGCGGCTGGCAGGCCACCGTCGTCCACGTCGTCGATCCCGCCGAGCTGCTCGGCGCGCCGATGACCGGCGTTGGCCCCGGTGGGCGCCCGGCACCGTCGGAACTGATCGAGGTCGAGTCCGGCGAGAAACTGCGCCTGACCCCGACCGACCCGGTGCTGTCCCGCTACCGGGCCGCGATCGAGACCTGGCTGGCCGAGTTGGACGCCGTCTGCGCCGCCGAAGGGACGACCTACCTCCGCCTCCAAACCGATTGGCCCGTGGAAACGTTGGTCCTCCAGATGCTCCACGAGCGGGGGGTGGTCGGATGAGCGGGCCGTTCGGGTTGGATCTGCTGGCGCCGCTGGGGTTGGCCGCCCTGGTCGGGATCCCGGCCGTGATCCTGTTCCACATGCGCCACACCACGCCTCAGACGCGGCCGGTGCCGACGCTGCGCTTCTGGCGGGCGGCGATGCTGGACGAATCCGAGCAGACCGCGTTCCGCCGCCCGCCGCTCTCGCTGCTGCTGCTGCTCCACCTGCTGATCGTCGCCCTGCTCGCCTTTGGCCTGACCCGGCCGGCGACCAGCGGCGCCTGGGCGGCCTCCGGGCTTGGGCTGCGGACCGAGCCGCGACACGAGATCCTGCTCCTCGACGGCTCGACCAGCATGGCCGCGATCGATACCCCGTCCGGGGAGACCCGCTTCGAGGCCGCGCGCAGGATCGCCCTCGATCGCCTGGACGACCTGCGCGAAGGCGACGTCGCGACCGTGGTCTTGATGGGCACCCGCGTCGCCACTCTGGAAGCGACCGACGCCGGCGGCTTCGTCGCCCTGAGCGACCGCCTGCGCGCGATCGCCCCGCCGGGCGGCAGGGCCGGCCTCAACGCCGCCCTGAACCTGACCAAGGACCTGCTGCTGCCCAGCCTGGACGACCGCGTGGTCCTCGTCTCCGACGGCGCGCTGGCCGTCGATCCCGGTCTCGCGGCCGGGCTTGGCGCGCCGGTGGAGCTGGTGACCGTCGGCGGCGAGACCGGCACCGTCCCGATTGATGGCAACGTCGCGATCACCGAGTTGGCCGCTAGCGCCGCCCCGGGCGACCCGGCTCGCCAGCAGCTTTTCGTCCGGGTGGCCAACTTCTCCCCGGAACCGGTCACGGTGCCGGTGACGCTGACCGCGGGCGGCATCGAGGCGCTGCGCGAGGACGTCACGATTGCCCCCGGCGGCGGCTCCGAGCGCCTGGACTGGGAGGCGCCGACCGGCGCCGCCGAGGTCACCGTCGCCGTCGCGGTCGACGACCCCCTGCCCGACGACGACGCGGCGTCGTTGATCCTGCGCCAGGACACGGATCTGACGCTGCAGATCCTGCTCGTCTCCGACGCGCCGCGCCACCTGCGCCGGGCGTTGGCGGTGCTGCCCGGCGCCGAAGTGACCACCCAGCCCACCGACGGCCCCCTCGCCGGCGGCGACACCGCCGCGTACGATTTGATCGTCTACGACAACGCCGTGCCAGACGCGGACCAGTTGGCCGTGCTGCCGGCCAACGCCGCCCTGCTGCTGGTCCATCCCCCCGCCGGGGGGCCGATCGCGACCCGGGGTGAGATGGTCGCCCCGACCTTGACCACGCTGGTCGCCTACGACCCGCTGTTGGAAGGCGTCGACCTTTCCGGCGTCACCTTCGGCCAAACCCCGGTCTACGAGATCGACGCCACCCAAACCGAGGTCGTCGGCGCTGAGGCCGGGCCGCTGATCTTCCGCGGTCCGCTGGGCGGCAAGGACGCGGTGGTGATCGGGTTCGACCCGAACGCCTCGAACATCGTCCAGCGACCGGTCTTCCCGATCCTGATCGCCAACGTTGCCGCTCAGCTCGCCCCCTCGCCCCTGCCCGCCTCCGTGCCCCTCGGGGAACCGCTGGTCTACCGCCCCCGGATCGGCGCCGCCGTCGCCCGCGTCGCCCCGCCGGAGGGGGAACCGACCGATCTCTCCGTCGCCGCGGGCGATCCGGACGACACCAGCACCGACCCCGCCACCGCCGGCGCCGACCGCCTGCGCAGCGTCGCCTACGCCGACACCGGCCGACCGGGCGTCTACCGGGTGACCGAACTCGACGCGGGCGGCGAACCCCTCGGCGGCGGCCGCTTCGTCGTCAACGCCGGTCACCCCACGGAGTCCGACCTCCGTCCCAACCCCGACCTCGCCGCCGCCCTCGCCACCGCCCAAGCCGGGTCCGATGCCGGCGCCGCCGCCACCCTGGCCGACCTTTGGCCACCGCTCGTCGCCGCCGCGTTGCTGATCCTGGCGCTGGAATGGCTGGTGACGGCGTGGCCTCGGCGACGGATGGCCCTCGCCCCGGCCCCGCGGGCCACCCCTCTCCCGGTGCGCGGGCGAGGGGACTAGTTCCCCGATTGGGGCGCTGTTCGATCGTCATGGTGCTCCCCAATGGGGGGCCAGTCCCCGCTCCCGCGTTCCGGGAGCGGGGTGGCCGTTAGGCCGGGGCGAGGGCTTGCCGCCCCCAAACGCCGGAATGGGGACTCGTATGCCGGACCTGGGAATCTCCTTCGCCCGACCCGACGCCCTCTGGCTGTTGGGCGCCCTGCCGTTGTTTTGGGTCGTCTGGTTCGCCCTCGGGCGGCGGAAGGGGGTGCCGCGGGCGGTGCTGCCGCTGCGGCTGTCGGTGGTGGCGCTGCTGGCGCTGACGCTGGCGGAGCCGCTGCTGACGCGGGGCGGGGGGGCGGTCTCGACCGTGTTCGTGGTCGACCGTTCGCTGAGTTTGTCCGGCGGCGCCACGGAGTCGGCGACGGCCTGGGTGGCGGACGCCCTGGCCGCCGCCGACGGCGGCGACCGCGCCGCCGTGGTCAATTTTGGGGCCTCGCCGAACGTCGTCGCCGGTCCGGGAAGGGCCGACGGGTTGGGCGATTCCTGGCGGGATCCGGGGTTGGCCGCGCGCGATCAAGAGTACACCGACATCGAGAGCGCCCTCGCCCTCGCCCGGGCGTTGCCGATGGGCGGCCAACGCCGGGTGGTGCTGGTTTCCGACGGGGCGGAGAACGTCGGCACCGCGCTGAACCAGGCCGGGCAGGCCGCGACCGACGGAACGCCGATTGACGTCCTGCCGCTGGACGGCGTCGGTGGCAACGACCTCCGGGTCGAAGGCGCGACCGCGCCCAAGTCCACCTGGCAGGGCGAGCCGATCGCCGTCCTCGCCAGCGTCGCCTCCGGCGTCGAAGGCGCGGGCAGCGTCGAGTTGTGGGTGGACGGGGCGTTGCAAGGCACCCAACCGGCCACCTTCCCGGCCGGTCTCAGCTCCTACGCCTTCCAGATCCGCGACCTCTTGCCGGGCTTCCACGCCCTGGAGGTCCGGGTCGTCGGGACCGAGGCGACCGACCGCTACCCCGACAATAACCGCCTCCCCTTGGCCCTGGTGGTGCGCGACCAGCCGCGCCTGCTGCTGGTCTCCGCCCCCGGCGCGGACCCGGCCCGAATCCGGGGCGCGCTGGAAGGGGGCGGCGCCGCGGTTACCCAGAGCAACCCGGCCGATGTCCCCTTCCGCCTCTCGGAGCTGGGCGTCTACGACGCGGTGGTGCTCGACAACGTCGCCGCCGACGCCTTCACCTACGAGCAATTGGCCGCGCTCCAGGAAGCGACCCGGACCCTCGGCCGGGGCCTGGTCGTCGTCGGTGGCACCACCAGCTACGGGCCAGGGGGCTACGCCGGGACGCTATTGGAAGAAGCGCTGCCGGTGACGGTCAAGGTCACCGACGGCCGGGAGCGGCAGCGGGTCGCCGTGCTGCTGATCATGGACAAGTCCGGCTCGATGAGCCCCGGCGCCGGCGGCGGGTCCAAGATCGACATGGCCAAGGAGGCGGTCCGCGTCGCCGCCCGCTCCCTCGCCGACGGAGATCAGGTCGGGATCCTGGTTTTCAACGACAAGCAACAGTGGGTCCTGGAGATGGTCACGATCGAGGGCGACGAGACGCGCGATCGGATCGACGAGGCCGTCGACGCGATCACCGCCGACGGCGGGACCGAAATCTTTCCGGCCCTGACCCTCGGCTTCGACGCCATCCGCGAGGTGGAAGCCGATGTCCGCCACGTCGTGCTGCTGACCGACGGCAAGAGCCGGACGGGCACCCGCGAGAGCTACCAGAAACTGATCGACGACGTGATTACCGACCGCACGACCCTCTCCACGATCGCGATCGGCAACGACGCCGACACGGATTTGTTGCAGTTCTTGGCCAATGCCGGCAATGGCCGCTACCACTTCACCGACGAACCGGACGACATCCCGAAACTGACCATGGAGGAAGCGCAGAGCGCCGGCAGCCAGTCGGTGATTCGGGGCGAGTTCACCCCGATCCAGACCCTGCCCAGCCCGATCCTGCTCGGCTTCGACCCGGCGGAGCTGCCGTCCCTCGACGGCTACGACTTCGCGGAGGCGAAGCCCGACGCCCAGGTGGTCCTCACCTCCTCGCGCGACGATCCGGTGCTGACCAAGTGGCAGTACGGCCTCGGTCGGGTGGTCGCCTGGACGGCCGACGACGGGGCCGACTTCGCCCTCGCCTGGCAGAATTGGCAGCGTTATGACGAGTTCTGGAGCGGGTTGGTGCGCTGGACGCTGCCCGACCCCGAGAACCGGCCGATCCGGGTCGGGGTCGAGCGCGACGGCCCGGAGGCGGTGGTCACGGTCGACGCGGTCGGCGAGGACGGCGATTTCGTCGACCTGACCGGGACCACGGCCGCGATCACCACGCCCGGTGGCCAAACCGTGGAGGATCTCGCGCTTGCCCAAACCGGCCCCGGCCGCTACGAACTCCGCGTTGCCGCCCCCGAACCCGGCGCCTACCAGGTCCGGCTGACCCAGACCCTGAACGGCGAACCCGTCGAGGAACTGGCCGGCTTCGCCGTGCCCCCCTCCCCCGAGTTGCAGCCCGCGGCCGGCGGCAACGTCCTCCTCCGCGCCCTGGCCGCGCGGACCGGCGGCAGGGTGCTCGGGCTTTCGGACGCGGACGACGCGTTCGTCGGCGGCGGGCGCGGCGCCCCCCTCAAGGAGTACCGCGCGGTCTGGTTCGCGCCGCTGGCGTTGGCGCTGCTCGCGTTGCTGGCAGAAATCGCGCTACGGCTGGGGTTCTTCGCCCGGTGGCGGAGGTTGCGCTGAGTATTATGTCTAGTTCGCCGCGGGCCTCGCCGGCCGAACGGGTTGTCGTCGCCACCGCTGCCAATCCGGTTGCTCCGATTTGCGACCGCTCGCTGCCATCGGCACCGCCAACGGCCGCCGGGCGGGTCCCCGTGGCCGCCGTTTGGGACCGCAACCGATCCCGATCGGAAGCCTTCCTTCCCCCAAATCCGATCCGCTACACTCGCCCAGCGCTGCCCTACTCTCGACGACCAGGAGACCCGATGATCCACGTCAACATCGATTCGCCGGACCGGGGGTTCGAACTCGACCAGTCCTTGGATCGGATCAGCGATACCCTCGCCGCCGGCTGCGATCTGCTCTGGGTCGATGTCGTCGCACCGACGGCGGACGAGCTTCGCCTGATCGGCGAGGAGTTCGCGTTTCATCCGCTTGCGCTCGAAGACGCCGCCCGCCCCCACCAACGTCCCAAGCTCGATCCCTACGACGGCTTCTTCTTCCTCGTCTTCTACGCCCTCTGCACGAAGGACGGCCGGCCGCGCCCGAGCGAGATTAACCTGTTCGTCGGCAAATCCTATCTGGTCACCGTCCACCACGACGCGATTCCCGAGCTGGAGGAAACGGCGCGGCGGTGGCGCCAGAACGTCGCCCAGGTCGGCGACCGCGGCGTCGGCCTGCTCGTCTACTCCTTGCTCGACGCGGTCGTCGACGGCTACTTTCCGGTTGTCGACGACTTGTCCGACCGGATCGACGACCTGGAGTCGGCGATCTTCGACCACAGCGATCCGAACGCCCAGGAGACGATTTTTGCGCTGAAGAAGGACCTGCTGGCGGTGCGGCGCGTCCTAGCCCCGGAGCGCGACGTGATGAACCTGCTGGTGCGTCGGGAGAGTCCGATCTTCGGGGAACCGAACCTGGTTTATTTCCAGGACGTCTACGACCACATTTTGCGCGTCACCGACGCCGTCGACACGTACCGCGACTTGCTCTCCAGCGCGCTCGACGCCTCGCTCTCGATCACCTCGAACCGGTTAAACCGGAACATGAAGACGTTGACGGCGTCGTCGATTATCCTGATGAGCATGACCCTGATCGCTGGAATCTACGGCATGAACTTCGTCCACATGCCGGAACTTGGTTGGCTGTTCGGTTATCCGTGGGCGTTGGGGTTGATGGCCGTGTCGGGGCGGGGATGTTCACCTTCTTCCGCCGCAACGACTGGCTCTAACCGCCCCGGCGCGGGCCACTCCGGGCGCGGCAAGGGATTTCGGTGCTCGCCGCCCCGTGATCGTCAGCGACGCAACTGGTCGGTCGCCCGCGGCGATGGCTCGCCAGGGCCCTACGCCGCGGCGGCAGACGGTGGTTCGCCTCGCTCGACAGGACAACGGGAGTGGGCGAGAGGCGGGTTCGGGGATCGCCGGGCTAGGTGGCCGCGTCAGGCGTCGTCCGGCTCCACGTCCTCCGTGCCAGGGGGACGCGACTGGGTCGAGTCCTTGTCGGGACCGGCCCAGGAAAGAGGGGCGCCGTCGTCGGTCGCCGCCGCGAGCCAGCGCGCCGCGTCGGCCGTCCACTCCGGCAACACGTCGTAGAGCGCGTGCCCGGCGTGGGGATACCAGACAAGCGTTCCCAGGTCTCCGGCGGCATGACATAACCTTGGCGCCTCGGCGGGCGGTATGACCAGATCGCGGCCCGCGCCCATCACCAGCAGCGGGCAGCGAAGCCGGAGCATCACCGGCGGCAGCGCGAACCCGCGCGCCAGATCCGGCACCGCCCCG
>CADCWE010000008.1 GCA_902806325.1 uncultured Thermomicrobiales bacterium | reverse complement strand
GGACCGCCTCGACCTCGGCCCGGACGCGCCGCCGAGGGAGGCGCCGCCCGGCCTCGAAGGCGGCCGCGAAGGCCTCGCCGCCGAGCGCCCCCCGCGCCCGCTCGGTCGCCCGCTCGTGCGCCCCCCGCTCCGGCCAGGCCGGGGCACTGCCTGTTGCCTCCGCCAACGCCGCCGCCGCCCCGAAGAGCCGGGCCGCCCGCTCCGCCTCGCCAAGCGCCGCCGCCAAGGAGGCGACGTCGGGGACCAGGCGCATCAGCACCGCCAACGCGTCCGGGTCGAGGGCGGCGAACTCCTTGTATCCCGCCGCCGCCCGCGCGTAGTCGCCCCCCTCGGCGGCGATCAGGCCCAGGTCGCGGGCGGCGATCGCCGCCGGGAACGGGTGCCCGGCGTCCCGACCGAGCGCCCGCCCCGCCTCCAGGTGTGCGATCGCCGCGTCCCGGTCCCCGCGCCCCCATGCCGCGACCCCGAGATGGGCCAGCGCCAGGGCCTCGTGGTAGCGGTCGCCCGCCCGCCGCGCCTCGGCCGCCGACTCGGCGAGCAGGGCCGCGCCCTCCGCGTAGGCGCCACGGTCCACCCGCTGCCTCCCGAGGGCGCCCAGCATTTTGGAGACATGCGCCCCCGCGCCCAGACGTCGGGCCAGGGCCAGCCCCTCCCCCAGCGCCGCCTCGGCCCGAGAGAAGTCGCCCTGGTAGCCGGCGTTTTCGCCGAGGAACTGCAGCGCCTCCAACCGCGCGAGCGAGGGCCGCGGGTCGGCGGCCAGGGCGCGCTCCAGCCAGGCGTTGCACTCGGCCCACAGGCCGGTGATGGACCAGAAGTAGCTGAGCGCCGCCGCCAGTCGCAGCAGGGTTTCGCCGTCGCCGGCCTGGTCGAACCATGCGAGGGCCGCCCTGAGGTTGGCGTGCTCGCGCTCCAGCCGCGCGAACTCCACACGCGCCCCAGTTCCCCACAGCAGCGGCGCCGCTCGCTCGGCGAGCGCCAGGCAGTGGGCGGCGTGGGCGGCGCGGACCGCGTCCTCCTCGCCGCTGGCCGCCAATCGCTCCAGCCCGTACTCGCGGACCGTCTCGAGCATCCGGTAGCGAGGTTCCCCTCCGGGGCCGTCCTCCTCCCGCAGCAGGCTCTTGTCCGCGAGCGAGGCGACGCCCTCCAGGACATCGAGGCCGGGGTCGCCCGGCGCGGCGGCGATGAACTCCGCCGCCGCCAGGGTGCACCCGCCGACGAAGGCCGCCAGCCGGCGGAACAGCGCCTGTTCCTCCACGGACAGCAGGCCGTGGCTCCAGGCGATAGTCGCCGCCATTGTCCGCTGCCGGGCCGGGGCGTCGCGCGCCCCCCCGGTCAGCAACGGCAGGCGCCGCTCCAGCCGCGCCAGCAGCGCCGCCGGCGGCAGGACCTTGACGCGGGCGGCGGCCAGCTCGATGGCGAGCGGCAGGCCGTCCAGCCGGGCGCAGACCGCGCGGCGACGGCCGGGGCGTTGTCGCCGGTGAGCGCGAAGTCTTCCCGGACCGCCTGCGCCCGCGCCACGAACAGCCGCGCCGCCTCCGAGCCGGCGGCGTCCTCGACGGACGGCGCGTCGTCGGCCCCGGCCAGGGCGAGGGGGGGCACGGCGTGCTCGCGCTCGGCGGAGACGCGCAGGCGCACCCGGCTGGTGGCCAGGACCGCCAGGCCGGGGCAGGCGGCGAGCAGGGCGACGACCAAGGGCGCCGCCTCCACCACCCGCTCGAAGTTGTCCAGCACCAGCAGGAGCCGGCGGTCCCGCAGCGCCTCGGCCAGCCGCGCGGCGAGGGGGCGGTCGCCCGCCTCCCGGACGCCGAAGGCCTGGGCGACGGTCGGGCCGACCAGGGCGGGGTCGGTGAGCGGCGCCAGGTCCACGAACCCCACGCCGTCGGCGAAGTCCGCCGCCAGCTCCTCCGCGACCCGCACCGCCAGGCGGGTCTTGCCGACGCCGCCCGGCCCGGTCAGGGTCACCAAGCGGACGCCGTCCCGGCGCAGCAGCGCGATGACCGCCGCGACCTCGCGCTCCCGGCCGACGAAGCTGGTCAGCGCGACCGGCAGCGGTGAACCGGGCCACTCCCGGTCCGGAAAGGGGACCGGGGGCACCGGTTGGGGGTGACTCCGGTTGGCGGGCGTCGAGTCGGCCACGGGCGGGTCCTGCCGTAACATCGCCGCGTGCGCCTATGATGTGATGGGGAACACCGGCCGTCAACCGTACCTCGCCCGCCGCGAATGGGGCACCAAGCCGGCCGTGCGGACCGCAACGAGGGCGGGGTGTACGGGCACCGCATGCCGTGACCCTACCGTGCCAGCGCCGTCAGGAACGCCGCGTAGCCGCGCCGGCCGCGCAGAAAATCCTCGATCCGGTACCACTCGTTGGGGGCGTGGGCCTGGCTGCCGGGGACGCTCCAGGCGAACATCACCGTCTCGACGCCGAGCAGTTCCTGGAACATCGCGGTGACGGGGATGGTACCGCCGGAGCGGATAACGATCGGGTCCTTGCCGAACAACCCTTCCAAAACCCTGCCGGCGGCGATCAAGCCGGGATGGTCGCGGGCGATCTCGAACGGGCGGGCGGAGCCGGGCAAGGGGGTGTAGGTGGCGGTGGTTCCCGGTGGGCAGTGGGCTTCGACGTGGCGGCGGAGCAGATCCTGGATCTTGGCCGGGTCCTGGTTGGCGACCAGGCGGCAGGTGATCTTGGCGTGGGCCTGGCAGGGGGTGACGGTTTTCGATCCGTCGCCTTGGAAGCCGCCCCAGACACCGTTGAGGTCCACCGTGGGGCGCGTCCAGGCGCGCTCCAGTGGCGAGTAGCCCGGTTCGCCCCAGAAGGTCTCGACCCCGGCTTGGCGGCGGTAGTCGGCCTCGTCGAACGGGACGGCGGCGATCTCGGCGCGCTCGTCGGGGGAGAGGTCGCGGACGTCGTCGTAGAAGCCGTCGACGGCGACCCGACCGTCGGCGTCGTGGAACGTGGCGAGGAGGCGGGCGAGGGTTTGCACCGCATTCGGCGCGGTGGCGCCGTACATCCCTGAGTGGAGGTCGGTGGTACCGGTCTGGACGTCGAGTTGGCCGCCGGTAAGGCCCTTCAAGGACACGGTCAAGGACGGGGTGTCCGGGCCGTACTGGCCGCCGTCGGCCGACACCGCGAAGTCGCAGGCCAGGCGCTCTCGTTCGCGGGAGATCAGGGGGGCGAGGTTCGGGCTGCCGATCTCCTCCTCGCCTTCGACGAGAAAGGTCACGTTGATCGGCGGCGCGCCGTGTGTTTGGGCCAGCGCCTCGACGGCCTGGATCGCGGTCAGGAGGTTGCCCTTCATGTCGGACGAGCCGCGGGCGTAGATCCGGCCGTCGCGGATGGTCGGCTCGAAGGGCGGGGTCTGCCAGAGGTCGAGCGGTTCCGGCGGTTGGACGTCGTAGTGGCCGTAGATCAGCACGGTCGGTTGATCGTCGGCGATCCGCCAGCGGCCGACCACGGCCGGGTGGCCGTCGGTCGGGGCGACCTCGACCTCCGGCACGCCGGCCGCCCGCAGGCGTTCGGCGACCCAGGATGCGGTCCGCGCGACGTCGGTGGCGTGGGCCGGGTCCGTGCTGACGCTGGGCAGGCGCAGCAGGTCGTCGAGTTCCGCCAGGTGCGCCGCTTCCCGGTCCGCCAACCAGTCGTTCCAACCGTCGCCGTTCGTCACCGCTGGTTCCTCCATTGTTTGCGCCCACGTCCGGGGCCGAATCCGCTCCCGGGCGATCTTACCGGATGGCGCCTAGGTCCTGCCGCCGGTTCGATTGTCTCGTCCGCCACGGCGGTGCCGGGTTCGGTGCGGTTGTGGCACCCGCCGTGCGCCATGGCGGGGAACGCCCGCGAGCCGGGCGAGCGGTGGGAACCCTCGCGGGTGAAACGCGGGGCAACAGGCAAGGAGGAACGGCGATGAGCAAGGCGCAAGACACGCAAGAGCAGGTGCTGCGCGTGACCGACAACGTCCCCGAAGAAACCTGGTACTGGGCGGCGCTGGCCTCGATCGGTATTTCGGCGGTTCTCAAGATCCAGGGCAAGGACCATTGGGCGTTGTTCGTCGGTCAGTGGCCACCAACGTTCTTGCTGTTCGGTCTCTATCACCGGCTGATCCAACCCGGTCACAAATAGAACTCGGCCCGGCACGGTTTCCGGCGCCCCCCGGTCGGCGACTCGCGTCCGACCGGGGGGCGGTAGAATGGACGCCGGTCGTGCCGTTGGTGCGTCGGGGGCCGGAGGCCGGGGAGGTTCGGGGTATGATGCGACTCATCCGCCGTGTGGTTCGCCTGTTACCGTGGATCGTCGGGGCGATCATCGCCTGGACCGAGTATCGGGAGCGGACGCAACAAGGCCAACCTGTTTCCGCCGGCCCGTCGCCCCAAGGGAAGCCCCCGGTCGCACCAGAACCGCCCTCTCCCCCAGCCGCCCCGGAGCCGGTCGCGGCGCCGCCGGATGGCGGGAAGACGACCGCTACTTTGCCCGGCGATGCCGCGACCGACGGCGCGCCGCAGCCGGACAACGGCGATGCCTCCGGTGGACTATCGTCGTTTGAGGCGGCGGTGCTCGGTATCGACGCCGATCAGATCGCCGCGGTCGGCGCCGAGGATGCAGCGGGGGCGGACGAACCATCCGCCGATCCCCGGGGCGGCGAACCGGCACGCCTGTTCGCGACCGGCGCCGACCAGACCGCCGGGGTTGCGGCGGAATTGGGCGGCGTTCCGCCCGGCGCGGTGGCCGGAGACGGGACCGCGACCTGTCCGGACGACCACCCGATCAAGGGCAACGCCAGCTCGCTGATCTACCACCAGCCGGGCATGGCGTCGTACGAGCGCACCATCGCCGAGTATTGTTTCGACTCGTTAGAGTCGGCGGAGACGGCCGGTTTCCGCGCGCCGCGGCGGTGATCCCGCGCCACCGCCGCCAGACCATGCGACGATGCCACTGATGGCTACAGCCACTGGCCGGGGCGCCGTCCTGCGCGCCTTCGGCGAGCCGTTGACGATCGAAACCGCCGAGGTCCCGGAGCCGGCGCCCGGCGCCCTGATCGCCGAGATCGTCTACGGGGGAGTCTGCGGCACCGACGTCCACCTCCACCACGGCAAGCTGCCGATGCCGACGCCGGTGATCCTCGGCCACGAAGCGGTCGGTCGGGTATGGCAACTCGGGCCCGGGATGGAGACGGACCTGGGTGGGAACCCCCTCCGCGTCGGGGACCCGATCGCGTGGGCGTCGAGCATCGCCTGCGGCCGGTGTTATTGGTGTTTGGTCGAACGCGAAAGGACGCTCTGCGAGCAGCGGCGGATCTACGGCATCAACCGCCGATTCGACGAGTGGCCACGCCTCTCGGGCGGCTGGGCCGACTACGTCTATCTCCACCCCGGCACGGCCGTGTTCCGATTGCCGGACGGAATCGGGTTCGAGCAGGCGATCGCCCTTGGCTGCGCCGGGCCGACGGCGACGCACGGCGTGTTGGGGTTGGCCGGGGTGCCGGTCGGGGGCACGGTGGCGGTGCTTGGCAGCGGCCCGGTCGGGATCGCGGCGGCGATGTACGCCCATTTGGGCGGCGCTGCGAAGGTGATCCTGGTCGGTGGCCCGGCCAACCGCCTCGCCCTGGCACACGACCTCGGCGTCGGCGACGTCCACGTCGACTTGTTCGCCGTTCCCGATCCGGGAGAGCGGGCGCGAATGGTGCGGGAGGAGACGCCAGGCGGGCGCGGCGCCGACGTGGTGCTGGAGTGCGCCGGCGTGCCGTCGGCGGTGCCGGAAGCGTTTGCGATGGCGCGGCGCAACGCGCGGGTGCTGATCCTGGGCCAATACACCGATCGGGGCGAGACGCCCTTCAACCCGCACGAGATCACCCGCAAGCAGTTGACGGTGTTCGGCTCGTGGGCCTTTGGAGAGGGCCACTTCCAAGAGTACGTCCAGACGCTGCCCCAACTGGCGCGGCGGTTCGACCTCGCCCGGTTGCTGACCGCGTACCCGTTGGCGGACGCCAACCGGGCGTTGGCCGACGTGGCGGCCGGGACGGTGATGAAAGCCGTCCTCCGGGGCGGGGCGGCGTAGGACCACGGCGGAGGTGGGAACGGCGATGACCGCAATCGACCTCAACAGCGACCTCGGCGAGGCGTTTGGGGCGTACCGGCTCGGCGACGACGCGGCGCTGTTCGGGCTGATCTCCAGCGCCAACGTCGCCTGCGGGTTCCACGGCGGCGATCCGCGGGTGATGGAGGCCACCGTTGCCGCCGCCGCCGCCGCCGGGGTGGCGGTCGGCGCGCACCCGGGGTTTCTCGATCTGGCCGGCTTCGGGCGAAGGATCATCGCCGCCTCGCCGGACGAGGTGCGGACGGACGTCCTCTACCAGATCGGCGCGCTGGACGCTTTTTGCCGCGCGGCCGGCGTTCGGCTGGTGCACGTCAAGGCGCACGGCGCGCTCTACCACGCCGCGATCGCCGATCCTGCCCTGGCGGGGGCCATCGCGGCGGCGGTGGCGGCTTATGACCCGGCGCTGATCCTGGTCGGGCAGCCGGGGACGGCCCTGGTCACGGCGGGCACGGCGGTCGGGCTGGCCGTGGCGCGCGAAGGGTTCGCCGACCGCGCCTACCATCGGGACGGACGTTTGGTTTCTCGCCACCGGCCGGGATCGGTGATCGCCGACCCGGAGGAGGCCGCGGAACGGGCGCTGCGGCTCGTCGCCGAGGGCACGGTGACCACCATCGAGGGGGACGACCTCGCGTTGACGGTGGACACGCTCTGTATCCACTCCGACACGCCGGGCGCGGTGGCGATCGCGACCGCGATCCGGCGCCGGTTTGCCGAGGCGGGCGTCGAGGTTCGGCCGCTCCAACCCCTGTCGTGACGGGCGTTGCCCCCGTCGTCAAACCGCTGGCGGAATCCGCGCTGCTGGTCGAACTCGGGGACGCCATCGCTCCGGAGACGTCGACCCGGGTCTTGGCGTTGGCCGCCGCCCTCGACGCGGCGGCGCTGCCCGGCGTCCACGACGTCGTCCCAAGCTACACCACGATCTTGGTCGCGTTCGACCCGACTGTGGCCGACCCCGCCGCGATCGCGCCGGCGATCCACCGGTTGGCGAGCGAAACCGGGACCAGCGGCGTGCCGTCGGGTCGGAGGGTGGTCGTTCCGGTCGCCTACGGCGGGGCGGACGGGCCGGACTTGGGGGACGTGGCGGCCCATACCGGACTCCCGGCGGACGAGGTGGTCCGGATCCATTCCGGGGCGGAGTACCTGGTGGCGGCGATCGGGTTCGCGCCGGGGTTCCCGTTCCTGCTCGGATTGCCGGAGGCGCTGGCCACGCCGCGTCGGACTACGCCTCGGACGCGGGTGCCGGTCGGGTCGGTCGCGATCGGCGGCGCGCAGACCGGCGTCTACCCGATGGCGACGCCGGGCGGGTGGCACCTGATTGGCCGGACCCGGCTGCGGTTGTTCGACCCCGGGGCGGCGGAGCCGTTCGCGCTGCGGGCCGGGGATCGGGTCCGCTTCGCGCCGGAGGACCGTGGCGACGACGACCGGGACGATCGCAATGCCGTCGCTCACCGCGTTGTAGAGCGCGACAACCTCCTGGAACCCGGCATCCTGGTCCGCGACGGTGGGCTGTTGACCACCGTCCAGGACCTCGGGCGTCCAGGTTTCGCCCGATTCGGGGTTTCGCCGGGGGGGGCGGTCGACCGGACCGCGTTGATCCTTGGCAACCGGCTGGTCGGGAACCCGCCGGACGAGGCGGGTTTGGAGATCACGCTGGTCGGGCCGCGCCTGGAGTTCGGCCGTCCGGCGATCGTCGCCCTGACCGGCGCCGACCTCGGCGCCCGGCTCGACGGCGGGGCGATCCCGCGGTGGGAACCGTTGCGGGTCCGCGCGGGGCAAACCCTGGCGTTCGATCCGCGGCGGGCGGCGGCGGTCGGGGTGCGGGCCTACCTCTGCGTCGCTGGCGGGTTAGCGATCCCGGCGGTGATGGGCAGCCGGAGCACCGAGCTCTTCGGGGGGTTTGGCGGGGTGGACGGCCGCGCGCTGCGTGACGGCGACGTGTTGCCGTTCCGGGACCAGCCGGGCGACGCGGACGCCCTGCGCCGGCGGCGGTTGGCCGGTCCACCGCCGCGCCACGCCGCCTCGGTCACGACCCGGGTGGTGCTGGGGCCGCAGGAATCTCGCTTCACCGACGAGTCGCTGGCGACCTTTCTGGGGCAGCCGTACGCGGTCACCGCCAAGGCGGACCGGATGGCGCTGCGGTTGGAGGGACCGCCGCTGGCGCACCGGGGGGGGCCGGATCTGATCTCGGAGGGGATCCCGCTCGGCGCGGTTCAGGTTCCGGGCGACGGCCAACCAATCGTGCTCCTGCCGGCCCGCCAAACCGTCGGCGGCTATGCCAAAATCGCGACCGCGATCGGGGCCGATCTGGACGCCCTCGGCCAGCTTCGGCCGGGTGGGGAGGTGGCGTTCCGGGCGGTGACGGTCGAAGTCGCCCGCGCGGCGACGCTGGCCTACCGCGTCGCGCTCGGCGAGGATGCGGTGGTGGCGGGCCGGGCGGGGGTCATCGGTTGGGGATACGGGCCGGACGCGATGCCCGGCGGGAGGACCGGAATGGAGCCGGATCGGCCGGAGCGCGCTGCCGAACCCTGGACCCCGGAGGCCGTGGTGCGGTTGATCCAGGCGCTGGCCGACGCGGACGTTTCGGCGTGTACCTTGACCGCGCCGGGGTTCTCGCTCGATCTGCGGCGGGGTCCCGAAGGCGGGTTGCGCCCGGTGGCCCAACCAGCGGCCGCGCCGGGTCACGACGAGGACGTGGTGGTCGCCCCGATGATCGGCGTCTTCTACCGTCGTCCGGCGCCGGATCAGCCGCCCTTTGTCGAAGAAGGCGCCGCGATCGGGGCCGGGCAAGCGATCGGCGTCCTGGAGGTGATGAAGACGTACCACGAGGTGACGGCACCGCGGAGCGGCACGCTGGCGGCGTTTCTCATTGCCGACGGGGATTTCGTCGAGTACGGGCAGGCGATCGCGCGGATGGGGTAGGGACGAGTCTTGTCGCGGCGGCCCAGGCGCCTTCGGGGCGATGTCCGCCCGGTTCCACCCCGCGGCGCCGCGCGCTCGCCGCTTCTCCAGGCTAGAACGCATCGCTTTACACGCCGTCGGGGGGCGGGTATGGTCCCCGACGGGGTCATCGTGTCGGGATTTCGAAGGGAGCGCGGGTTGACGATCCGGCCAGGCGTACACAGCGTGATGGCGTCGCCGTTCCTGCCGGACGAGTCGTTGGACGAAGGCAGCTTAGGAACGCTGGTCGAGCACCTCGTCAACGCGGGCGTGGTCGGGATCCTGGTGCTCGGGGTGCTGGGGGAGGCGGATCGGCTCTCGGACGCGGAGCGGGAGCGGGTGGTCGCGCTGGCGGTGGCGCACGCCGCCGGCCGGATCCAGGTCTCGGTCGGGGTCACGCACCAGGCGACGACCGTGGCGGCGGCACGGGCGCGGCGGGCGGTGGCGGCCGGGGCGACCGCGGTGATGGTCTCGCCGCCGGTCGGCAGCGTGCCGGGCCCGAGTTTGCGCGACCATTTCCGGCGGGTGGCGGACGGCTTGGGGACGCCGGTCGTGGTCCAGGACCACCCGGCCTCCAGCGGCGTCAAGCTGCCGGTCGAGTTCTTGGCCGGGCTGGCCGATGTGGTGCCGCCGGGGTCGATCGTCAAGCTGGAGGATCCGCCGCCGGCGCCGAAGATGGCGGCGTTGTTGGCCCGCAGCCCCGCGTTCGGGGTGCTGGGCGGGCTCGGCGGCGTGGCCTTGATCCAGGAATTGGACGCCGGCGCGATGGGGACGATGACCGGCTTCGCGCTGCCGGAGACGCTGGTCCGGATCGTGGACGCGCACCGCGCCGGCGACGTGGTGACGGCGCGGCGACGCTTCGACGAGGCGCTGCCGCTGATCGTCTTCGAGGCCCAGCCGGGCGCGGGCGTGGCGCTGCGGAAGGAGATCCTGCGCCGGCGGGGCGCGATCGCCCACGCCACGGTGCGTCAACCGGCACCGGTGCCCGATCCCGTCACGTTGACCGAACTCGATCGGCTGCTGGCTGGGCGACTGGCGACCGCGTGAGGCGGCGGGCTTCAGGACGAGAGGACGGGAGGTCGGGCGCGTGGATCTGGGATTGGACGGCAAGCGGTTCGTGGTCGGCGGCGCTAGCAAGGGGCTGGGACGGGCGGTGGCCGAAGGGCTGGTCGCCGAGGGGGCGCGGGTGCTGCTGGTGGCGCGCGACTCGGACACCCTGGCCAACGTCGCGGACGGGATGCGGGGCAAGGCGACGACGCTGGCGGTGGACGTGGCCGACGAGGACGCGGCGGCGCGGATCGCGGCAGCGGTCGACGCCGATTTGGGCGGTCTCGACGGCGTGCTGATCAACGCCGGGGGGCCGCCCGGCGGTCAGATCTTGGACCTGTCCGACGAGCAATGGCTGGCCGCCTACCAATTGCTGGTCGGCGGGCCGATCCGGATCTTGCGGGCACTCGTGCCGAAGATCGCGGGCGACGGGGCGATCGTGTTCATCACCTCCACCTCGGTCCGCCAACCGATCGAGAACCTGGACACCTCGAACGTGCTCCGTCCCGGCGTGGCGGCGATGGCGAAGTGCCTGGCCCGCGAGTTGGGGCCGCGGATCCGCGTCAACAGCGTCGCGCCCGGTCGCTTCGACACCGACCGGATCAAGACGCTGGACGCGGCGCGGGCGGAAGCGCGGGGAATTTCGGTCGACCAGCAGCGCGGCGAAGCGGCGCGGGCGATCCCGCTCGGCCGCTACGGGGAACCGGCCGAACTGGCCCGGTTGGCAACCTTTTTGCTTTCCCCGGCGGCCTCCTACGTGAGCGGGGTCTCGGTCCAGGTGGACGGCGCGATGGTGACCGCGATCCCGTAGGAACGCGGTGAGGTGGGTTGCGTGACCGAGCGGGGACCCCAACGCGAGATCGACTACGGATTGGCACCGGGGGAGCGGTTCGAACCGGACGAGGACGACGCCCCCGAACCTCCATTCGATCCGACGCAACCCCACGTGATGACCGTGCTGGGGCCGATCGCCCCGCACGAACTCGGGCTGGCACTGCCGTTCGAACACGTCGTGCGTCGTCCGCCGGGCGGCGACGCCGACCAATGGCTGGACGACCCCCAGGCGGCGTTGGCGGAGTTGGAGGACATCCAGGCCGCCGGAGCGCGGGCCGTGGTTGACGCGACCACGGCCGACGACGGGCGGGACGCGGCCGTGGTGGCGTGGGTGGCGGCGCGGGCGGCGGTCCACGTCGTGATGGTCACGGGCGCGGCCGACCCGGCCGGGAGGACGGCGGCGGCGCTGACGGCCGAGTTCGTCCGCGATCTGCGGGATGGGATGGAGGGCACCGCCGTCAAGGCGGGCGCGATCCTGATCGGGATGGCGGGCGTCGAACACCGGGACGAGCTGCTGCTCCGAGCGACCGCCGACGCGGTTGGCGCCACCGGCGCGCCGGTCTTGATCGAGGCGGCCAGTGACACCGTCGCGCCGTCGCTGGTGGCGGCACGCGAACGCGGGTTGGACCCGGCGCGGATCGTGGTCGTGGTCGGCGAACCGGACGCCGGGCGGGAAGCGGTGACGGCGCAAGCCGCGGTGGAGACGGGAGCCTTTGTCTTGCTGCGCGGTGTCGGGCTGGCCGAACCGGTGCGCGAGTCGGCTCGGGCGACGATGGTCGCGGCCTTGGTCGGGTCCGGTTGTGGAGATCGGGTGCTGGTGTCGAGCGGCGCTAGGCGGCGGTCCCAACTGCGCGCCTACGGCGGCGGGTCGGGTCAGGTGGCGACGCTGGAGCGGTTCCCGCTCGCCGCGATGGAGGCCGGGCTGAACGCCCACGACGTGCGGCGGTTGCTGATCGACAACCCAGCCCAGGCCTTGACCATCGTTCCGGCCAATCGTGGAGATTAAAGTACGTTCATCTTAGCGCCTGTTTCCGATAAAGGATTGCGTTCGTCCTCCGACTTGCGTACGATGCGGGTGCCGGCCCCACCCCCCAACTCGCGGCCCCGGGTCTGCCAACCCTTCTTGCGATGCCCCCGGCGTGGGGATCGGTAGACGCCGGGTGCCGGCGGCGAACGGATGGACCGCGTCCCCGAGGGGCGCGGAAAGGGGTAGGCCCGTGGCGGGGTTCGGGGTGGTCGGACGGGCGCTCGTCGTGCTCGTGCTGGCGTTGGGGTTGGGCGTGGGGCTGCCCGGCTCCGCGGTTCGTGCGCAGACGATGGGGTTCGTTTCGGTCACCGTCAGCCGGTGCTCGGCCCCCGAGGCTGGCGACTGCGTGCTGGTCGACGGTGCCCTGGTCGAACTCACCCAAGACGGGGTCGTGGCTCAGCAGGGTCCGACCGGCGAGAACGGACTGGTGTTCGATGTCGTCGTCGGCGGTTCGGTGGCCGCGACGGTGCTGGCGGGCGGGCCGGAAGGCTACGTCGCCCTGGCGAACCCGATGGTGGTTTCCGACATCGCCGACGGGAGTTCGATCGCCTTCGTCTACGTGCCGCCATCCGGCGGGGGTGAGACCCCCGGCGGTGAGACGCCAGGTGGCGAAGCGCCGGGTGGCGAAATCCCCGGTGGGGAGGTTCCCGGCGGAGAGGAGCCGGGCGGCGAGACGCCCGGGAGCGAGACGCCCCAACTCCCGGTCCAGGAACCGACCGGGGGCGAGGTGGAGCCGTCCGCGCCCGAAGCGGTGGATCTGCCGGGATTGGTCCCGCAAGCGGTGGAGCCTGCTCCGGTGGTGGTCGTGACCGGCCTGCCGAACACCGGCTCGGGAAGCGGGTACGGCCCCCAACGGCCCGCATCGGAGGCGCTGCCCGCGTTGCTGACGATGCTCGGGATCGCCATCGCGGCGGTCACCGCGGCGCGGGATCGTGCGATCCGCTTGGCCCGTCGGGCCGTTCCGATCAGGACGGTTTGACCCCAGCGGATATCATGGCGCGGACGACGCCCCGGCGATGTCGCCGGGGCGTCGCGGCGTGGCAGTCGGCTGGAGCGTCGGGGAGAACGACCGTGGGGCGGGCGGAGATCATCGAGCAGACCGGCGTGGTGGCGGTGGTCCGGTTGGACGACCTTTCGGCGGCGGTGGCAGTGACGGAGGCGTTGCTGGACGGCGGAGTGCGGGCGGTGGAGTTCACCTTCACCAACCGCCAGGCGGCACGGGCGATCGAGGAGGCCAAGGCGGCGGTCGGGGACCGCGGCCTGATCGGCGCCGGGACCGTGCTCGACCCGGAGACGGCGCGGATCGCGCTGCTGGCCGGCGCCGAATACATCGTGACGCCGACCTTTAAGGCCAGCACGGTCGAACTCTGCAACCGCTACGGCGTGCCCGTTGTCTGCGGCGCCCTGACCCCGACCGAGATCCTGACCGCCTGGGAAGCGGGCGCGACGTACGTCAAGGTCCACCCGGCCAGCCTCGGTGG
>CADCWE010000007.1 GCA_902806325.1 uncultured Thermomicrobiales bacterium | reverse complement strand
GCGAGCCGGTCGTGCTGCCGGCCGCGCTGGGCAGTGGCTTTCAGGTGATCGAGGAGGGGCTCAACGGCCGCACCTCGGTGATCCTCTCCTCGCATCTGGACGGGATCCACGTCGCGCCGGAGGGGCACGCCAAGCTCGGCCGCGCGGTGGCGGCGACGGCGCGGGAGCCGCTGGCGTGAGCGGCTTTTCGCCCGCGGTGCTGGCCGCGGCGGCGCGGGAGCGCGAGGTCGGGTTGACCACCTTCGGTCGCCGCAGCGGCGCCCCGGGCCGGGTCACGATCTGGGTCTCGCCGTCGGCGGACGGGCAGCGACTCTTTATCCGCTCCGGCCAAGGGCTGCGCCGCGATTGGCCGCAGAACCTCCTCGCCTCCGGCCGCGGCGTCCTCCACGTCGGCGGGTTCGACGTCCCAGTCGCCGCCCGCCACGTCACCGACCCCGCCGAGGCCCGCGCCGTGACCGAACTCGTCGCGGCGAAGTACGGCGCCGCCGCCGACCGCGCCGCCCCCGGCGCCCCGCCCCCGCCCGCCGAGTCGGCGACGTTCGAGCTGGTGCCGGACCCGGCGTGAGGTGGCGGCTCAGGCGCCTTCGCGCTCCCGCCGCACCGCCGCCAGTCGTTCGATCGCCGCGTCCTCGTCCAGGCAGATGCCGAGCGAGAGATTAAGGCCGCCGACGACGAACTGGTTGAGGTGGAACGCCTGGTTGTCCGGCCCGGCCTGGGCCGGGTTCGGCGCGGTGCGGAGGCGGATGTCGGTCGCCAGGCCGAGCACCCCCCAGTAGCGGTTCGGGTCGACGCGGCGCGTCAGGCAATCGAAGTACCCCGCCTCCCAGTTGGTGCCGGAGTCCTCGCTGACCTGGCAAAGGTAGACGTTGGCCGCTTCCAG
The DNA here is from genome assembly GCA_902806325.1 of uncultured Thermomicrobiales bacterium. Classification (GTDB taxonomy): domain Bacteria; phylum Chloroflexota; class Chloroflexia; order Thermomicrobiales; family UBA6265; genus CADCWE01. Next base: position 12,555 of record CADCWE010000007.1, on the reverse strand, counting down.
GGCTTCGACGTCGGCCCGGTAGATCGTCTCCCCGGTGATATCGGTCCGCGTCTTGTCGTTGATCGGCTCGCTCTCGTTCGGGCAGTAGACCCCGAACCCGTGCTCCCGCAGCCGCGCCGCCAACCACAGGTTGTACCGCACCTCCGCCGCGACGAACATCGGTCCACCCAGGTACACCTGCATCGTCGTCCTCCGGACGGAGACGGGGAGACGGCAGAACGTCGTCTCAGTCCTCAGTCCTCTCCCGTCTCCCCGTCTCCCCGTCTACGCCTCGTCCCGCCCGTGCGCCTGGGCCGGCGGGTGGGTGGCTTCGACGGCGGTGAACGGTTCCAGGATCCGGTAGGTGTGGCTGGCGCCCTTGGGCACGGTCCAGGAGTCGCCGGGTTCGAGCAGCACCATCTGGCCCTCGGTGTGGAGTTCGGCGCGGCCGGCGATCACGTAGCCGACGGTCTCGTAGTCGCGGGCCTCGGCGGGTTTGGCTTCCCCGGGTTGCTCGTCTTCCCAGAGCCGCATCGCCAGGCCGATCCCGGACGCGAGGTACTTCTGGCCCATCTGGCCCTTCGGCGAGAAATCGGCGCTGACCTTGGTCACGCTGGTGTCGCCCATCGGTTCCCTCCCTTGGTCGTGCGTGGGTCCTGCCGCCGCGCGGCAGGCCGTTCGCCTTCCTTGTGCATGAGCGTTGCCAGCGCGTCGTCCGCGGCCTTCCGAGGTCACGGCTGGGTATAGTGAACGCAACGCGGCGCCACCGCGACCGCTCGATCCCACCCCCGCTCAGGAGCCGCCGATGGAAGCCTTTGCCCTCGACCCCGCCGACCTCGGAAATCTCGACGCCCTGCGCGGCGTCGTGATCGCGGAAGAGGTGCGGGGCAACGGACGGCGGCTCTTTGCCAAAGGGCACCGGTTGGGCGAGGGGGACTTGACGTCGCTGGCCGAGCTTCCCCGGCCGGTCCACGCCGTCCGGCTTGGGCCGGCAGACGTCCACGAGGACGCGGCCGGCCGGCGCCTGGCGGCGGCGGTCGGCGCCGGCGGCGTGGCGGCGCGGGATCCGGTTCAGAGCCGGGTCAACCTGGTCGCCGCCGCGAAAGGGCTGCTCCGGGTCGACGCCCGGGCATTGCTGCGGCTGAACCGGCTCGACGGGATCGCCGTCTTCACGCTGCCGGACCGGGTGCCGGTGCTGCCCGGCAAGATCGTCGCCGGGGCCAAGATCACCCCGGTCGCGGTGCCGGAGGAAACGCTGGTCGCCGCCGAGGCGATCGCCCACGAATCCCCGGTCGTGGTCGTCAAGCCGTTCCACGCCCGCTCGGTCGGGGTGATCACGACCGAGGGGCTGGCCGGCAAGACCCGCGACCGCTTCCGCGACACGGTGAACCGCAAGCTCGGCTGGTACGGCGCCCACGTCCTGCGCTTCGTCGACCTCCCCGGCGACCCGGCGGCGGTGGCGACGGCGATCGCCGATCTGCTCGGCGACGGCGCCGACCTGATCCTGACCGGCGGCGGCAACACGATCGACCCGCTCGACGCGACGCTGCTGGCCCTGCCCGGGATCGGCGCGACGATGGTCAAGTTCGGCGCCGCCGCCCACCCCGGCAGCATGTTTTGGCTGGCCGAGGTCGCGCGGCCGGATCGGCCGGCGCCGGTGCCGATCTTCAACCTCGCCTCCTGCTCGATGTACTCCAAGGCCACCGTCGCCGACCTGATCCTGCCCTGGATCATGGCCGGCGAGCGGGTCGGCCTCGACGACCTCGCCGCCCTCGGCCACGGCGGCCTCCTCGACCGCGACATGGGTTGGCGGTTCCCCGCCTACGACGCGGAGACGACGGACGAGGCGGACGACGGACAATAGTCGCTCACCGATCGCTGAAGGCCCTCCATGGACTTCGTCCTCCTTGCCCACGTCGGCGCCACGCTGTTCATGACCGGCGTGATCTGGTTCGTCCAACTGGTCCACTATCCGTTGTTCGCCGGCGTCGGGGCGGCGGGGTTTTCCGCCTACGCGGCCGAGCACGGGCGGCGGACGACCTGGGTGGTGATGCCGGCGATGACCGTCGAGCTGGGGACCGGGGTGGCGCTGGCGCTGTGGCGGCCGGACGGGATCGGGGCAGCGCCGGTTTGGTTCGGGCTGGGCATGCTGGGGGCGATCTGGCTGTCGACGATGCTGGTTCAGGTGCCGCGGCATCGGGTCCTGGGGGGCGGGTTCGACGACGCGGCCTGGCGGTGGCTGGTGCGGACGAACTGGCTGCGGACGGCGGCCTGGACCGCGCGGGCGATCCTGGTCCTGGCGATGGCGGCTGGGGCGACGCGGTGAACGGCCGCGGATACCGGTTCCGGCCGCTGACCGACGCGGACGCCCGCGCCATCGCCGCCTGGCGCTATGACGGCCCGCTCGCCTTTTACGACATGGACGAAACCGCTACCCCCGGCCTGCTCGATCCGGCCAACGCGTATCTCGCGGTGGACGACGCGGCGGGCGAGTTGGCCGGGTTCGTCGGGTTCGGGCCGGACGGTCGGGTGCCCGGCGGCGAGCGGGCGGGGCTGTACGGCGGCGACGCGCTGGACGTGGCGCTCGGCCTGCGGCCGGATCGGGTCGGCCAGGGCCACGGCGCGGCGTTCGTCTCGGCCGCGCTGGCCGAAGGGCGGCGGCGCCACGCCCCGGTCGCGTTCCGGCTCTCCGTCGCCGAGTTCAACACCCGGGCGATCCGAGCCTATGCCCGCTGTGGATTCCGGGAGGTCGCCCGCTTCACCAGCCCCGTCCGCGACGACGAGGTCCCGTTTGTCCTCATGACCCGGGACGCGGCCAACGGGTCGACCACGCCGGCCTGAGGCGGCCATGCCCATCCAGCCCCGCGCCTGCGCTACCATTCAGCGGAACGCGGCGCGGACCTCGTCCGCGGCCGCAAAATGGTCAAGGAGGACCCGATGAACTGCCCCGTCGACGGCGCCACGTTGCAGATGACCGAGCGCCAAGGAATCGAGATCGACTACTGCCCGACCTGCCGCGGCGTCTGGCTGGACCGGGGCGAACTCGACAAGATGATCGACCGCGCCGCCGGCGCCAGCGCCGGTGCCGCGAGCGGTGTCGGAACCGCCGGTCGGGAGCCGGTGCGCCGGGACCGCGACGACCGCGACGACCGCGACCGCGATTTCGTCCCCCCCGTCCGCCGCGACGACGACGACGACGACGATCGCCGCCGCTACGAGGGCGACTACCGCAAAAAGAGCAAGCGGCGCTCCCTGCTCGACGACCTGTTCGATTTCGATTAGCGCGGCGATGGCCGACCCCGTTCCGTCCACCGACGCCGCCGCGCTGAACGCCCACCTGGTGGACGGTCTGGTCCGCCACGGTGCGATCCGATCACCCCGGATCGAGGCCGCGTTCCGGGCGGTGCCGCGCCACTTGTTCCTGCCCGGCGTGCCGCTGGACGAGGTCTACCGCGACGAGGCGATCCCGACCAAGCGCCGGGACGGCGTGCCGATCAGCTCCTCGTCCCAACCGGCGGCGATGGCGACGATGCTGGAGCAGCTCGGGGTCGAACCCGGCCACCGCGTGCTGGAGATCGGCGCCGGCACCGGCTACAACGCCGCCCTGCTCGCCCACCTCGACGGCCCGGCGGGCGAGGTGGTGACGGTGGACCTCGACGAGGACATCGTCGTGGCCGCCCGCGCCCACCTCGCCGCCGCCGGGTTTGGGCCGGATCGGGTCCGGGTGGTGCTTGGGGATGGGGGCGAAGGGTTCGCCGAGCGCGCCCCCTACGACCGGATCGAGTTGACGGTCGGCGCCTGGGACATCGCCCCGGCCTGGTCGGACCAACTGGCGCCGGGCGGCCTCCTGCTGCTCCCGATCTGGCTCCGGGGGGCGCAAAAGACGGTCGCCTTCGGGCGGCCAACGGACGGTTCGGGCGCCCTGCTCGAAAGCGTTTCCGTCACCGATTGCGCGTTCATGCGCCTGCGCGGCGCCTTCGCCGGGCCGGAAGCCTTCCTCGCCCTGGACGAAACCGGCACCGTGACGCTGGGCTTGGACGATCGGAACCTGATCGCCCCGGCGGCGGCGCGGGCGCTGCTCGACGCCCCCGGACCGGCGGCGCCGACCGGGGTCGCGATCCGCCCGCGCGACCTGTGGCAAGGGTTGGCGCTCTGGCTCGGTCTCCGCGAACCCGGCTTTTGCGGCCTCCACGTCGACGGGGACGCGGCCGCCGCCATGGGCGCCGGTCTGTTCACGATGGGCGCGGGTCATCGCTGGACGGTCGGCCTGCTCGACCCCACCGCGCCGGCGTGCTGCCTGCTGGTGGCGGGCGACCGGGCCCAAGACGGCCCCGAGCGCGCCGAGGACCACCTCATCGCCCTCGCCATCCGCCCCCACGGCGATGCCACGGTGCTGCGCGACCGCCTCGCCGCCCACGTCCGGGCCTGGGACGCCGCGGGCAGGCCCGGCTCCGACGGGATGCGGATCCGCGTCTCTTCCCTTGCCGACGCCGCGGCACCCGGTGCGGACGAGATCGTCCTCGCCAAGCGGTGGACGCGGCTGGTCGTTTCGTTCGGCGCGTCATCGCCCGACCGCTGACGGCGATCCGCGCTATCCGAGCGCCGCCGCGTCCGGCAGCAGCGCCAATTGGACCGTCGACGGTCGCCCGTCGGACCCCGTCTCGGCGGTCGAGGGCAGCAGGGCCTGGAGCCAGCCGGTCCGCTCGTCCGGCAGGCGGACCCGGTACCAGAGGCCGTAGGCGTCGGCGCTCGTGTCCCGCGTGTCCTCGCGCCCGGCCCGCACGTCCAGGAGCGCGAACCGATCGCCCGGTCGGAGCGCCACCTCGCCCCGCGCCTTCGCGCCGGTCGCGCCCGTAGGACGACTCCAGAGCGTCGCGCTGGGGGCCGGCGGGGAGGATGCGACGACCACCGCGGCGTCCGCCGGGACCGCGCCGCCTTCGAAGCCGCGGTGCCCGATGACGTGGGCCGGGTTGCGCCAGCCCTGGTCGCTGGGGTGGTCCGGGGCGTCGATCGGCCAATAGCCGGGGCCGGGGGCGCAGTTCGGGCCGCAGGCGAAGGGGTAGCGCGGCGCGTCCCCGTTGACCTCGGCGGTGGTGAGAAAGGTGCGGACCTCGAAGTGGAGGTGGCTCGGGGCGCGGCCGTCGAAGCGCGGCAGCACCGTCCCCAACGTCTGGCCCCGTTTCACCGGCTCCCCGGCTTCGACGGCGAGCGCGTACTCCAGGTGCCCATACATCGAGTAGAGATCGCCGGCGTGGCGGACGATCACCACCAAGCCGGGGTACTCCGACCCGGCAAAGACGACCTCGCCGTCGGCGATGGCGTAGATCAGGGCGCCGCCGGAGTCCCCCTCGGCGACGTACCAGTCTTCCCCGGTGTGGAGAAAGCCGGGGTTGTACCAGGTGTTCTCGCAGGCGTAGCCGTGGCGGACCACAAACCCGTCGCCCGGCAACCGGCCGGGTAGGCCGATCGGCAGGCCGAACAACGGCGCCACACCTCGGGAGGTCGCGAGGCGGGCACGGACGGCGAACGGCGCGGCGAACGCGCCGCCGATGATCGAGCGGCGAGACAGTTTGGCGGTCATCGGTCGGTTCACTCCCCAATCGGCGCGTCAAACGGTCCAGAGGTCGTACGGATCAGCGTCCGTCTTGGTTTGCCGGAATCACCGTCGCGGCCGGCGTGCCGGTGATCCCGCCCGGCAACCAACGCTCCCCGACCCAGGACGTGAACCAAACAACCAGGATACGCGGGTTCTCCCTGCGCGTCGGTCTCGCCCCTCCAAGAGCCGCGACGCCTTGGCGACCACGGTCATGGGATCGGCATGGCCCTGATCGTTGTCCCGGCGCAGGATGCGCGCTTCGGTTTTGGGGAGGAAGGGGGCACGCCGACGACGGTCTCCCCGGGGCTGGGCGAGCGGGCGAGGCACCCGCGTGGCAATCGTCGCACGCCGCGGCCGGGTGTTTTTGCTAGACTATGATATCCGCCCGCGAACGGGCGCCCCGGACCCGCCACGGCACCGACCCGACGACGGTCGACACCGAAAGAGACGAGCGATGCCCTGCCGCTCGACCGTCCGCGTGGCGGCGTTGCTGATCGCGTTGCTCGCGCCCTGGCCATGGGCCGCCGCCGGCGCCAGGTCGGAGACCGCGGCGCCGGCCGAAGCCAAGGTGATCGGCGCCCCCTCGGTCAACCTCCGCTCGTGCGCCAAGCTCTCCTGCGGGATCCGGGGCACGGTGCCGCTCGGCCAAACGGTCCGCATCACCGGCGCATCGGTGGACGGATTCAGCCCGGTCAAGGTCGGCGCCAAGAGCGGGTTCATCTTCGACACCTTTTTGTACGACCCCTCCGGCGAACGCGGGGTGCCCAATTTCGAAGTCGGCGAACCCGGTTGCGACCGCGTCGCCCTGATCTTCAACATCGGCGCCGGTCACCCGCCGGCAGAATCCATCCTCGACTACTTGGACGAGGCCGATGTCCCGGCGACGATGTTCCCGATGGGCTGGTGGGCCGAGCGGTACCCGGCCCTGATCCGCCGGATGGCGGACGAAGGCTTCCCCGTCGGCAGCCACGGCCATTCGCCGCCGGAGCTGACCGAGCGCGGCGACGGCGACATCGCCTTCGACCTCGAAGCGGCCGGCGACGCGATCACCGAAGCCGCCGGTCGACCGGTGGCGCCGCTGTTCACCCCCTACGCCGACGCGATCGACGACCGGGTGCGGGCCATCGCCGCCGACCTCGGCTATCTGCCGGTCGGCTGGGACGTCTCGTCCGGCGACTGGTCTCCGGACGCCACGGCCGACGGCGTCGAAGCCGCCGTGGTCGACGCGGCGGTCGACGGCTCGATCATCGAGCTGCACCTCGACGCCATCACCAGCGCCGACTCGACCGCCGTCGCCCTGCCCCGGATCGTCGCCCGGCTCGAAGACCGCGGCCTCCGCTTCGTGACCATCCCCGAGTTGGCGGAGCCGTGCCCGTAGGCACGGAGTAGGCAGTAGCGATAGGCGGTGGGCGGCGGGCACCGATGGCGTCGCCGGTGGCCGGGACGGAGAACGTTGCGCTCGTCGTCCTGCCTACTGCCTACTGCCTACTCCGTTGGAACAGCCGCACCAGCGACGCCTTGGCCTCGGCCGAGAGGGAATCCGTCCGTAGCGATCCCAGCAGGCGCACCGTCCGCCGCATCTGGGCCAGGTAGTCCGCGCAGTGGGGGCAATCGACGAGGTGCGCGTCGACCCGCGCCCTCGCCTCCGGCGGCAGGGTGCGGTCCAGATAGTCGGAGGCCAACTCCACCAATTCGCGGCAGACCAGTTCGTCCGCGATCACCGGTCCGGCGCTCCTTCGTCGTCGAGATACCGTTCGAGGGCGCGCCGCACCTTGGATCGTGCCCGGTGCAACAGGACCCGTTGATTGGTCTCGCTCAAGCCCAGGGCGTGACAAACCTCCGGCGCCGTCCACCCCTGAACATCGCGAAGCTCGATCACCGCCCGTTGCCCCGGCGGTAACGCGGCGATCTCCGCTGTGATCCGGTCTCGGGTCTCCGACGCCAACAGGCGCTCCTCGGCCGAGGCGCCCCACTCCCGCGGCGGCGACGCCCAGTGCCCGGCGTCCGCGTGGCCGGGCGGGAAAAAGCGGTCCGGGTCCACCGCCGCCTCGTCGCCCTCGGCGCCGGCGCGGACCAGGGCGGAGAAGGGCACGCTGCGCGCCTCGCGCTTGCCGCGCTGGCGGGCCTGGTTGAGCAGGATCCGGTAGAGCCAGGTTTTGAAGGCGGAGCGCCCCTCGAAGCGGTCGATGCCCTTCAGCACCGCGATCCAGGTCTCCTGGACCACGTCCTCGGCGGTCGCCCGGTCCGGCACGTACATCGCCGCCAAGCGCACCAGCGCCGGGTGGTACCGCTCCAGCAGGGCGACGAACGCCGCCTCGTCTCCCGCCCGCAACCCGTCGACCAGGCGGCCGTCGACATCGCCGGGGGTGGCCGTCGCCAGACCCCGCGCCGGTACCGCCGGTGCCTCCGGGGACACCCCTCCACCCTTGCCCACGGGAGCAGTGTAGACGATACCCGGGCGACGAACCCGTCGACTTCCCCGCGTGGAACGGCCCGAGGCGCGCCACCTCCGCTGGTCCGCGCGAAGGACACGCCGCGGGAGGCACCCTCGGTCCCTTGCGCCGGCCCGCCCCGAGGCGTACGGTTCTGCGGCGTCCAAACGAGCGCACCGCCCGATCCGGAGCAGCCCGCGATGGAACCCCGCCCCCAACGCCAACCGCTGGAACCGCCATTGGTCGACGACCGCCCGTTGTGGGACTTGTGGCAGGCGGCGTACGGCTTCCCGACCGTGACCGTCGCCGACGAGTTGGGATTGTTTGCGCGCCTGGACGAGGCACCGGCCACCGCCGCCGAGATCTCGGCGGCACTGCATATCTCCGACCGGGCGGCGGAGGCGATGCTGGCCCTGCTGGCGGCGCACGGGTTCCTGGTCGCCCGGGACGGACGGTTCCACCTCACCCCCCTCGCCCGCTCCTACCTCCTTCCCGGCAACCCGTTCTATCGGGGCGGCCTGTTTGCGCTCTACAAGGACCGCCCGCGCACCCACGCCGTGGTCCGCGAGGCCCTGCTCCACGACCGCCGCCTCGACGCCGCGCGGGCCACCGCCTCGTGGACCGATGGCGACTGGGCCCCGGAGCGCGCCGCAGCGATGACCGCGATGATGCACGCGATGAGCCTGGCCTCGGCGGTCGGCCTGGCCCGGCTGCTGGACCTCTCTGCCACGACGCGGCTCTTGGACGTCGCAGGCGGTTCCGGCTGCTTTGCGGTCGCCTTTGCCGAGCGGAACCCGTCCCTGCGCGCCACCGTGCTGGAGCTACCGGCTGTCTGCGCCGTCGCCGACCGCCTGATCGCCGCCTCCCCGGCGGCGGAGCAGGTCGGCACCCACCCGGCCAACATGTTCGCCGATCCGTGGCCCGGCGGTCACGACGCGGTCTTCTTCTCCAACGTCTTCCACGATTGGGACCGCGACCGCTGCCTCGACCTCGGCCGCCGCGCCTTCGCCGCCCTCCCCACCGGCGGCAGGATCCTGCTCCACGAGCAGCTGCTCGCCGACGCCAAAGACGGCCCCCTTGGCCCCGCCCGCTACGCCCTGATGATGGCGATCTACCAGGAAGGCAAGCAGTTCACGTTCGCCGAACTGGCCGCCCTGTTGGGGGAGTGCGGCTTCGTCGATCCGGACGTGCTGCCGGCGTACGGGGACTTCTCGCTCGTCTCCGCGCGCAAGCCCTGAACCGGCGTGTGGGGCGAAGCCGGGCCGTTCCCTCCTCGCTCGCGCGAACCCGCGCCAACAGCCGCCGCGTGTTCAAGAACCCTGCTTGCCGTCGCACGGCACGTTGACGTATCCGGAGCGGAACGGTTCGACCCGACCCTCCTCTGGGTGGAAGCGGTGGCGCCAGACGCAGCCGTTGTCGTTGCCGAGCAGGTGCAAGGAGACGGAGGTGACGGCGGAGGTGGTGCGGACGCGGTGGATGTCGTTCTCCGGCAGCAGTTCGTAGAAGTCGCCGGGGGTCAGGGGGTGGCGCGCGACCCGCTCCAAATCGGCCGGGCCGTCGTCGCCACCGGCGTCGCGGCGCCGGAACACCTCCTCGTCCTGCTCGCCCCGGTAGAGGCCGACCAACCCCCAGGCGAGGTGGTCGTGGACCGGGGTTTGGGCACCGGGGGGCACCACCAAGGACGAGAACGCCAACCCGCCATCCCCCGCCCGGTAGAGCAACCACATCCCGATCCCCGATCCCATGCCGCTGCCGTCGAACGGCTCCTGGTAGCGCTCCGGCAGCCATCCCTTCTCGGCCAGCAAGCCGGCGAAGACCGGGCGGATCGCGGCCACGATCGCCCGCGGGTCCGGTTCTCGCGTCCGGATCGCGTCGACCGCGGCGACGAAGTCCCGGAGGCGAGGCGTGTCCAGGACGTACTGGTCCTTGCCGGTCGGCGGCGCGTCGAAGATCTGGCACATCGGCGCTAGCTCCCTGCCCCGGAACCGGATCCGGCATCGGCCATCGCGTCCGCGACCGCGTTCGGAAAGCGGGCCTCGAAGTTGAGGATCGTGACGTGTTCGGGGCGGACCGCGATCCGGGCCACCTGGGAGAACAACCCGCCGATTTGGTCAACCCAGGCCCGACCGCCGTCCTCGCCGAAGTAGCGCCGGGCCGCCGCCGAGTACTCTGGCACGACGCCGTCCACCAGCTCGACCCGGGCCGCGCCGCGGATCGTCAGCACCCGGTACGGGAACTCGTTGCCGTCGATGGTCACGGCGACCTGGGAATGATCGGACAGCACCGCGACTTTCGGCGCGGTCGGCGGCGAGCCGAACACCAATACTTCGCCGTCCCAATGGAGCCGGATCGGGAACACCCGCGGCGCCCCGTCGCGCCCGGTATGGGCCAGCCGGGCCGGGATCGTCGAACGGAGCAGGGTCTGCGCAACGCGGTCGTTCGGCGGCGCCAACGGATCAACGGTCGCCGACATCGCCGTCTCCTCGTCTCCTCGCGGGCCGGCCACGGTCACCGGGAGCGCTCCCGATTCAACGCCCGGCCGGCCCCGGCGTCAAGCGTCCGGACGGGCCTCGCCAAGGTAGGTCTTGAACCAGGCGACGCTGCGCTCCAGCACGTCGAGGCGGTGGGAAGGCGGGCCACCGCGCATAAAGAGGTGCGACCCGCCCGGGTAGCGGGCGAACTCGACCGGGACGCCGTTGGTGTGGAGGGCGACGAAGAGCTGCTCCCCCTGACCGATCGGGCAGCGGTCGTCGGCCTCGCCGTGGACGATCAGGGTCGGGGTGGTGATCCGGTGGGCGAAGTTCGACGGCGAGTGGGCGGCGTACCAGGCCGGGTCCTCGTGCGGCGCGGCGCCGAACTGGATCCGCCCGAACTCGTGCCCGATGTCGCTCGTGCCGAAGAACGATTCGAGATCGAAGCAGGGCGCGCCGCAGACCGCCGCCCGGAAGCGGTCGCTCTGGCCGAGCGCCCAGGCGGTCATGAAGCCGCCGTAGGAGTAGCCCCAGATCCCGACCCGGCTCGGGTCTGCTTCCGGCAGCCCCGTCACCCGGTCGAGCACCGCCATCAGATCCAGATAATCTTCCCCGCCCCAGTCGCCGATCACCTGCTGGGTGAACCGCCGGCCGTACGAACTCGACCCCCTGGGGTTGGAGAAGACCACCAGGTACCCGGCCCCGGCCAATGCTTGCTGGACCGCGTTGAAGCCGTACCCGTAGTGCCCGTTCGGCCCGCCGTGGACGTCGAGCACCACCGGATAGCGCTTCGCCGGGTCGAACCCCGGCGGCCGCAGCAGCCAGGCCTCGATCTCGTATCCGCCGCGCTCGACCGCGACCCGCTCCCAGGCCGCCGGGGTCGCCTCGGACAGCAGCGCCGCGTTGTGGCGGGACACGATCGCCCCGGCGTTCGCCCGCAGGTCGTAGACGGCGATCTCGCCGGCCGCCTCCAGGCTGGCGTGCCCCTGGACCGCGACCGTCGCGGCGTCGTCCACGCTCAGGCCGCCGTGCAAGGCCCGCCAATCGTGGACCAGCGCCACCCCGCCGCTCGCCACCTCCAGCCGGTACAGCCCGCTCGACCCGGCCCGGACGGCGTGGAAGAGCGCCGTCCGATCGTCCAGCCAGACCGGCTGCGACGGCGGCGAGACGGTCGCGAACCCGGCGTCCGGCAGGCAGGGCAGGTCGTCGGTCAGGCGATCCAGCCGGTCCGCCGCCACGTCGTAGACCCACCAGTCGGTCTGCCAGGTCTGGTCGTCGTCGCCGGCGATCAGGATCCGCTCGCCCCCCGGCGACCACGACCAGCAGGCGACCACGCCCCCGACGGCGCCGACCGCCTTGGTTTCGCCCGTGGCGACGTCGACCAACCCGAGTTGGGAGCGCATCCCGTTCTTGCTCGGCAGCTTGACCGCCAGGGTGCGGCCGTCCGGCGACCAGACCGGGGTCAGGTGGTCCACGGCCGCCCGCGTCACCATCCGCCGGTCGCCCGTCTCGACGTCGAGGGTCCACACCTGGAGCCGGACGTCGTCCAGGTACCCCCGGTTGTCCTGCTTGTAATCGAGCCGCCGGGTGATCCGGATCGCGGGCGGGGCGTCTTTCGGCCGCGGTTCCTCATCCGGGTTCGCGGGGTCGAAGGGGGCGGAATAGGCCAGGAAGCGGCCGTCCGGCGTCCAGGCCAGGTCCGAGATCGCGCCCCGGTGCCGGGTCAACTCCCGCGCTTCCCCACCCGCCAGTGGGAGCAGGAACACGCCCTGCTGCCCGTCCCCCGGCCGGTCGGAAAGAAACGCGACGGTCTGCCCGTCCGGCGACCACCGCGGCTCGCGGTCCCGCGGCCCGGCGGTGACCGGCCGCGCGTTGCCGCCGTCGGTGTCCCGCAACCAGATCCGGCTCGTCCCCTTGTCGGACTCCTTGTCCGCCCGCGCGACGACGTGGGCGATCCGCCGCCCGTCCGGCGACACCTTCGGGTCGGCGGCGGTCTCCAGGCCAAAGACGAGGTCGTCGGGGGTCAACGCGCGGGCCATCGGTCCTCCTCGGTTCGTCGTTTCGAGCGGGCGATCCC
>CADCWE010000006.1 GCA_902806325.1 uncultured Thermomicrobiales bacterium | reverse complement strand
TGCTCTGCGAGCGGGCCGGGGTCCTCAACCTGGGCGTCGAGGGGATGATGCTGATGGGCGCCCTCGGCGGATTCGCGGTCTGCGTCTGGACCGATCGGGCCTGGTTGGGGGCGCTGGCGGCACTCGGTGTCGGCGGCGCAATGGCGCTGATCCACGCCGTCTTGACGGTCTCGTTGCGCGCGAATCAGGTGGTCTCCGGGTTGGCGTTGACGCTGTTCGGATCGGGGTTGTCGGCGTACCTGGGGTCGGAACTGATCGGGCGCGCGGCGCCGGACCGGTTCAACAAGCTGGAAGTCCCGGTGCTGGGCGAGATCCCGCGTTTGGGCACGATCGTGTTCCGCCAGGACGCGCTGGTCTACTGCTCCTACGCCGTGGTGCCGCTCCTCTGGCTGTTCGTCTACCGGTCGCGGCCGGGGTTAAACCTGCGCGCCGTCGGCGAAAGCCCGGCCACCGCCGACGCGATGGGGCTGAACGTGACCCGCCTGCGCTACGCCTACGTGGTCGCCGGAGGCGCCCTGGCCGGTCTCGGCGGCGCCGCGATCTCATTGGGCACCAACCCGAGCTGGACCGAAAACATCACCGCCGGTCGGGGCTGGATCGCGGTCGCGCTGGTGATTTTTGGCACCTGGAACCCGGCCCGCGTCGCCTTCGGAGCGTACCTGTTCGGCGGCGTCGAGGCGGGTCAGTTCCGCCTCCAGGGGGCGGGGGTACCGATCTCCCCGTTTTTCCTGACCATGCTGCCGTACCTGTTCACGATCGGGGTTCTGATCCTCGCCACCCGCGAGACCGTCCGCCGACGGATCGGTGCCCCGGCCGCCCTCGGCCGCCCCTATGTGCGCGAGGAGCGCGGCTGAGCGTCGGCTAGACTTGGGCCACCGTGCGATCGCGCCGCGACGCCGCCAGAGGGGGACGCCATGCCGATCAGCGACCAGACCTACCACGCCCTGTTGCTGGACGAGCCCGAGGGACCGTGGGAACTGCACGACGGTGAGCTGCGCGAGAAGCCGGGGATGAGCGCCGAGCACAACGACGCGATGACGTACCTGGGCTTTCAGCTCGCCCAACAGCTCGACACCAACGTCTTCCGAGTTCGCATCAATTCCGGCCATGTCCACCGTGGCGCCACCACCTACTACATCCCCGATGTCTGCGTTCTCCCGGCACCGCTGGTCATCGCCCAGCACGGAGAGCCGGGGACGCTGGAAATCTACGAGGCCCCGCTCCCGGTCGTGGCCGAGGTCTGGTCGGTAACGACGGGACGCTACGACGTCGACGCCAAGCTGCCGGAGTATCAACGGCGCGGCGACAAGGAGATCTGGCGTCTCCACCCGTACGAGCGGTCTGTACGCGCATGGCGTCGGCAGCCGGACGGAGGATACGAAGAATCGGTCTACCGGGGCGGAATCGTCCCGCTCGCGTCGTTGGCCGGCGTGACGATCGACCTGGACGCGATCTTCGCCTTGTTCAACCGCTGATCCCAATTTCGCTTCCCGTACACGGCTGCCGATTGCGATCGCAACTCGACTGCGGGGCGTTTCGCGTCCGATTCTCTTCGGGTCACCTTTCCCGCGGCCCCGCAACGTCCTTCAATCCCGATGTATTCGTCGTCCCGGCGGATATCGAACGCGTCCACCGGGGGATTCCCGGCTCGTTTGGGTTCTACAAGGAACCGTTGCCCTTTTCGCCCGGCCCCGACGACATCGACACGAAGCTGCCCGAGTACCAGCGGCGCTGCGACCAAGAGATCCGGCGCGTCCATCCCTACGACCGCACCGCCACCGTCTTGCGGCGCCAAGACGACGGCACCCACGACGAGGCCGTCTCTCGCGGCGGGGCGATCGAATGCTTCGCGTTGCCGGGCGTGACCATCCTCGATGCGCGCTTCGATGGATAACGGCGACAAATCGTCGCTGGGCTCGCCAACCCGTGCCCGCGCGATCATGGTCCGGGACGGCGGTGTGCTGCTGATCGAGCGGTGGCGGGGAGAACGCCACTTTCTCGTCTTCCACGGTGGCGGGATCAAGGACGAGGGGACGCCGGCCGTGGCGGCGCGGCGCGAGGTTGCCGAGGAGACCGGCCTGGTGGTCGCGGTCGGGCCGCTGACGGCGGTCGTGGTCCTCTCGGACAAGGTGCAGCACTTCTTTTGGGCGAACATCGTCGAGGGCCATTTAGGAACCGGTCATGGGGAAGAGTTTGCCAACCCCGAACCGGCTCCCGTGGAACCTTCACGCCGATCTGGCTGCCGCTGGAGCGGTTGGCTGCCACCGACGTGTTCCCGGCGGCTATTCGGGCGTTGACGATCGACGCCGCCGTGGAAGGTTGGCCCGATCACCCGTTGGTCGCGCGCGACCCGTTTCGATGGTGGACCAACCCGGGCAACGCAATTGGCCCTTAGTTGCCCCAGATCGAGAACGCCACCACGATGGTCACGATCCCGGCCAACAGCAGCACGAAGACCGTGGCGAAGCTGCCGCCGATGATCCCGGTGAAGCGTCCCATCCCACGCTCGTCTTCGGGTCTCCGCGTCCGATCCTGACCGACCGACTCCGGCGTGATCCGGCCGCGGCCGCGCGGCGTCGTGTCGTTCTGCCCCTCGTTCATCGCCCGATGCTCCCTGAATCCTCAAGCGTCGTGTTCCGACGGCGCGGGGCGCACGTGCCGTGCCAGCCGCGACCGCCTTCCCAACGCCACGCTACCCCCAAACCGGGCCACACGCCGTCACTCCGCGCCCGTCTTGGCGTGCGATGCCCCCAGCGGCTTTGATTCCGGCGACCCCTGCTGGCGGAGGAAGATCGAGAGCACGACCAACGCGCCGATCGAAAGGAATTCGCTCTGCCAGTTCTGAAAACTCTCGAACCAGAATTGGGCGGTGCCCAGGTACGCACCGGTGGAGACCGGCTGCCCGCCGTGGGTCATCTGCTCCTGGCTGTACTCCCGCGCCCCGCCCGCGGCGTGGAACCAAAAACTGAGCGCGAAGAGCAGCGCCAGGGCCAGGGAAAGCGAGTGCCGGTAGACGGTCAGCGCGACCCCGCCGCGCCGCACTGGCCAGGGCGCGTTGGGATCGTGACGGGCACGGTCAGGGTCGGCCTCCGGTGGGTCGGGCTGGTCGGGGTCCTTGGACTCGGCCGAGCCGCGCTGGATCAGGAACGCCGTCAGCAGCACGTAGACCGCCATCTGGAGGAATTCGCTTTCCCAGTTCTCGAACACGGCCTCGACAAAGTGGGCGGTTCGGAGGTACGCCAGGTACCCGATCTCGGCTTGGCCGTGGTCGGCCTGATCTTGATTGAAGACCCCCCAGCCGCTGGTGCTCTGACCGATCATTGACCCGGCGAACAAGGCCAGTAGGACCAGGCTCAACCCGTTGTCGCGCAGCAGCCGGCGCATCGCCCCCCCTCCCCGTCACGGCGCCTCAACGTCTGGGGACCGCGCGCGGCGCACCACGAGACCGATCCCCGTCCATTACCCAGTGCCCGCTGCCGACCGCCGACCGCCGACCGCCGACCGCCGTCAGCGTTTGCCGTGGCGTGGGTCGAAGGCGTCGCGCAGGCCGTCGCCCATCAGGTTGAAGGAGAGGACCGTCAGGAAGATGGCGAGACCGGGGAAGAGGGTCAGCCACCAGGCACCTGCCTGGAGTTCGCGCTGGCCGTCTTGGAGCATGTTGCCCCACGAGGGGGTCGGGATCTGGACCCCGAGGCCGAGGTAGCTGAGGCTGGCTTCGAGCAGGATCGCGTACGACAGCCAGATCGTGGCCTGGACGATAATCACCGCCAGCGCGTTCGGAAACAGGTGGCGCATCATGATCCTAGGCGCCGTGGCGCCCATCGCCCGCGCGGCGGTGACGAACTCTTGCTCCTTGAGGGCCAGGAACTGCCCCCGCACCAGCCGGGCGGTGCCCGGCCAAGAGGTGACGCCGATCACGGTGATCGTCGTCCCCAACCCGGGTTTGAACAACGACGCCGCCGTGATCAGCAGCAGGATGAGCGGGATCGCGAGCAGGATATCGGTGGTCCGCATCACGAGCTGGTCGACGATGCCGCCAAAAAACCCGGCCATCGCGCCGAGCGTAATCCCGATCGTCATCACGATCGCCACCGCCGCGAACCCGGCCGCCAGGGAGACCCGGCCACCGACCACCAGCCGTGCCCACGAGTCCCGCGTGTTGCGGTCGGTGCCGAGCCAGTGCTCCGCCGAGGGCGGCTTGTCGCGCATCCCGGCGGAGAGGGCGTTCTCGTCGTAGCGCTGGATCAGCGGCGCGGCGATCGCCGCCCCGTACAGCACCAGGATCGTCGCCAGCCCAGCCACCGCCAGCTTGTTGCGGGCGAACCGCCGCGCCAGCGGAAACCGCCGCTTCGGCGGCAACCGCCCCAACCCGCCGCCCCGCACGTCCTCCCGTCCGACCTCAAGCTCCGCCGTCGCGACCATCGTCCCGTCCCCCAGACCCTACTGATGCCCCGTCAGCTTCACCCGCGGATCGACCAGCACGTAGGCGAGGTCGGTCAGGACGCTGGCGACCATCACCGCGATGCCGGAGATCATCGTCACCGCGAGGATCACCGGGTAGTCGCGCCGCGTGATCGCCTGAAACGCCAAATCGCCCAGACCGGGCCAGGCAAAGATCTGCTCGATGATGACGGTGCCGCCCAGGATCTGCGGCAGTTGGAGGCCGATCACCGTCACCATCGGGATCAAGGCGTTGCGCAGGGCGTGGCCGTAGAGCACGCCGCGCGGCCCGATCCCCTTCGCCCGCGCGGTGCGGACGTAGTCCTGGCCGACGACTTCCAGCATCGCCGAGCGCATGAAGCGGGCGTAGTAGGCGACGCTGGGCAGCGCGGCGACCGCGACCGGCATCACGAAGTATTCCAGCCGGCCCGGCCACGGCACCTTGGCCTGGCCGGCGCTGAGGGTCGGCAGCCAGCCGAGTTCGACCGCGAGCCAGATCTGCAGCAGCAGCGCCAGCCAGAAGTTCGGCAGCGCCAGGCCGACGAACGAGCCGATGGTGACCAGGTTGTCGGTCGTCGAGTACTGCCGCGTCGCCGAGAGGATCCCGACCGGGACCGCGATCAGGAGCGCGATCGCCAGCGCGACCCCTTGGAGCTGGAGGGTGGCCGTCGCGCGCTGTCCGATCAGTTCCAGCACGGGGACGTTGTTGAAGGCGTAGGAGCGACCGAAATCGCCCTGGACGACGTTGCCGAGCCAGTGGAGGTACTGGATCGGCAACGGGTCGTCGAGGCCGTAGTTGGCGCGGGCCTGTTCCAGGAACCGCGGGTTGGCCGCCGCCTGCGGCCCGAGCAACGCCAGCACCGGGTCGCCCGGGGCGGCGTGGATCAGGCCGAACATCAGGATGCTGAGCCCGAGCGCCAGCGGCACCAGCAGCAGCACCCGACGCAGCAGGTAGGCGGCGGTGGCGCCGGTCATGACGCAGTCTGGGTGGTGGTTGCGCGAAGAGGGAGCGGATCGTGAGGGGGCACCGTCGTCCCTCCCGTTCGTTCGCGATGATGGGGGACGACGCGGGACGGTCGAACGGTAGCGCCGCGCCGACGCAGGCGCTGACGCCCGCGCCGGCGCGACTCGGGAGGTCTACCGACCTCCCGTTCATTAACCGCCTTACGCCTGCGGCGCCCCCGGCACGAACTCCGGCAGGGTGC
The DNA here is from genome assembly GCA_902806325.1 of uncultured Thermomicrobiales bacterium. GTDB lineage: Bacteria > Chloroflexota > Chloroflexia > Thermomicrobiales > UBA6265 > CADCWE01. The sequence continues at coordinate 7,797 of CADCWE010000006.1, read as the reverse complement.
GGAAGACGCCACCTTCCAGGTTGCTGCCGGTGAAGCCGCCGACGTCGGCGCGCATGACGTGGATGAACGGCCGGTACCATGCCCAGTGGAACGGCAGGTCCCGCATCAGGATCGCCTGGATCTCGGCGTAGATCGGCTTCGCCGCTTCCTGGTCCAGCGTTTCCCGGGCCTGGTCCAGCAGCGCGTCGAGGTCCGGGTTCTCGTAGCCGGCGTGGTTGCCGGAGGAGGTAGAGTGGAACTGGTCCCACAGTTCGCTCGGCTCGGCGGTGACGCCCAGGAAGTCGGCGCCGACCATCTGGTAGTCCCGCGTTTCCTGGACCCGCTGGACGAGCGACGCCCACTCGATGAATTCCACGTTGAGCGTGATCCCGACCGCTTCCAGGTCCGATTGGCAGCGGATCAGCCAGTCCTCGCGCAGCACGTTGCCGGCGTTGCAAAGCATGGACAGCTCGGTGCCCTCGGCGACACCCGCCTCCGCCAACAGCGCCCTGGCGCCTTCCGCATCGAAAGGGATCGGGGTCAGGTTGGGGTCGTAGGCCCAACTGTCCGGCGCGATCGGCCCCAGGCCGGCGGTGCCGAGACCGAGCAGCGACGAGGCGACGTACTCCTCGACGTTGACCGCCATCGCGATCGCGCGGCGGACCCGGGGATCGTCCAGCGGCGCCTCGCGGCAGTTGAACAAGGTGCCGTTGGGCGAGTTGAACGGCGGGACCAGGATCTGGAGGTCGGGGTTGGATTCCAGCTGCTCGGCCAGCGTCGGCGCTGGGTAGAGCGAGCCGGTGATGTCGCCGGCCTGGAGCGCGTTGACCAGAGCGGCGGAGTCGGCGATCACGCGGTGGGTCAGGGTCTGGATCGCCGGCTTCCCTTCCTCCCAGAAGTGGGGGTTGGCGGTGGCGACGAAGTCGCCGCCGGACTGCCAGCTCTCGAAGACGTACGGCCCGGCGCCGACCGGCGTGCGGAAGTACTCCTCGGTCGAGGCGATGCTGAGGTCCTTGCCTTCCAGCGCCGCCTTCGGGGCGACGAAGACGTAGCGCAGGTTGTAGAGGAACGGCGCCTCCGGTTTGGAGAGCGTGATCCGGACTGTCTTCGGGTCGACCACCTCGATCCCGGAGACCTCGCCGGCGTCGCCGGCGACGAACGCCTCGGCGCCCTCGATAACGGCGAACTTGACCGCGCGGGTCGAGGCCGTTTCCGGCCGGAGCAGGCCCTCGATGGTGAACTTCACGTCGTCGGCGGTGACGTTGGCGCCGTCGGAGAATTTTGCGTTCGGCTGGAGGGTGAACGTGAAGACCAGATCCTGGATCTCCCAGGAGGCGGCGAGGCCGGGTTCGGCGGCGTAGGTTTCGGGGTTGGGCCGCACGAACTCGTCGAAGAGCATCTTGCAGCGCCAGTCGCCCTCGGACTCATCGGTGACGAACGGGTTTATCGTCTTCGCCTCGCCGAGGGTGCCGATCAGGATCGAGGACTCGGCGTCCTGGCCCAGGCGGGTAACCACCCGACCGCTGGTGCGCGGGGCGGCCCCGGCGGAGCCGGGGAGACCCGGTCCGACCGCGAGCATCGAGGCGCCGACGGCGCCGCCCAGCAGCGCCCGCCGCGAAATCAAGAACCGTTGCCGGTCGTCGGAACCCGGTCGTGCCTCGTCGTGCCCGGTCATGGTCCGCTCCTCTCGTTGGTCGATGCCGGTCTGAAACGGAAACCCGTCTGGCCGCCGCAATCTCGTACCGGTGGCGGTGCCGCACAGTAGCAGAGGGGGAAACGGGCGTCAAACGGGGTCGGGGAGGCGGAGCGGCGGGAGGACGGAGTCGGCAGCGGGACAGATTGGGCACGGCCTCCTCGCCGAGGGCCAACGGGTTAATTGCGACTCCCGCCTTCCGACGAGTGCTCGAGCAGTGCCACGGCCGAGGCCATCAGCGCGCTGGCGGCGGATTCGTCGACCGGACCGTCCGGGTTATTGAAGGTGGCGGTGAGGACGAACCGGCGACCGTCGGCGTGGCGCAGCAGCCAGGTCAAATTGAGGACACCGGGTTCCGAGCCGCCCTTGTAGCCGGTCTCGGTCCAGGTCGCGGGGTCCAGGGCAAGCCCGGGGTTGATGGCCAGGATTTCCCGCACGGGCACCAGCCCCGGGCGCGCGGCCCGCTCTGCCAGCGACGCCATCGCCCGGCAGAGGTCTTCGCTGGTGGCGAACCATTCCACGGCGTCGATCCGGCCCGGTGCGGGGGACGGCGCGGTGGTGGCGGCTTCCACGGCGGCGTAGGCGACGTCGAGTGGGATCCGTGCCGCCTCCGCAAGCAGGCGCCGTTTCTCACCAGGAGACGCGTCGGCGTACGCGTCCCGTTGGGCAGCCGGTGCCGCGAACTGGAGCGAGAGGATCTCGCGGGTGGACGGAAAGGGGGAGTTGAGGGTCGGGTCGGCGTGGCCCATCTCGGCCTGGAACGCGGCCACGGTGTCGCGGCCGAGGCGGAACAGGAGGTGGTCGGTGGCGGTGTTGTCGCTGACCGAGATCATTTGGGCCGCGTACTCGCGGAGGGTGAATGCGGTCCCCGCCGGTGCCAGCCGCAGATCCCCGGCGGGCAGGCTTTTCCATTCCTCACGGATCGCCAGCGGTTCGTCCCAGGTGGCTGCGCCGCGTTCGACCGCGTCGGCCAGAGCGCCGAGGATGTAGAGTTTTATCGCCGAGGCGACCGCCAGAGGCCGGTCCGCGCCAACCGCGTGGACCGGGCGGCAGGCGCCGTCCGTGACCTCGGCGACCAGGAAGCCGGTCGCGGACGCCAGCCCGGTCAGCGCGGCGTCGAGCTCGGCCCACGTCCCGACCGCGACCGGTGGGCTGCCCGGATCCGGAGCCGGCTCGATGACCAGATCGAGGATGCGGTGCGGTGGCGCCGGTTCCACGACCACGCCGACCAGGTATCGCTCGCCCGTCCGGGCGCGGACGACGGCGGCGACCTCGGTCGCCGTGGCGCCCGGCTCGATCCGTTCGATCGCGAATGGAGAACCGGCATTGGCGAACGCGACGGTCGCCGCGATGGCGTCCTGCGGCGGCGCCGCCGCCGCCGATCCGGGGGCGAGATGGGCGGCCATCCCGGCGACGGACAACGTCTCCGGGGCATCGAGCGTTCCGAGTACCCAGGCGAGTTGATCCCCCGCCGGAGTATCCGGCGGGGTGGTGGCGGTGGCGGTGGCGGTCGCGGTCGCGGTTGGCTCGAAGGTCGTCGCCCAGGTGGAAGCGACGGGGACCGAGGCGGCGCCGACGACGGCGACCAGCAAGAGGAGCAGCAGACGAGCGCGCACGACGGATCTCCTTAGAGCAGTGAGGGACGCGAAATCGAGGGTGCGATGCCATCGCCGTGGGGCTTACGATCCGGCCGCGCCGAACAGGGCGGCGTAGGTGCTGTCCGGTTCGGCGTTGGCGTGGACCAGGAGGAGATACCACCCCAGGTTGATCAACAGCGGCACCTCCGGCACGGCGGCGGCGTCCGGCGCAAGTGTCACGTCCGCCGTCCGGCCACGGCCGCGGGCGAAGCGGACGGGTTCGTTGCCGTCCATGCCCCGCCAGACCCAGCACGAGCGCCGGAAGTTCGTCGCCCGCCAGCGGAAGCGGGCACCCGTGGCCGTCGCGACGGTGCCCCCGCCGGTCCAAATCCGGTCGAAGGTCGCCACCGGCTCGTCGCCGCCGACCGTGCGGACGACGACCTGGCGGCGGAAGAAACCCGGCCGGCTGAACATCCAACGCCCGTTGGGGCCATCGGCGCACGCCGGGCCGCGGCGCGGCGCGTCCATCGTGGCGACGGGGACGCCGCCCGCGACGAGTTCGTACCGATCGCGCGATTCGACCGGTGGCCGCCAAACGAGCGATTCGACATACAGGGTTTCGAGGGTTCGCACGAGGTGACCCTTTCGTTGGACCGGCGCCCGGTGCCGTTCGCGGCGCGATGGCCGCGAGCGCCACCGAGGGCCGGATGGGGAGGAATGGTGGCCCGCGGACGCGGGGGTTAGGCGCGGCGGAGGCGCAGGGCCGCGAACGTGGCGGCGGTGACCAGGCAGCCGACCGCGCCAAGGATCTGCAGCACACCGCCGATGGTGGGCTGGTTTTGGTTGACGCTGCCGATGCCGGTGTTCGGCAGTTTGCCGACGACCGGGGCCGGTGCCCTGGTCGGGGTGGGATCGGGCGTCGGGTCCCCGGCCGGAATGTTGAACCACGCACAGGCGATTTCGTCGCCGGCTTCTAATCCGTGCAGCACGATCCCGGTCTCGGTACGGTCGTAGTCGGCGGCGATGCCCGGTTCGATCTCGCAGGCGACCTCGAAGGTCGCGTATCCGGCGGGCGGATGCTCGACGACGGACACGTCGCCGGGCAGGTCGGCGGGGAAGAGCGGGAACGAGACGACCCCGCTGGCGTCGGTGGTTCCGCCGACGCCGTTATCCTGGCCGGCGGCGACGGCCGTGAAGCTCACCCCCGGTTGCGGGTTGGCGCGGCAGGATTGGTAGTCCTCACCGCCCCAATCTTTGGGGCAGGCGAATTTCTCGATCGTGATCGACCCGTCGCCGCCGGGGCCGGCGGTCGGGATGGTGAACCACTCGCAGGTGACGAAGGCGCCGTCGCTGACGTTGGTCAGCGTGATCGCGCCGTCGCCGTAGACGTAATCCTGGGAGCATTCGACGACGAACTCGGGGCCGTAGCCGGCGGGCAGGTCTTGAATCAGGGCGAGGTCGCCCGGGGTCAGGCCGTCGAGCGCGATGGTCGCGACGCCGTCGGCGTCGGTTTCGGCGGCGACGCCCTGGTCCTGGCCGACCTGGACGGCGGTGTAGCCCACGCCCGCTTGCGGGTTCTCGCGGCAGGCCGCGATATCCTGGCGGTCCCACCCCGTGGGGCAGGCGTAGGTGTAGACGACGAGCGAACCGGCCCCGTCCCCCTGCGCTCCGGCCGGCGCGGCGGTCAGACCGCCGCCCAGCACCGCCAGGAGCACGGCACCGATCAGGAGACGCCCCCAGGCGACGATGCGCCACACGTCTGGGCTGGTGACGCCCCGGTCAGACCGGTCGCGATAGGTGGCAGCGTCGGCGGGAGCCGCCACGGCGTGCCGCGCCGATCGGCGCGGGCTAAAGAATGGCGGGCGAGGTGGTCGCGGGTGGGCGACCGCGAGCGAATCGTTCACGGGCGTTGCTCCTTGGCAAGCGGTGGAGTCGTCGGGTCCGCACCGTCCGGACGTGGCGTCGCCACGGTGCCCAGAGTAGGGAGCCGAAGCGGTCGGTCCTATCGGGAAACGGGGTTAATCGCCCCGGTTAATCGCGGGTGCCGCCCACCGGATTGGGGGGCGGTGACTTAACCGGGTGGTGTCGGCTCGGTCTCAGGCCAGGCCGTGGTCGAGCGCAAAGCGGGTCGCCTCCGCGCGGGAGCCGACGCCGAGCTTGCGGTAAATACGGCGCAGGTGGGCATGGACGGTGTTCGGGCTGAGGTACAGGCGCTCGGCGATCGCGGCGGTGGTCAGCCCGCGCGCCGTCAGGCGTAGCACCTCGGCCTCCCGCTCGCTCAAGCCGCCCGGCAGTAGCGGCGTGGGGGGCGCGGCGACGCGGTCGTTAGCCCGCTCGGCGGTCATTCGGACGATCGCGTGCCCTTCGGCGATCGCCGCAGCCGTTCCGAGCGCCCGCCCTTCGGCGACCGCGGCGGCGAGCGCCGGGCCGCCGAGCCGGGCCTCGACCATCGCCTGCGTGCGCGTTTCGCCCTCGTTCCGTGTGAGATGGCCGACGCCAACCGTATCTCCCAGCGCCCGCGCCGCGCCCAGCAGGCGCGCCGCCCGCTCCAGCTCGCCGACGGCAGCCGCGATCCTCGCCAACCCGACCAGGCTTCCGCCGATGCCGCCCGGATCACCGACGGTGATCCATGCGTCCAGGCTGGCGGCGTAGAACCCCGCCGAACGCGCCGGGTCGTCGCCCGCCATTGCCACCGCGCCGAGGGTGCCCAGCGCGAGCGCCGTCCCCCACGGGTGCTCGATCGTCCGCCACCGGCCCATTGCTTCGGCGGCGAGGTGCGCCGCTCGATCGCGGTCGCCGAGCCGGAGCGTGACGTCGGCGAGGCTCGTCAGCGCGAGGGCGATCCAGAATGGCTCGCCCGTCTCCCGCGCCAGGCGGAGCTCCTCCTGGTAGTGCCTAACCGCGTCGTCCAACCGGTCGTCGCGCTCCGCGACCGTCGCCTGGGCGTCCAGCGCGCGGACGACCCCGAGGCGGTGGTCCGCCGTCACGGCCACCGACAGGCTTTCGGCTGCCAGCGCAGCTGCCTCCGCCTGATCGCCGGCGGCGGAAGCAAGCGCGGAGGCGGCGAACAACGCATCGGCTCGGAGCACCGGGTCGCCGTCGGGCATCGCCAGCGTCGTCGCCAGCCACCGCCGCCCGTCGCGCCGGTCGCCGACGGTGAACCAGTGGACGAACAAGGCCACCGCCAACCGCGCCGCCATGTCCGTCTCGTGCCGCTCGATTGCCCAGGCGAGCGCGGCGCGCAGGTTGGCGACTTCTCCCCGCAGCCAGTCGCGCGTCGCCGGCCGTTCCACCCCGGGCAGGCGTGGCGAGGCCGCCTCGGCGAGCCCGGCGAAATAGATGGCGTGCCGCCGCCGGGTGGTCTCGCTCTCGCCAGCCGCCTCCGCTTCGTCGCACGCGAACGCCCGGATCGTTTCCAGCATCCCGAACCGGGGATCGTCGCCGCCGCCCATCCGTTGGACCAGACTCTGATCGACGAGGGCGGTGAGGAGGTCGAAGACCGAGGGGGTGGGGGGCCGGTCAGGGTTCCCCACAACCGCCACCGCCTCGGCCGCCTCCAGGGTCCAGCCGCCCACGAACGCGGCCAGGTGACGCAGCGCTGCCCGCTCCGGCGGCGCAAGGAGGTCGTAGCTCCAGGCGATGGCCGCGCGCATCGTTCGCAGGCGGTCCGGCAGGTCTCGGGGACCGCTGGTGAGCAGATCGAACCGGGCGTTCAGGCGCTCCAGAAGCGCCTTCGGGCGCAGCAATTTGGACCAGGCGGCGGCGAGTTCGATCGCGAGCGGCAGCCCATCCAAGCGGCGGCAGATGGTGGCGACGTCGCGCGGATCGTTCTCGGAGAGCACAAAGGTCGGGTCCACCGTTCGCGCCCGTTGGACGAACAACGCGACCGCGTCCGACCGGTCGGAATCGGACGCTTGGTCCAACCCATCCACGGGCAGCGGCGGGATCGCGAACTCTTGCTCCCCCGCGACCCGCATCGGTGCCCGGCTGGTTGCGAGCACGACCAAGCTCGGACAGGCGGCAACCAATCGAGCGACGAAGGGGGCCGCGTCGAGAACGTGTTCGACGTTGTCCAGAACGAGAAGGATCCGCCGGTCGCCGACCGCGTTTATCAAGAGGGCCTCAAAGGTCGCCTCGTCGCCGCCCCGAACCCGGAACGCCCGCGCCACCGCGCCGGGGACCAGCCCCGCCTCGGCGAGTTCGGTCAACGAGACGAACACCGCGCCGTCGTCGAACGCCCTCTTCAGGTCGGTGGCGACCGCCAGCGCTACCCGCGTTTTGCCCACGCCACCGGGACCCGTCAACGTCAGGAGGCGTGCCCCCTCGCCGACCAGCGCGGTCACGGCGGCGATCTCGCTCCGGCGCCCGACCAACGGGGTCAACGGTCGAGGCAGCGGCGGGAACGCGTTCTCCGCCGGCACCGCCCGCGACGTGATCGCAACCGGACGGCGGGGCGGCTCGGGAAGCGGGCTGATCGGCATGCGTGGATCCGATCCTGGATCGTCCGGGGTGGATGGAACACCGGCACGGTACACCGGCGTGGACGCA
>CADCWE010000005.1 GCA_902806325.1 uncultured Thermomicrobiales bacterium | reverse complement strand
ATGAACCCCTTGGCCACCAGCACCCCGATGGCCCGCCGCGCCGCCGTCGGCTTGATCCCGGATTCGCGGGCCACGGTCTCGACGCTCATGTCCCAGGAACCGCCGGGACCGTCGGCGCGGCGGGCGATGGCCAGGTAGACCGCAATCGCGGACGGGTCTTGGAGGGCGACCAGCTTGTCGTGAATCCCCGCCGTCAGCTTCAACCACCGCTCCCCCTTCCCTTGCGTTGTTGACGGCGACTCATGGTTGGCGCTACGCTGCGTGGGCGAAGTCATCACGGTTCCCTCCTTGGGGAAGTGCGAGACCGGCGGGCGTTGGCCCCCGCCGGTCTCGTCGCGTTAGTCGGCGGCCACCCCGGCCGCGTCCTCGGACGTCCAGGTCAACTCGATCAAGGGCGCAACGTGTAAACGCCCACAAGATCGCGTTGCAGTACCACCGAGACCGCGGCAAATCGGGCAAGCACGTCGTGATCGGGCGCTGGGGCGGCTACCACGGCTCGACGCTGGCCGGGCTGGCCTGGGGCGGCAACGCCGGGCGGCGGCTGCCGTACTCCGCCGCGCTGCCACACGCGGAGCACATCCCGCCCTGTTTTCCGTATCGGTGCTGGCTCGGCCGCCCCTGCCCGCCGTGCGACTGCTCCTGCGCCGACCACCTGGAGCGGGTGATCGGCCAGGTCGGGGCGGAGAACGTCGCCGCCTTCGTTGCCGAGCCGGTGGTCGGGGCCACCCTCGGCGCCGCCGTCCCGCCGCCGGGCTACTTCGCCCGCATCCGCGAGAACTGCGACCGCCACGACGTGCTCTTCATCGCGGACGAGGTGATGACCGGCTTTGGGCGCACCGGCCGCGCCTTCGCGCTCGATCATTGGGCCGTGGCGCCGGATCTGATCGCCTGCGCCAAGGGCATCGCCGGCGGCTACGCCCCGCTCGGCGCCGTTCTGGTCAAACCCGAGATCGTCGGCGAGGTCCGGCGCCGGGGCAAGAGTTTCGTCATCGGCCACACCAGCGCCGGCAACCCGCTCTCCTGCGCCACCGGCGCCGCCGTTCTCCGCTACGTGCTCGACCACGAGCTGATTGCCAACGCCGCCGCCACCGGGTCGTATCTGGGTGATCGCTTGGAGGGCTTGAAAACCCGCCACGCGATGATCGGCGACGTCCGCGGCCTCGGCCTCCTCGGCGGCGTCGAACTGGTCCGGGACCGCGCCACGAAACGCCCCTTTCCCCGGGAATGGCAGGTGGCCAGTCGCGCCGGCGCCGCCACCCTCGAACGCGGCCTGGTGTCGTACCCCGGCACCGGGACCGTCGACGGCGCCTTGGGCGATCACCTGCTCTACGCGCCACCGCTGACGATCACGCGGGAGCAGGTGGACGAGCTGGTGGCGATTCTGGACGAGAGTTTGGGCGCGGTGGGGGAATCCCTCCCCTCAGCCTGAAGGCCACCGCCACCGAGAGGGTACCCGGGTGTCCTCTGGGCGGGGGTGGCGGTGGTCCTCGGGGCCGGGGTGAGGGCGTGCGCCGGGATGAGGGCTTGCTCCCGGTCGCCACGCCAACCGGGTCAACCAGACGCTCCCGATCACCAGCACCGACGCGACGACGGTCCGCGCCCGGATCGTCTCGCCTAGCAACAGGGCCGACCAGACCAGCGTCAACACCGGCTGCGCCAACTGCGTCTGGCCGACCCGCGCCACCCCGCCCAACGCCAACCCCCGGTACCAGGCGAAAAACCCCAGGAACATGCTGACCACGGAGAGGTAGGCGAACCCGGCCCACGCCCTCGGCCCGGCCTCCAGCCCGTCCCGCGCCGCGATCAACCCGACCGGCAGCGCCAGCACGGGCGCCGCCAGGGTCACCGTCCAGCAGATCACCCGCCAGCCGCCGATCTCCCGCGCGATCCGCCCCCCTTCGGCGTAGCCGATCGCGGCGGAGACCACCGCCAGGCCGAGCAGGGCGTCGGCCGGTTGCGGTTGCCCCGCTCCCTCCGCCGCCGCAAAGAGCAGCACCGCGACCACCCCGGCGCCGCAGGCCAGCCAGAACAATCGGGGCGGCCGTTCCCCGGCCCGCAGCGTCGCCATCACCGCCGTCGCCGCCGGGAGCAGACCGACCACCACCGCCCCGTGCGCGGCGGGCACCTCTTGGAGTGCCAGCGCCGTCAACACCGGAAACCCGACCGTGATCCCGAGCGCCCCGATCGCCAAGCCGGGCCAATGCCGCCGCTCCGGTGGCCGCTCCCTCCGGATCGCCAGCACCACCGCCGCCAGCAGCCCCGCCACGACGGCCCGGCCGACGCCGACCACCGCCACGCCGAGTTCCGGCACCGCCACCTTCGTCGCCGGCAACGAGAACGAAAACAGCACGACGCCGAGAAACCCGAGCCACACGCCTTCGGCGTGGCGATCGCGCTGCCTCAACTCGGTCCCGTTGGCAACAGACTACGCCCCCGCCGCCGCCGGCACCGCCACCACACGGTCCCCGGAGCGGTCGATCCGGTACGCCAGCAGGCCGCCCAGCGCCGCCAGCACCCCGGCCGCGAAGAAGGCCGCGTTGTAGTCGCCGAGCCACTCCCGCGCCACCCCGCCCAGGTAGGCCGCCGCCGCCGCCCCGACCTGGTGGGCGAAGAAGATCCAACCGTAGACCGCCGCCACGTGCCGCCGTCCGAACAAATCGGCGGTCAGCGCGACCGTCGGCGGCACCGTCGCGATGTAGTCGAGGCCGAAGAGGATCGCGAAGACCGCCAACCCGGCGTAGCCGGTCACGAACGGCAGCAGCACCAACGAGGCGCCGCGAAAGACGTAGTAGATCGCCAGCAGGCGGCGCGGGTCCTGGCGATCCGTCAGCCAGCCCGAGGTCAGGGTGCCGACGAAGTTCATCGCCCCCATCAGGGCCAGCGTCCCGGCCGCCGTCGCTTCGGCGATCCCGTGGTCGAGCGAGTGGGCGATGAAGTGGGTGCCGATGATCCCGTTCGAGGTGGCGCCGCAGACGAAGAAGCTGCCGGCCAGCAACCAGAAGTCCGGCGCCCGCACCGCGCGCCCCATCGCTTCCCAGGTCCCGCCGGCCGGTCCGTCGGCCTTCGGCGCCGGTCCGCCGTAGGGTTCGATCCCGACCGCCGCCGGGTCGTCCCGCATCAGCACGAAAGCGAGCGGGACCAACGCCGCCGCCGCGATCGCCAGGGTCCAGGCCGCCGCCCGCCAATCGAACGTCGTCACGATCCACATCAAGAGCGGCACGAAGATCAGCTGGCCGGCTGAGGTCGCCGCGCCGAAGATGCCGACCACCAAGCCCCGCTTGGCGACGAACCAGCGGGTCGCCACCGCCGCCCCGATCACGGTCCCGGCCAACCCGGTGCCGATCCCGCCCAGGATGCCCCAGTAGACCGTCAGTTGCCAGAGCGACCCCATCGTCGCCCCGAGCGCCGTGCTGCCCGCGGCGACGACCAACCCGGCGGTCAGGATCCGGCGCGGCCCAAACCGGCCCATCACGGCGCCCGTGAGCGGCCCGGCCAACCCGAACAAGAGCAAGCCGATCGAGGCGGCAAACGAGATCGCCGCCCGGCCCCAGCCGAAATCGTCCTCCAGCGGTTTGATCAGCACCCCCGGCGCCGACCGCACCCCGGCCGCGACGAGCAGCGCCAGCGCCGTGACGCCGACGACCACCCAGCCGTAGTGGAACCTGGTGCGCATGGGATGACCTTGCCGTTTCTGCGTCGGACACGGATGCCAACGTCTGGGTCGTTCCGTGGAAAGCGAAGCATCTCCCTCCCACGGGCGACGTTGCTTGGTCGAGGGAGGCTGCCGCGGCAGGAGGTTCTTCGCTTCGCTCAGCATGACGAGGAGCGGTTGCCGGCCCCCCATCCCATTGGAGATGCGGCCTCGGCCCCACGGCCTTCCACCGGCGGGGTCTGCCAAAGACAGGCCTACGTCCCCAGCAGCGCCAACTGCGCCGCGTGGTTGCCGCGCCCTTCCGCCTGGGGCAAGGAGACAACGTACGCCGTTCCCACCCCCGGGATCGCCTTGATCTCGACGAGGGCCGCCTCCGGGATCTCGTCGTCGACGTTGGTCACCATCAGCGCCTCGCCGCCGCGCTGGTGGCGGCCGACCTGCATCCCGGCGATGTTGACGCCGTGGTTGCCGAGGATCGTGCCCAAACGGCCGATCACGCCCGGCTGGTCGGTGTGGTGGGTGATCAGGACATCGCCGGCCAGGTCGCGCTCCAGCGAGAAGCGGTCGACCTCGACGATGCCGGCCGAGGCCCGGTCCCACGACACGGTCACATGGTGCGGCGCCTGGTCGTGGCCGTGGCCGCCGCCGCGAACCTCGAACGAGAAGCTCGGCAGCACCGTCGCCTCGGTGTCGCGCTGGGTGGCGCGGACCAGCAGGCCCGCGTCCTCCGCGACCAGCCGGGCGTTGACCGGCGTCACCCGGCGCGCCGTCCAGCGTTGCAGCGCGTCGCTGAGTGCCGCCGCCGTGACGTGCTCGACCACGTCGGCCGGCACCTGGCCGCGCACCGAGACCTCGAAGAACGCCGGGCGTTCCGGCTGCAACACCGCCAGCAGGTGACCGGCCGCGCCGGCCACCGTCGTCAACCGGCGCAGTTCCGGAGCGTCGACCGTGGCCGCCGGCAGGTTGACCGCGTTGGCGACCGCTTCCCCGCGCAGCGCCGCCAAGGTCGAGGTGCTGATCACCTCGCCGACCGCGGCCAGCGCCTCGATGCTCGAACCGCCGATGTGGGGCGTCACCACCGCGTTCGGCAACCCGAAGAGGGGGCTGGCGGTACACGGCTCCTCGGGAAACACGTCCACCCCGGCGCCGAGCACCCGGCCGCTCTGCAGGGCTTCGGCCAGCGCCGCCTGGTCGACCACCTCGCCGCGGGCGACGTTGAGCACGATGGCCTCCGGCTTCAACCGGGCGATCGCCGCCGCGTCGAGCATGTGGCGGGTCTCGTCGTTGGCCGGGACGTGGAACGTGACCACGTCGGAGCGCGCCAGCAGCGATTCGTAGGAGACCGGATCCACGCCTAACTCGGCGAACCGGGCGGGAGCCAGGTACGGGTCGTGGGCGATCACGGTCATCTCGAAGGCCCGCAGTCGTTGCGCGACCACCGCCCCGACCCGACCCAAACCGACGATGCCGACGGTGCGCCCCCGGAGGTCGATCGGGCGCTGCTTTTTGCGCTCCCACTTCCCGGCGTGGGTGGAGGCGTTGGCGCCCGGAATCTGGCGGGTGATCGCCAGCAGCAGCGCGATCGTGTGCTCCCCGGCCGAGAACCGGTTCGCCCCCGGCGCGTTGAGCACAAGCACCCCGGACCGCGTCGCCGCCCCGAGGTCGACGTTGTCGACGCCCGCGCCGGCTCGGGCGACGACCCGCAGGCGCGGTCCGGCATGCAGCACCTCGGCGTCGACGTCGGTCTCGCTGCGGACCACCAGCGCGTCGGCGCCGGCGACCGCGACGAGCAAGGCGGCGCGGTCGGTGCCGTCGACGTCGACCACCGTCGCGTGGCGCGCGAACCGTGCCCGCGCCACCGGGTGGATGGCGTCGCTGATCACCACCGTCGGCCGTTCGGTCCCGCCCAGGACTTCGCCCGACGCGTCGCCGACCGGCTCGTCGACGGCGTGCTCGTCGTCCAGGTGGTCGAGGATTTGCTCCAATCGGGACACGCGGATCACGCCGGGTATCGTCTCGGTCAGGTCGTCGACCGCGCGGTCGCCGCACGGCAGCAGAAAACAGGTCACGCCGACTGCGGCGTAGTTGCGGGCATGGCGCAGGCTGTCTTCGATCGCCACCGCGCAGCCGTGGGTCAGGGCGACGGCCGCCTTGTCGTCGGCGTAGGCCACGCCGCAGCGAGCGAAGCCGTGCCGCTCCAACCAGGCTTCGGTCATCGCTTTCGACGCTTCCGGCCGGGCGGTGACGATCAGGACGTGGTCCGCCCCGAGCCGCCCGATCAGCCCGTCCAAGAACGTGACCCCGTTCCCGCACGGTCGAAGGTGTGCCGCCGGCCCGTCGTCGGAGTAGACCCAGTCCCGAACCTCCAACGGCACGTTCAGCCCGGCCGAGTCGATGAATGCCCGCTCCGGGAGATCGAGACCGAAGCGGGCCGAGGCCGCGCGCGCCAGCGGCGCCGGATGCTCGGTCAGCACCCCGTCCAGATCGACCGCGACGCGCAACGGCAACCGCGCGCCGTTGGTGGGCAGCAATGATGTCGGCAACCTGGCCCCCTCGATCCCGTTTTATCCCGTTAACCCCAACCGACCCGCCAACTCCGACCGGACGCCCCACGCACGACGGCGCGGACGACCCGTACGAGCGGCGGGCGGGACGATGGCGGCAGCGTAGCACCGCACGGCCGTTCCGATCAACGAAGTTGGGGAGCCGGGGAGCAGGGGAGCCGGGGACACGACCGGGGCGCGGGGCCTTCCTCCAAGAATTCCACCAGCAATTCGTTCACCCGCTCCGGGGCGTCGTTCTGTACCCAATGGCTGGCATCCGGGATCCGCTCCACCCGAATCCCCGGCACCCACCGGTCCAGCCCTTCGGCGAAATGCAGTCCCAGATGCGCGTCGCGTTCGCCCCAGATCAAGAGGGTCGGCGCCACGATCGACGAGTGGTCGCCCAGCATCGTCCGTGGGCGACGGCGCGCCGCCGCCCGGTAGTAATTGATCGTCGCCGTGGTCGACCCTGGGCGCGCCGCCGCCTCGACGTAGCGCTCGATGTCGGCGTCCGTGAACGCGCCGGGGCGGATCGGCTCCCGGCGCAGGGTGCGGCGCAAGAGGGCGTAATTGCCCGCCCGAAACAGGCGCTCCGGCAGCCAGGGGATCTGGAACGCGAAGACGTACCAGGAGCGCCGCAACTGGCGGGGCCTGAACAGATCCCGCGCCAGCGCCGCCGGGTGCGGGCAGTTCAGCACCGCCAGCCGTTCGACGAACTCCGGCCGGGTCGCGGCCAGGTGCCAGGCCACCGCGCCGCCCCAATCGTGCCCGACCACGACGGCGCGCGGCTCGCCAAGGTGGGCGATCAGGGCCGCGATGTCCGCCGTCAGGTGCGCGATGCCGTAGGGGGCGACCCCCGGTGGCTTCTCCGACAGGTTGTAGCCGCGCAGGTCCGGCGCGGCGACCCGGAACCCGGCCCCGGCCAAGGCGGGGATCTGGTGGCGCCAGGAGTAGTGGAACTCCGGAAAGCCGTGGAGCAGGACCACGAGCGGACCGGTTCCGGCCTCGACCCAGTGCAGCCGGACCCCGTTGATGACGGCGAATTCGTCGCGCCAATCGTTGTTCACGAGCGCCCCCGACGGGGATCGACCGGCCCGAGTTGCCCCGTCTGGCGCCCCGTCATGGCGCTGATGGTCCAGTCCGCCAGCAGATTGAGCCGGTTCCGGAGCGCCGGGATCTCCGCCAGGTAGTAGAGGTGCCAAAGCACCCAGGCGACCCGCCCGGTCAGCACCACCGGTCCGATCTCCGCCACCCCGGTGCGGTGACCGAGCAAAGCCAGGCGACCCTTGGTGCGGAACCGGAACGGCGGCGTCTCCCGGCCGTCGAGCGCCGCCGCGATCGCATCGGCGACGTACGCTCCCTGGTGTTGGGCCGCCTGCGCCGTCGGCGGCACCGGCTCCCTCGTCTCCGCGTCGAACGCCCAGGCGCTGTCGCCGAGGACGTAGACCTCGGGTCGCGTGGGCAGCCGCAGCCGGTCGTCGACGACCACCGCGCCGTTCCGTGCGTGCTCGACGGGCAAGTCGACGACGGGTTTCGGCGCCGTGATCCCCGCCGCCCAGAACAGGGTCCGGGCCGGAATGGTCCGATCGCTGGTCCGCACCTCGTCGTTCGTCACCGATTCGATCGCCGTCCCGGTCAGGACCTCGATCCCTTCCCCTTCCAACGCCCGCCGCACCGCCGCCGATGTCCGCTCCGTGCTCATCGGCACCAGGCGCTGGGCGCGGCCGACGACCACGATCCGGGGCGGCTCTTCGGTCAGCCAGGGGTATTGTTTGAGCAGCCCGCCGACGATGTACTCGTGGATCGTCGCCCCCAACTCGACCCCGGTGTCGCCGCCGCCGCCGACCACGAAGGTCAGCCAGGCCCGCCGTTGGGCCGGGTCCTCGCTTTGGTGCGCGGCTTCGACCGCCGCGATCAGATGGTCCCGCAGCGCCACCGCGTCGCCCGGTCCGGTGAAGGTGCGGGCGTGTTCCCGCAGCCCCGGCAGGTCCGGGATCGCCGTGATGCTGCCAAGGGCGATGACGAGCGAGTCGTAGGGCCGGGTGCCGGCGGAGGTCGTCACTTCCCGCCGGTCGAGGTCGATCGTTTCGACCTCGGCGTGCAAGACGTGGAAGCGTCGCCCCTTCTGGAAGGCGCGGATCGGCACCAGCGCCCCGCTCGGGTCCGCCCGCCCGTCGGCCACGCTCCAGAGCAGGGGAGTGAAGACCAGGTTGGTGTCGCGGTCCACGACCAGCACGCTCGTCCGGTGTTCCGACCGCAGGCGCCGGTCGAGCCGAACGGCGGTTTCCAGGCCGGCGAATCCGCCGCCGAGGATCAGGACCCGGTGCGCCGCCGCCCGGTAGGCCGCCTCCGACTCCGACTCGTGCGGCCGGGCGCCGCCGGTCGCTCCCCGCCGCGTCATGCCCCAGGCGATCGCGCCGAGCATCGCCGCGCCGATCGCCGCCCGTTTGCCGGTCATGAGGAGCCTCCGATCCGCTGCGTCTGAACACCGTCGCCGCTTGTCGCACTCTGCTTGCCGCCGGGACGGGGCGTTTCCGTCGCGCGGATCCGCCGAACCCCCGCTCCCACCCCCGGTGTTACAATCGGCCCCCGCCGGACCATCGCGCCGAACGAGGGAGACGCCCCCGCCGTGCCTACCGCGACCCTGCCCACCGCCGATCTGGCCGTCTACGCCGCGCGGTTGGCCCGCGCCCAAGCCGAACTGGCCCGCCACGGCGCGGACGCGCTGCTGGTCGGTCCATCGGCCGACTTTTTCTACCTGACCGGCTACAACGCCCACACCAGCGAGCGGTTGACGATGCTGGTCTTGCCCGCCGAAGGCGACCCGGCCATCGTTGTGCCGACCCTCGAAGCCCCGCTCTTGGCCGACCGGCGTGACCTCTTTGCCCTCCACGTCTGGACCGAGACCGAGCCGCCGACGGCGATCGTCGCCGGTTTGGCCGGGTCCCCCGATGTGGTCGCGGTCGGCGATCAGCTCTGGACCGCGTTCCTGCTCAAGCTCCAGGCCGCGATCCCGGGCGCCCGCTGGCTGGGCGCCACCGAGATCCTGCGCCCGTTGCGGATGCTCAAGGACGCCCGCGAGGTGGCCTTGATGCGCGAAGTCGGTCGCCGTACCGACGAGGCCTGGGCCGAGTTCGTCACCCGGCCGCTCTCCGGCCAGACCGAGGCCGAGGCGATCGACCGCCTATCCGCGCTGACCCGCGGCAACGGCGTCGTCGCCAACTGGGGCATCTGCGCCAGCGGCCCGAACTCCGCCTCGCCCCACCACCACACCGGCGACCGGGTGATCCAACCGGGAGACGCCGTCGTCTTCGACTGGGGCGGCACCCTCGAAGGGTATTTCTCCGACGTCACTCGGACCGTGCATGTCGGCGAACCGGAGCCGGAGTTCCGGCGCGTCTACGACCTGGTGCTGCGCGCCAATCAGGCGACCCTGGACGCGGTCCGCCCCGGTGTCGAATGCCAGGAACTGGACCGCGTCGCCCGCAATCTGATTGCCGCCGAAGGCTACGGGGACGCCTTCATCCACCGCGTCGGCCACGGCCTCGGCCTGGAAGTCCACGAAGAACCGTATCTGGTCTCCGGCAACACGATGCCGCTGGCGGAAGGGATGGTCTTCAGCGACGAGCCCGGCGTCTACCTGGCGGACCGCTTCGGCGTCCGAATCGAGGACGCCGTCGTCTGCACCGCCACCGGCGGCGAACGCCTCAACGAGGCGACCCGCGACCTGCTCGTTCTCGAATAGTCCGTCATTGCCAGGCCAAGGAGAACCGCCCACGATGGATTCCTCGCCGCCGTCCCTGGCCGACCTCGACCTGGCCCCCGCGTTCCGAGGCGATCGACCCTACGCCGAGATCGTCGCCCGGTTCGCCCACGCCGACCTGGTCCGGGTCGTCGGCGACCTCTATGACGCCATGGACGCGATCGTCGCCGATGCCGGGGAACCCGCCGCGACCTTCGTGCCCAAGGATCCAGCGTCCGACGACCCGGACGGCAACGGCTGGACCATCGGGCACCTCGTCGCGCACGTGACTGCCGGGTTGGAAGAAGCGGCCGCGAACGGGGTAACCCTGGCCCGCGGCGTCGAGACGGGCGACCGCCTCCGCTTCGAGACCCCGTGGGAACTGCTCGACTCGATGGCCAAGGTGCGTCAACGGTTGGCCGAGAGCCGCCGCATGACGCTCGGCTTCCTCCAAGCCTGGCCGGACCGGCCAAACCTTTCCCTGACCACCGTGACGGCACCCCGGCTCGGTCCCGTCAACGCCGTCGGACGGCAACTGCTCGGCATTGGGCACGGCCGCGGCCACCTGGACCAGTTGCGGGAGGTCGTGCGCCAGGCTCGGGCCTAGACGCGGCCGAGATGCGGGGCGCCCCCTGCCGTCAGGTTGAGCGGGGCGAAGAATCGTCTGCCGCGCCAGCGTCGGCGCTCAAACGTCGCCCGCGGGCGAGTGAACCTTCGCTACCCCGAAAACGACGGGACGAGCGGAACGACGGCGTGTCGATGCGTTGCGAGAGGGCCGACCGTTGCACACCACCGCCGAAGTCGTCATCGTCGGCGCCGGGATCATGGGCTGCGCCATCGCCCACGAGCTGGCCGTGCAAGGTCTGACGGACGTTTTGGTCCTCGAACGCGACGCCGTCGGCCGCGGCGCGACCGCCGACGCCGCCGGCGGCATCCGGCAGCAGTTCTCCACCGAAACCAACGTCCGCCTCGCCGCCCACAGCGTCCGCGTCTGGGAAACCTTCGCGGACCGCTTCGGGTCCGAGATCGGGTTGCGGCAGCAAGGCTACCTCTTCCTGCTCACCGAGCCGGAGCAGGAGCCCGTCTTCCGCGCCAACCTCGCGCTTCAGCAACGCCTCGGCGTCCCGGCGCGCTGGGTGACGCCGGACGAGATCGCGATGCTGAACCCCCACGTCGAACTGGGGGATGTCGTCGGCGGCACCGTTTGCCCCGAGGACGGGTGGGTAGACACCTACCAGGCGACGATGGGCTACGCCCGAGCCGCCCGCCGCCTCGGCGTCGCGATCGAGGAGGACTGCGCGGTGGTCGGGATCGCGGTCGAAGGCGGGCGCGTGACCTCGGTAACGACGGCCGACGGGATCCGCGTCGCCACGCCGCTGGTGATCCTCTGCGCCGGGCCGCAGACGCGGCAGGTCGGTGCCTTGGCCGGCGTGGATTTGCCGATCGACCCGTCCCGCCGAATGAGCTTCGTCACCGAGCCATTCGACGCCCTGCCGCCGGATTTGCCGATGACCATCGAGTTTGCCTCGGGGCTCTACTTCCACCCCGAAAGTGGCGGTTTCCTGTTCGGGATGGGCAACCCGGACGAGGCGCCCGGCTTCGACAAGACCGTCGACGACGCCTGGATGATGACCACGGTCGAGCGACTGGTCCAGCGCGCGCCGGCCTTCGCCGACGCCAACATCCGCACCGGCTGGGCCGGGTTCTACGAGATCACGCCGGACGACAACCCGCTGTTGGGCTTCGTCGGTGAACCGGCGGGCCTCGCGGTCGCCGCCGGGTTCAGCGGCCACGGGTTCATGCAGGGCCCGGCGATCGGCGCCTGCATCGCCGAGCTGGTGCTCGGCGGCGCGGCGACGACCGTCGACATCACGCCGTTCCGGCCGTCACGCTTCCGCGAAGGCGCCCTCGCGCAGGAACACAACGTCATCTGAGTGCCGACATCGTGGCGCCAACGCGGGAGGATCCGGCATGACCCTCGACGGCAACGACACGGACGGTCCGATCGGCGATCGGCACGGCGACGACGACGAGCCGATCCCCACCTACGCCGATTACGGGTCCGCCGAACTCCTGGAGCACGCTCAGGGCAACCTCCAGGCCCTCTTCATCGCCACGGCAGATTTCCTCCAGGAGCGCGGCGTGCCCGTCGACGATTGGGTCGAGGCGGTCGGCGCCCGCTTCGTCCGCGCCTGGGACACCGAGGGCGCCTGGGACGCCGACGAACTGATGGACGCGATGCTGGTCAACTTCCGCGCCGCCGGGGCCGAGGTCGTCTCCGCCGAGCTGGCCGCCGACCGTGCCGTGGCCACCCTGCGCGGGTTCCCGGACCCGGCGGCGGTGGAACAGTTCGTGGTCGACCCCGCCCTCGCCGACCGCTACCACGACATTGCCGCCCCGATCGCCAGCGCCCTCGGCCTCCGCTGGTCGTGGCATCGCGACGGCGACCTGGCGCACCTGGTCGCCGAGCGGTCGCGGTAGCGGGGCGTGGCGACCACCATCGGCGCGGCCCGCGTCACCCTCTACCTCGAGGACAGCTTTTCGTTGAAGGACAAGCGCCAGGTCGTCCGCTCGATCACCCAGCGCGTGCGCAACCAGTTCAACGTCGGCATCGCCGAGGTGGAGGATTTGGACGACCAGCGCGTCGCGACCTTGGCCGTGGTCTGCGTCAGCAACAGCGCCCCCCACGCCGACGCGATGCTCGCCACCGTGGTCGCCTTCATCGAGCGGCGGGTCGAGATGGGCGTACTGGGGGACGTGGAGACGGAGTTGATCGCGTATTGATCCGGTGGTGAGTGACGCGCTGCTGGTTGCAAACCTAGGGCTGAAGGCCCAGGCTGAACCTACGAAATCCCTCCGGGACTGAGAACGAGAACACAGGTAACTTAGAGCGGTTCTCAGAAGGATTGAGACGGCAGCGGGTAGCCGCAGTGGCCGTACCAGCCGCGGGCGTCGGCGGCGGTGATGGCGTCGAGGCCGGCGGCGATGGCGGCGTCGAGGTCGGCCCGGGTGCGCGCCCCGGCCCGCCGCAGCCCCTCCTTGAGCTTGGCGAAGGCGTGCTCGATCGGCGAGCAGTCGGGCGAGTAGGCCGGCAGGAAGCGCAGCTCGCAGCCCGCCGCCTCGACCATCGCCCGCGCCGCCGCGCCGGGTGCCCTGTGGGCGATGGATGCCGAGGTTGTCCCAGACCACGACCTGCCCCGGCTCCAGCGCCGGGACCAGCACCCGGCGCACGAAGGCGTCGAAGGCGGGGCGGTCGGCCGCCCCCTCCGGCGTCATCGCCGCGACGACCCCGGCCGGGGCGAGGGCCGCGAGCAAGGGGGGGTTGGGGCCGCGGTTGCGCGGCGCCGGCCCGACCGCGCGCTCCCCCCGCGGCGCGCGGGCGTAGCGCGGGGTCATCCCGAGGTTGGTGCCGCTCTCGTCGACGAAGACCAGGCGCGCCGGGTCGACCGCCGCCACCGCGTCCCGCCACGCCGAGCGCGCCGCCTCGGCGCGCTCGGCGGCCCTCAGC
>CADCWE010000004.1 GCA_902806325.1 uncultured Thermomicrobiales bacterium | reverse complement strand
CGCTGGGCGGCGATCCGAGGAAGGTGGGGTAAGGGGACTGGGCGGTGGAACGGCCCCCTCCCCAACCCCTCACCCAACATTGGGGGGAGGGGCTTTTTCCACCGCGCTGGCCAAGATCGCCACCCGCTGGCTCCCCCTTTCCCCCATCCTTGGGGGAAAGGGGGCTGGGGGGGATAGGGGGTCAACATCCCCCGTCGAAAGGAGCACACCGCCCGTGAACCGCGAACCCGCCCTGATCGTCGGCGCGGTCGGCGCCGTCGTCAACGCCGCGTTGGTCGTGGCGTTCGCCTTCGTCGCCGGGGTGACGCCGGAGCAGCGGGAGGCCGTCTTTGGGCTGGCCGCGGCCCTGGTGGCGCTGGTCGGGGTCGTCACTGGCGCCGTCACCCGCGCGCGGGTCACCCCGGTCGGCCGCGGTCCCGGCGCCGAAGGGTCGGGCGTGGCCGGCGACGTCGCCCCGAGGCTGAGTCCGCACGGCCGTCGAACCCGGTAGAATCCCGCGATGCTCAAAGACCTGGGCCGCGACGACTGGCTTGGCTTTCTGGACCTGTCCCCGGGGGACGTGCCGCCGGTGCTGGTGCTGCGCGGGACGCGCAACCTGCGCCGCCACTACGAGGGCTACCGGGCGCTCTTTGGCGGGGACGCGGTGCGCGAGGTCGGGTCGCCGAACGCGTTGTTCGAGGACGTCTTCGTCGGCGAGTATCGGGGGATCGGCGTCGGCTACGCGTCCGTCTACGGCGCGGCGATGGCGTCGGAGATCGCCCACGTCTTCGGCGTTTTGGGCACCGGGCTGGTGATCCAGACCGGCGTCTGCGGTGCCCTCGGCGACGGAATCGGGGCCGGAGACCTGGTGATCGCGACCGACGCCGGCTGCGGCGAGGGCGCCGCCCGCTGCTACCTGCCGGACGCCGAGACGGTGCCCGCGAGCCCGGGGCTGGTCGCCTGGGCGATGGCCGCGCCAGAGACCGGCGTTCCGGTGCCCCGCCACGCCGGCCCGGTCTGGACCACCGCCGCCCTGTTGGCCGAGGGCGAGGCCGATCTCGCGAGCTGGCACGGCTGGGGATATCTCGCCGCCGACATGGAGACCGCCAGCGCCTTCGCCGTCGCCGCGTACTTCGGGATGGCGCGTTGCTCCGTCCTCTCCGTCTTCGACAACCCCCGCCGGGGCGAACACCTGGGCCTGACCGAAACCGCCAAGGACGCCGCCCGGGCGCGCGGCGAGCAGGCGATGCTGGCGTTGATCCTGGGGTTGATCGAGACCCACGCCCGGTCGGGAAACGCGGGGTGAATCAGCCCGCGGACCACGTCTGAAGCACGGTTTCGGCGGCCTCGATCGGCCCGCCCGGGGCCAGGTTGCCGATCGCCAATTCGGCCGCGGCGGCCCGCGCGTCCTCGCTCAAGGTCGGGTCCAGGAGGATGGTCTTGCCGAATTCGCCGATGTCCTCGATCACCCGCTCGTAGCGGTAGAAGGCGAGGCAGACCGGGTCGACAGCCACCGGGCCGTATCCGGCGAAGAACAGCGCTTCTTCCCGGGGTTCGACGACCCGGGCGATCGTCGAGCCGACCACGAACAGCAGATCCCGCTCCCGCGGCGCGATCTTCGGCCCGTCCCAATCGACCAGGTAGATCCGCCCGTCGGCGCCGACCAGGAGGTTGGCGGCGTGGATGTCGGCGTGGCAGAGGACGGGGTCCCACGACCGGGCGGCCAGTTCCCGCCCCAGGGCCCCGGCCCGTGCCAACACCCACTCGATCCGCGCCGCGTGCTCCCGCCAGGCGGCGGCGAACCGCGCCGCCGCGCCCGCGAACCCGCCCGCCTCGACCACCGCCCCGACCTCGCGCGCAACGGCGGCCGAGGGCAGGGCAAAGGTTTCCGCCGCCAACCGGTCGCGGAACCGCCCGTGCAGCCCGCTGTCGTGGACGGCGCGCAGGGTGGCGCCAAAGGTCCGCCATTGGCCGTCGTCCAGCCCGGCGTCCATCGCGTTCTCGCCCGGCACGAACGGGTAGAGGATCGCCGCGAAATCGCCGAGGCGGCACCACAGGTCGCCCGCCCGCGTCCGCAGCGGCGCCAGCACGTTCGGCACCCCCGCCTCGGTCAGCGCCGCCGGGACCGCCAATCCCGGCTCGAACACCGGACCGGATCGGATCTTGAGGAACCAGACTGCCCCGTCCTCCGCGACCACCCGGTAGACGAAGGCGGCGTAGTCGTAGCCGATCGGCAGGTACGCCATCGAGGCGACGCACACCCCGTAGTTGGCGGCGAGGCAGGCGGCGATCGCGCCCAAGTCCAACCCTGGATCGTCGCGCATCCCACCCGCCTTCTTTTCGCGCCGTGGGGAAACCGAGCGAACACCGGATCCGAGGACATCGTCATCGGGTTCCCGGTGCGAGCGTCCGAGGACCGTGGTTGGTCAGTCCGAGACCTGCTTCGCCCCCTCGCCAGCGTCCGGGGCCGCGGCCACGACCAGATCGTAGCTCTGGTCGTCGAAGACCGCGCGCACCTCTAACCGACCACCGAGGGCGCCGACGTAGCCCCGCAGCGTCGATAGGTAGAGGTCTTCCTCGTGCTCGATGCGGCAGATGTTGGCCTGGGAGGCGCCGAACGCCGCCCCGACCGCGCGCTGCGTCAGTCCGCGCTCGACACGCAACTCGCCCAGCCGGAGCGCGTCCTCGATCGCCCGCCGGTAGGTCGCGATCCGCTCGCGCTGCGCCGGATCGCGCCGGGTCTCGGCGGAGAGTTCGGCCCATCGGGTTCGGTTCACGGCAGCAATCCCTCCGCTTCGATCGCTCGCAAGTACTCGTCGTAACGGTCGTCGACCCGTGGGATCATCTCGGCGTACCAGGCACCCCACCGCCTCGACTTGTCGCCGCCGATGAGTAGGATGGCCGTTCGCCGGGGATCGAAGGCAAACAGCACGCGCAGGTGACCGCCAGGCGGTTGCAACTCCTTCATGTTGGCGTGACGCGATCCCTTGGTCGAATCGACCAGCGATCGACCGAGGCCAGGCCCGCGCGTCTCCAGGACATCCACCGCCGCGGCGACGGCCGCCTGTTCGGGCGCCGCAAGACCCAAGAACCACACTCCGGATTGGTCTGTTCCCTCGATATCCTACGCCATGCCTCCATGATAATGCATCCATTGTCAAACTCAAGGGATGATAACGGGACAGTTGAAGCGCCGACCGTCGTGGCGGTCGTTCAGCGAATGCGAGGGGCCTACGACGACGCCCCGGAACAAGAATCGCGGTACCGCCCCGGGCGCCGACCGGATGGTGCCGTCGAACCGCGAAGGAGACCTCCTCGATGCGCGTCGCGATCACCGGTGGCAGCGGCAAGGCCGGGCGGGAAGTGGTGCGGGCGGTCGCCGCCGCCGGCCACGCGGTCGTCAACCTCGATCTCGTGCCGCCGGACCCGGCGCTGGATCTGCCGGGCGAGTTCTGCCGCGTCCAGTTGACCGACGCCGGGGCGGTCTACGACGTCCTCGCCCAGTTCCGGCCCGAGGGCGTCTGCCACCTCGCCGCCAACCCGTCCCCGAGCGGCCAGGCCCGAACCGACGTCTTCGCCAACAACACCCTCTCCGCCTACCACCTGATGCAGGCCGCCGGCGACCTCGGCGTCCGCCGCCTCGTCTACGCCTCCAGCGAGATGGCGACCGGCCTCCTCACCGACGGCGCGGTTCCGCGCACGATCCCGTTCGACGAGACCGAGCGCCTGCCCTCCCCGAACGCCTACGCCCTGAGCAAGTTCCTCAGCGAGGTGATCGCCGAATCCCTGGCCGTCCGCTACCCCGCCACCGCCTTCGCCGGGCTGCGGATCAACAACGTGATCGCGCCGGACCAGTACCACGTCCTGGCCGAGCGCCGCGCCGACCCCGCCAAGGGCCAAAGCAACTTCTGGAGCTACATCGACGCCCGCGACGTGGGCACCGCCTTCCTCGCCGCCCTGGACGGCGATACGACCGGGCACGCCGTCTACCTGATCGCCGCCGCCGACACCAGCGCCGACCGCCCCCTGGCCGACCTCCTAACCGAGTACTACCCCGGCTTTTCCGGCCTCGCCGCCGGCCACCCCCCGTTCGCCTCCGCCTTCGACAGTGGCAGGATGGCGCGCGACTTCGGCTGGCGGCCCCGGCACTCCTGGCGGGACGAAGAACCGGCGTCCTAGGCGGGCCACCCCGACGCGCACCTCCGTGGCGCTCGGCCCCGAACCCCACGGCAGCGCGTGGAACGTTGCCGTGCCCGTGCTTCCCGGATGCCTGACCGGGGGCGAGACCATCGAAGACGCGGTGGCCAACGCCCGCGAGGCGAGCGCCGGCCACGTCGCCGCCCTGCGCGATCTGGGTCAGCCGGTCCCGTCGTCTTGCCGCTCGCCGGCGACCCGGCCGCGTGAGCGCCCCGCCTCAGGACGACGACCCGCCCGGGTCCTCGACCGGGTCCTGGTCGTACTCCACCTCGCGGTCGATCTGCTCCCTGCAGAGGCGGTCGTCGAACCGGGCCTCGGCCTTCGGCGCGTCCCTCACCGCGGTGACCACGAAGGACGGGTTGCCGACTTCCCCGTCCAACCCCCGGATCTCGCCCAACTTCTCGTTCATCGCCCGCTCGACGGCGTCCAAGTCGTCGCCGTCCAGGCATCAGGGATCTTGACTCCAGGTTCCGCGCCCCGCCGCCCTATCGCCGCCTCCTGTTGTCGTCGCACCGTCTCGTCGCTCGCTCCGCCAGTTTGCGCCGGGACCGCGCCCATCACCACCGCACGAATCCGATCGTTGACGCCCCCGCTCGCCCCTGCTACCGTCGCCCGCGCTTCCGGTTCCCCGTCGTCCCGTCGTCTCGACTCCCCGACTCGTCCAGGAGCGCCCCGCCGTGCCCCGAGAGCTCGTCGCCGTCGCCCCGCGCACCCCGGTCCTGCGGGAGTACGACGACCCGCCGCTTGGGCCGATCCAAATCCGGGTGGCTACGTCGTTCGCCTCCCCCAAGCACGGCACCGAACTGGTCGGCTACCGCGACGATCCGGTGGCCCGTCGGCCCTACGACCCCGCCTGGGGCGCGGCGATGTCGCTCCCGGAAGGCCAGGGCGCGACGTTCCCCCGCCGCCTTGGCAACATGGCCGCCGGCGTCGTCGCCGAGGTCGGTTCGGACGTGTCCCGGTTCCGGCCCGGCGACCGGGTCTTCGGCCACTTCCCGATCCGGGAGACCCAAACCGTGGACCAGACGGGGGCCGATCCGCTGCCGGAGGGGTTGTCGCCGGAGGTCGCCGTCTGCCTCGACCCGGCGGTGATGGCCTTTCCGCTGCGCGACGCCCGGATCGGCCTCGGCGACCGGGTGGCCGTCTTCGGCCTCGGCGCGATCGGCCTGATGGCCGTCCAGCTCGCCCGCCTTGCCGGGGCCGAGACGGTGATCGCCCTCGACCCGATCCCCGCCCGCCGCGCCCTCGCCCTTGCCTACGGCGCCGACCACGCCCTCGACCACCTGGCGGGCGACGCCGACGCCGGGCTGGCGATCCGCCGCCTGACCGGCGACCCCGGCGACCCCGCGTCCCGCCCCGCCCGCCGCGTCGGCGGCGGCTACCGCGAGATCGCGTCCCAGGTCGGCGAGCTCGGCGTCGACGTCGCGGTCGAGGTCTCCGGCAACCCCCGCGCCCTCCACCAGGCGATCCGCGCCACCCGCTTCGGCGGGGTCGTCTGCCTCCTCTCCTTCTATGGAAGCGACGCCGCCGGCCTCCTGCTTGGCGAGGAGTTCCACATCAACCGCCTGACCCTGATCTCCGCCCGCGCCGAGAGCCTGCCGATGCGCGACGCCCCCGGCTGGACCCTGGACCGGATGGCCCGCCTCTGCCTGGACTGGCTGACCTCCGGCCGCCTCCGCGCCGACGGCATCGTCACCCCGGTCGTCCCCTTCGACGACAGCCCGGACGCCTACCGCGAGATCGACGAGCACCCGGAACGCTCGATCAAACTGGGGATCGCGTTTCCGTAGGCGGCAGGCGGTAGGCGGCAGGCGACACGACGATCGTCGGGGCGCCTGGCATGCGCCCCTGCCGCCTTCCGACGACCACCGGCTGCGAGGACCCCGATGCTCCCCCAAGAAGCCCTGATCGCCCGCGTCCGCCGGGTCTGCGCCGAGGACCGGCGCCTGACCGCCGCCCTGATGTACGGCTCCTTCGCGGCCGGGGAAGGCGACGCCTTCTCCGACATCGAGTTCCTGCTCTACTTCGACGACGCCCTGCTGCCGGCGGTGGACCAGGACGCCTGGCTGCGCCAAATCGCCCCGGTCGCCTTGTCCTTCGTCAACGAGTTCGGGATCCGGGTCGCCATCTTCGATGAATCGTTAATCCGCGGCGAGTTCCACTTCGATCGCGCCGCCGACATCGCCCGGATCGATGCCGGGTGGCGCGAGTACGACTGGCTCCCGTCCTACGAGACGGCGCTCGTCCTCGACCGCACCGGCGCGCTGACCGACCGCCTGCGGTCCGTCGTCGGCCCGCCCCTGGTCCGTCGCACCCCGGAGCGCATCGCCTCCGTCGCCCACAACGTCGTCAATTGGCTCCTCTTCGGCGTCACCGTCCTGGCCCGCGGCGAACACGCTCGCGCCCACGAGATCCTCGGCCACGTCGGGCGCCACCTGCTCTGGTTGGCCCGCCTCGCCGAGGGCGTGGACGCGCATTGGCCCACCCCCTCCCGCGCCCTCGAAACCGACCTCCCGGCGGGCGCCTACGCCCGCTACGCGGCCTGCACCGCCCCCCTCGACCCCGCCGCCCTCGCCGCCGCCTACCGCGCCGCCTAGGCCTGGGGCAAGGAACTGATGGCGACGCTCTCTCCCAATGGTCCCCTTATCCCCGAATCACTCGGCGCCGCCCTGGAACGGCGGTTTGCCGACACGCTCAACCGATGATCGAAGAACGGCGGAACACATCGGCCTTCGTCGACGACCCCGGGAGGGAGCGCCAGGTTCCCCTCTCCCGCGCGCGGGAGAGGGGCCTGGGGTGAGGGCGAACCCCCTACGCCGCGTCCCACCACGCCCGCAGCAGCCCCATGCTCTCCCGCAGCGCCGCCGTTTTCTCGCCGTCCACCCGGCACTCGATCCCCAGCCAGCCGTCGTAGCCGATGGCTTTCAGGGCGGCGAAGCCCGGCCCAAAATCCAGGTGCCCGCGCCCGGGTTGGAGGCGGTTGCTGTCGGCGACGTGGACGAAGACGACGTGCCGCCCGGCGGCCCGGATGCTGGCCGCGATATCCGCCTCCTCGATGTTCATGTGGAAGAAGTCGGCCATGATCGCGACCCCGTCCCCGACTTCCTCGGCGAGGGCCACCCCCTGCTCCAGCCGGTTGACCAGGTACGCCTCGTAGCGGTTCAGCGGCTCCAGAAACAGCGGCACCCTCGCCGCCACCGCCGCCGGCGCCAGCGCCCGCAACCCGTGGACGAACAACTCCCGCTCCAGCTCCGCCCCGGTCTTGTACGGCGAGAGGTCCGGCAAACTCGCCCGCCGACCGAACTGCGGCACCACCAGCACCCCGGCCGCGCCCAGGTCCGCCGCCAACCGCAGCCGCGCCTCCGTCACCGCCACGCCCGCCGCCCGCTTCGCCAAGTCCGCGTCCACCAGGTCGAAACTGCCGGTCAGGTTGACCGCCCGCACCGGCGAGGCCGCGAACGCCGCCCGCACCTCGTCGTGGGGCATCGCCAGCGACCCGCCACAGAGTTCGACGCCTTCGAAGCCAACCTCCGCCAACCACTCGAGCCGCTCCGCCAACGTTTCCCCCGGCGTCATGTCCTCGCGCAGCGCCAGTTTCACCCTCGCCCTCCCCGCCCGGCCGTCGGCTCCGTCGCCCGCATCCTAGCAGGGGTCCGGGAAGGATTGAGGGCTGAGGGTCGGGGACTGAGACGACGAGGGCTCGGGCGGGTATACGGGTGGGGACACCGGGCCTCGTCTCGGCCCCCTCCCGTCCCACTTCCCCCCGCCCGCCGCCTGTGCTACCGTGCCGCCTCGACCCCGCAGCGGTTCGCCGACGCACCAGCGAAGGAGTACGGTTCGATGCAGCGCCGTTTTCCCGTCCTGTCCCTCGGGTTGATCCTCGTCTTGCTCGCCGTCGCCGCCGGGCCGGGGTTCGGCCGCGCCCGCGCCCAGGACCCGGTCGAGCTCCTGATCTGGGACCAGTTCACCGGCCCCGAGACCGAGGCGGTGGACGCCATTTACCAGGAGTTCGCCGAGGCCAACAACGTCACCATCACCCGCGAGGTGATCGACGCCGACCAGATGCGCCAAACCCTCAACACCGCCCTCGCCTCCGGCACCGGGCCAGATCTGGTTGTCTCCGACGCCGGACCCGCTTACGCCGGGTTGCTCGCCGACGCCGGCCTGATCGTGCCCCTGGACGACCTCGCCGCCGAATACGGCTGGGCGGATCGGATCGCCCCGGCCGCGATCCAAGGCGCTACCATCGGCGACCAGCTCTACAGCCTGCCGCTGACGATCGATCTGATCGGCGTCTACGTCAACCAGACCCTGATGGACGAGGCCGGGCTGGCCGTGCCGACCACATTCGCCGAGCTGCTGACCTTCTGCGGCGCCGCCGCCGAGGCCGGCTACATCCCCTTCGCCTTCGCCAACAACCCCGGCTGGCAGGCGTTCCACCAGTTCGCGATGACCTCCAACGACATGATCGGCCCCGACGCGATGCAAGCCCTCCTGTTCGAAAACCGGGGCCGCTGGGACTCGCCGGAGATGGTCACCGCGATCAAGAGCTACTTCGTCGACATGCGCGAGGCCGGATGCTTCTCCGACGACGCCAACGCCCTGACCTACGACGACGGCAACGGCCTCTTCTTCGCCGGCGATGCCCTGATGCACTCGACCGGCTCCTGGCTGGTGCGCGACATCAACGCCAACATGACCGACTTCGAGGTGACGATGATGCCCTTCCCGGCCCCCGATGGCGCGGCTGGGTCCTACTGGTCCTCCGGCGTCGGCTCGGCCTTCTACCTGTCCGCCGGCAGCTCCCCGGAGCAGCAGGACGCCGCCGGCCGCTTCCTCGACTACGTCGTCTCGCCGGAGACCGCCCAGCGCTGGGTCGGCGAGGCCGGCTTCTACCTGCCGCTCGAAGTCGACACCACCGGCCTCGGCGTCACCCCGCTCTTCCAGTCCGTGCTCGACGTCCTCGAATCGGCCGCCAACGGCGAAACCGAACTCGGCTACAACGTCGACGTCCTGGCCCCGCCGGGCTTCAACGACGCGATGCAGAACGGCTTCCAGGCGGTCCTCGCCGGCGACAAAACCCCCGAGCAACAAGCCGCCGACCTCCAGGCCGCCTGGGACGAAGGATTCCAGTCCGAGGCGACGCCGGCAGCATAAGGCGCGGTGGAAGGCCCCCGCTCCAACCCCTCCCTCCGCGTAAGGGGGAGGGGCTTTCGCGACCAGCGCGCGGGGATGCGCGGCCCCGGTTGCTCCCCGGTCCCCGGCGTCGGGGGACCGGGGGCTGGGGGGATAGGGGCTCCGACACGCTCCCCGGGGAAATCCCATGCTCACCTACCCCACCCCCCACCGCTCCCCCCTCGCCCGCCATTGGGCGCGGTACCGCGCCGGCTACGCCTTCGTCGCCCCGGCTTTGCTGCTCTACTCCGTGTTTATGGTCTACCCGTTCTTCCAGTCCGTCTACCTTGGGTTCACCGACTGGAACGGCGCCGACCCCGTCAAGCGCTGGGTCGGCCTCGCCAACTACCGCCGCCTGGCGAGCGACGACCTGCTCTGGACAGCGCTGCGCCACAACCTGGTCTGGGTCGTGCTCGGCACCGTCGCCCCGATCGCGATCGGGCTCCCGCTGGCGACCCTGCTCTGGAGCCGGCCGAGGGGGTTCACCCTCTTCCGGACGGCGTTTTTCTTGCCCCAGGTGCTGTCTCCGGTCGTGATCGCCATCGTTTGGAGCTGGGTCTACAACCCGATCTTCGGCATCCTCAACCAGGGGCTGGACGCCGTCGGGCTGGAGAACGTCTCGCGGGGCTGGCTGGGCGATCCGGACGTCGCGCTCTATGCCGTCCTCGCCGCCTCGGTCTGGGCCGAGGTCGGCTTCGTCTTCGTCCTGTTTTTAGCCGGTCTGCAAGGGGTCAGCCGGGATCTGCTCGAGGCCGCCACCCTCGACGGCGCGGGAAGGTGGCGCCGCTTCCGCGACGTGACGGTGCCCCAGCTCGCCAACGTGGTCAACGTCGCCACCGCGCTGCTCCTGATCGGCGGCTTCTCCGCCTTCGACCTGGTCTTCGTGATGACCGGCGGCGGCCCCGCCAACGCGACCGACCTGATCGCCACCTACACCTTCACCGAGGCCTTCACCCAGAACCGGGCCGGCTACGCCGCCGCCCTCTCCCTCGTGATGACGGCGATCTCGCTGGTCACCTCGGTCGTCTTTATCCGCCTCCGGGAACGCGGGGAGTCCTGAGCCATGGCCGTTTCCGCCGAACCGTGGAGGAGAGGCCGCGCCCCCTGGCGCCGCGCCGCGCCCGAGGTCGGCCGCTACGCCGTGCTGCTGGTCTTTCTGGCGATCTTCCTGGTCCCGTTCGTCTGGATCTGGTCCTCGGCCCTCAAAACCTCGCGCGAGATCGCCCAGAACCCGTTCGCGCTGCCGGAAACGTTCCGCTGGGAGAACCTGGAGCAAGCCTGGACCGTCGGCAATTTTGGCCGCTACCTCGGCAACAGCGTGATCTACGGGGTGGCGATCGTCGGCGG
Source organism: uncultured Thermomicrobiales bacterium (assembly GCA_902806325.1). Classification (GTDB taxonomy): domain Bacteria; phylum Chloroflexota; class Chloroflexia; order Thermomicrobiales; family UBA6265; genus CADCWE01. The sequence goes on along the minus strand of CADCWE010000004.1, from coordinate 2,818 downwards.
CGGCGCCGTCCTGGCCTGCATGGCCGGTTACGCCCTCGCCTCCTTGCCCCTGCCGGGCCGCGACGGGGTCCTCTTCGTCTTCCTGCTCGGCCTGATGGTGCCGTTCCAGTCGGTGATGATCCCGCTCTACTACCTGCTGCGCGACATCAAGCTGCTCGAAACCTACTGGGCGTTCATCGTCCCCGGCATCGCCTTGCGGCTGCCGTTCGGCGTCTTCCTGATGCGCGGCTTCTTCCGCGGTCTGCCGGCCGAAATCGCCGACGCGGCCCGGGTCGACGGCGCCAACGAGTGGCAGGTCTTTCGCCAGATCATGCTGCCCCTGGCCGGCCCCGGTCTGGCCACCCTGGTCGTGTTCCAGTTCATGTTCACCTGGAACGCCTTTTTGTTGCCCTTGGTCTTTGTCCAGCGCGACGCCCTGCGCCCGGTCAGCACCGGGATGATGTTCTTCTTCGGCCGCTACACCGCCGACCGCGCCCTGATCGCGGCCGGCGTCACGATCGCGATGCTGCCGGTCGTCGCCCTCTACCTGGTCCTCCAGCGCCGCTTCATCGAAGGCATCACCGCCGGCGCCCTCAAGACCTAACGCTACTGATATGGTGTCCCCTCCACCCGGCTTCTGGCTCGACCCGGATCGGCTGTGGCAGGTCCCGCCACCGGCCCAGTCGACGCCGCTGGCCCGGATCGCCCCGGACGCCTCGCGCATCGCGTTGCGCCCACCGAGACGGCACCGCCCACCGCGCTCAATCGAACAGCGCGTCGAGGTCGATCGTCACCCCCGGCAGCGACAGGACCGGCACCACCCCGCCCCGGTAGAACGACTCCTGATAGCTCCCATCCGGCTGGCGCCGCCAGACCGTCACCGTCCGGTCGTACGGGTGCAGCCGCCAGATCTCCAGGTCGCCCCGGCTCTGGTATTCCGGCAGCTTGGCATCCACGTCGTAGTCGCCCGTCGAGCGTGACCAGATCTCGGCCACGAACGGGAGCGGGTCGTCGTAGATCTCCAGCGTCCCGGGGCGACCGCGCAGCGGCTCCCCATACGCGATTGGGATCACCGCCACGTCCGGGATGAAGACTGTGGTCTCGGACCGCCGCGCCCTGGCATGGTTGATCCGCACACGGTAGCGGTCGCGGCCAAGCTGGTCGCGGAGGGAATAGCCCAACTCTAGCATTCCCTCGCCGTGCTCCCAGCTCATCCCCGGCTTCTCCCGCAATCGCCCGCCCCACAGTTCCCAGAACCCCTCCGGGTCCTCCAGCGCCACCGTCTCGTAGGTCCGCTCCGTCACCGGCATGGCACCCTCCTGGTCTCGGCATTGCTCGGCGTCCAGTCTACCGGCCCACTCCCGGCGGGAGAAGGCCCGCCCGGTCCTCCCTTCTGGTAACGTCACCGCGCCCGCCGCGTGCCCGGCGGGCGCGGATCCGATCGCGTCGAGAGGGAGAGCCGCCGCGTGGATGGTTCGTATGTCGTCGACACCAGCGGCAGCCCCCACGCCAGGCTCCGCCCCGTCCCCGTCTCCGCCGTCCGCCTGACCGGCGCCTTCTGGGCGACCCGGCGGCAGCGCAACCGCGCCGTCACCCTGCCCGCGCAGCACCGGCTACTGGAGGAGACCGGCCGCCTGGACAATTTCCGGCGCGCGTCCGGCGAGCGCCCCGATCTGCCGTTCCAGGGGACCTACTTCAACGACTCCGATGTCTACAAGTGGCTGGAGGCCGCCGCCTGGACGCTCGCCGACGGCCCGGACCCGGTCCTCCAACCCCTGGTGGACGGCACCATTGCCCTCGTCGCCGCCGCCCAACGCCCGGATGGCTACCTCAACACCTATTTCGCCCGCGACCGCGCCGGTGAGCGCTGGACGGATCTCGACCTGCACGAGCTCTACTGCGCCGGCCACCTGTTCCAGGCCGCGGTCGCCCACCACCGGGTCACCGGCTCGACCGCCCTGCTCGACGTCGCCATCCGCTTCGCCGACCACATCGGCGAGACCTTCGGCCCGGCGGCCGAGGGCAAGCGCGAGTCCTCCGACGGCCACCAGGAGATCGAACTGGCCCTGGTCGAGCTGTTCCGCACGGTCGGCGAGCGACGGTACCTGAACCTGGCCCGCTTCTTCGTCGACGTCCGCGGCCACGGCAAACTGGGGCGCCCCTACGGCCGCTGGGGTCCGGAGTACCACCAGGACCACGTCCCCATCGCCGAGATGGAGACCCTGGTCGGCCACGCCGTGCGCGCCCTCTACCTCGCCGGCGGCGCCGCCGACCTCGCCCTGGAAACCGGCGACCCCGCGCTCCGAGCCGCCGGCGATCGCCTCTGGCGCGACACCGTCGCCCGCAAGACCTACCTCACCGGCGGTCTCGGCTCGCGCTGGGAGGGCGAGGCCTTCGGCGAGGCATACGAGCTGCCCAACGAGCGCGCCTACGCCGAAACCTGCGCCGCGATCGCCAGCGTGATGTGGAACTGGCGCCTGCTGCTGACCACCGCCGAGGCCCGCTTCGCCGACGCCCTGGAGACCTCCCTCCACAACGCGGTCCTGGCCGGGATCTCGCTGGACGGCGAAACCTACTTCTACCAAAACCCCCTCGCCGACGCCGGTCGCCACCGCCGCCGGCCCTGGTTCGGCACCGCCTGCTGCCCGCCGAACGTCGCCCGCCTCCTCGCCTCCCTGCCCGGCTACGCCTACGCCGTCTCGGACGACGCGGTCTGGGTCAACCTCTACGCCGAGGGCGATGCCGGCGTCGCCCTCCCCGACGGCCGCGCCATCCGCCTCCGCCAGCAAACCGACTACCCGTGGGACGGTCGGATCGCCATCACCCTGGACGAGATCGG
>CADCWE010000003.1 GCA_902806325.1 uncultured Thermomicrobiales bacterium | reverse complement strand
GAACCGGTCAGGGTCCGGCGTCGGGCGGCCGTCGTCGGGATTGCGGGCGTGGAGGTGGAGGATCGCCGCCCCGGCCTCGGCGGCGCCAATTGCCGATTGGGCGATCTGTCGGCGGTGATCGGGAGGTAGGGGGTTTGAGAGGGGACGTGGATCGCCCCGGTGACGGCGCAACTGACGATCGCCTTGCGGGCGGCGGGTTTGGCGGCGCGCGCGGTTGGGGCGGTCATGGGGGACCTTTCGGGAAGGGCGGCGGGGCCGGGGCGGCAGGGTAGCCGGTTGGTGGGGCCGTGAGAAGGGGGTGGCATGGTATTGTCACCAGGAACGTCGGCGGTAGGGGCGCTCCCAGGGGCGGCCATCCGCCCGGCGTCGAAACGCCGGGCCAGGTCGACGAACCCTCTCCGGGGCTGAGACCGGCGGGGTCGCCATATGAGGAGCGTTTGCGTTGACCTTCTCCGTCGCGGCCCCGCCCGCCGTCGCCGTCGAATTGTTCGGCGTGCCGCGCTTGCTGGCCGCGCAACGGCACGTCGTGGTCGCGGGGCGGACGCTGGGCGAGGTGGCGGGAGCGTTGGCTGGGGCGTGTCCGGCACTGCTTGGCCCGGTGCTCGATCCGGGGACCGGCTGGCTGGTGGACGGCTACATCTTCGTCGCCGGCGAGCGGTTCAGCCGCGATCCCGGCCGGGTGCTGGGCGAAGGAGCTTCGGTGCTGCTGGTCTCCAGCGTCGCCGGCGGCTGACGGGACGGACATGCACGGGACCCACGGTCGCTTCCTGCGCGTCGATTTGACGGAGCGTTCGGTCGCCGCTGAGGCGATCCCGGACACGGTCTTCGCCGGGTTAATCGGCGGCATCGGGTTGGCGTCCTGGCTGCTGGTCCGGCATTGTCCGCCGGGGGCGGACCCGCTGGGTCCGGAGAACCCGCTGGTTTTCGCCAGCAGCCCGTTCGTCGGCACCGGCGTCACGACCGCCTCCAAGATCGCCGTCGCCGCCAAGTCGCCCCAGACCGGGGTGATCGGCGATTCGCTGTCGTCGTCGTACTTGGCGATCGCGCTCAAGCGGACCGGGTTTGATGCCCTGGTCGTGACGGGCCGGGCGGCGACGCCGACCGTGCTGGTGGTCGACGACGGGCGGGTCTCGTATCGTCCGGCCAACGACCTGCTCGGGCTGGCGCCGGAGCGGGTCGCCGAAACGCTGCGTGCCGAACTCGGCGGCGGGTTCCGGGTCGCCGCGATCGGGGTCGCCGGGGAGCGCGGGGTCCGCTACGCCGCGATCGCCAACGACGGGCGATTGGCGGGACGGACTGGCTCCGGCGCGGTGATGGGGAGCAAGGGCCTGAAGGCGATCGCGATCCGCGGCAGCCGCCTGCCCGCCGTCGCCGATCCAAAGGGGCTGGCCGCCGCCGCCCGCGACCTGGCCGGGCGCAGCCGGGGACCGGCGACCGCCAAGTACCGCGAGGTCGGCACCGCGGCCAACCTCGCCTTCTTCGACCGGATCGGCGTGCTGCCGACGCGCAACTTCCAAAGCGGGCATTTCGCCCAGGCCGAGGCGATCGGCGGCGAAACACTGCTGCTGGAACACGGCACCGACAAGCACGGCTGCGCCGCCTGCACCGTCGGCTGCGAGCACCACTACCGGACCCGCGACGGCAACGGCGGCCCGGAGACCGATGCCCGCCTGGAGTACGAGACGCTGTTCGCCCTCGGCTCCCTCTGCGGCGTCGGGGACCCGAACGACGTCCTGCGCGCCGCCGCCCGCTGCGACGACCTCGGGATGGACGCCATCTCCGCCGGCGCGACGATCGCCTGGGCGATGGAGTGCCGGGAGCGCGGGGTGGATCTCGGCTCCCCGATGGACGAGGTGCCCGCCTTCGGCGACGGCCCGGCGGTGCTGCGCGCCCTGGACGCCATCGGCGCCCGGACCGGCATCGGCGACCTGCTGGCGGAGGGTTCTCGCCGCGCGGCGGAGATCGTCGGCCAGGGCAGCGACGCCTGGGCGATGCACGTCAAGGGTCTGGAGCTGCCGGGCTACGACCCGCGGAAGCTGCAAACGCTGGCGCTCGGGCTGGCGGTCGGCACCCGAGGCGCGTGCCACAACCGCTCCTCCGCCTACGAGGTGGATCTCTCCGATCGCCTCGACCCGGACGCCGAAGCGACGATGCGCGCCACGGCGGCGGCGGCGGCCGAGGACCAGGCGGCGATCCTCGATTCCCTAACCCTCTGCAAATTCCTCCGCCACGCCTTCGCCGACCTGCCGGCGGAAGCCGCGGCGCTGCATTCCCTGGTCACGGGGTCGCCGACGACGGCCGACGACCTCCTGCGCTCCGGGGAGCGGATCACGAACCTGAAAAAGGGCTTCAACATCGCCCAAGGCTGGACCAGGACCGACGACACGCTGCCGCCCCGGGTGCTATCCGCGACGCCGGAGGCACCGACCGATCTCTCGCGGCCGTGGCTGGACCAGATGATCGCGGCGTACTACGGCGTGCGGGGGTGGGCGGCGGACGGGACGATCCCGCTCGCGCATTCGGCCCGGATCGGATTGTCGGGGTTGGTGGAGTAGATCGCGGTCGCCGCGTTGGATGGGCGTAGAGCCGAGCGGAACGGGACGGTCGAGGGTATTGGAGCAACCCGTTCTGGCCCACACCGCCTCCGTCCCGGCTGCGTTCTACCGTGGATCCAATCCCCCATCCCTTCCTGCCCGCCGGTCGTCCGACGGCGCCCCCGCGTCCAGCCACTCACGAAATCCGGGGGTGGCAAGAGCCATCCGCCACTCGTCCATCACGTCTATCGCCATCGCCCGCGTGGCGCCGGCGAGGGGGCCGGCGGCCAAGCACTGCTCCAGCAGCCAGCCCTCGAAGTCGTCGGGGTCGGGGTCTTCGGCGGCGGCGCGCACGAGAAGGTCGCGCTTGATCTCCATCCCCAGCGCGTCCGGGGTCGTGTTGCGTTTGCGGCGCTTGCGGCGGCCTTCGGCGCCCTCCATGGCCGAGAGCAGCTGGCGGCAGACACGGCTTGGACGCAGGGTCCGGTCCGCGATGGTTCGGGGATCGGTCATCGGCGGCGCAGGACGCCGGCACGGCCGGGGGCGGGGTCGGCTTCGGGTTCGGTCAGGCGTAGACCGAGCGCGACGGCGGGCGTCTCCGGCCGGGCGTAGTCGCGCTCGATCGCGGCCAGGTCCAACTCGACCGTAGACAGATCGGCCAGGGCGACCTCGGTTGCCGCCCAGGCCCGGAGGGTGGTCAACGACTTGAGGTAGCCGCGGCAGGCGGCGCAGGTTTCGACCTGGCGTGCTTCGCGGTCGGCTTCGGGGACGAGGGAGCCCAGCCGGTCGTGGCCGGCGACGGCGCAGAACGGACAGCGGACGACCGCGTTGCCCCAATCGCCACCGCACCGGCCGCAGCGGAGGCGGCGGGCGCGCTCCAGCCCCCGTCGCTCGGTCATCGCCGGCCAGGCGCCGCAGACCGGGCAAAACCCTTCGTCCCAGTCGTTGGCAACGCCGGGAGCGATGGCGCGCCCAAAGGCGTGGAGGAGTGGCGCGGCGGCGAACTGGGCCAGCGCGGCGAGGGCGTCCGGCGCGATGCCGGCGGTCGACGCCAGGGCGTCCAGCCGCGCCGCGTCCTGATTGATGGACGCCTCGATCAGGGCGACCGGATCGAGCCGATCCCCGGCCTCGCCGAAGGCCGCGCCGCTCCCGCCTGCCCCGGCGCCGCGCTTGGCGGCGACCCCGACCAGGCGGCGGACCCAGGCCGCGGCGTCGCGGCCCTTGACCGGCACCGTGGCGCCGGTCAGGCGCGGCGCGCCAGTCGCCAACGACGGGGCCAGGGTGGCGTCGTCGACCGCCACGCTCCAGACCGGGTCGGCGGCGGCGTCCAGCGTGGTATCCCAGAGCGCGAGCCAGACCGTCCACTCCGGGTTGCTGTTGGCGAGACGGTCGATCTGCTGCCGGGTACGGTCGGGAGCGGTGGTGGTTGCCAAGCCTCTGGTCCTTTGGCGCGGCTATCGGTCCATGGTGGCCCGCTCGAACGTCGGCGGGAGGAACGGGCGTCGTGGGGGCACGGCATGCCGTGCCCCCACGACGCCCGCGACAAACACCACCCCGAGGACCTACTCGGTCTCGGCAATGGGCCGATCTTCCTCCGGCGTGTCGAAGAAGATGCGATCCAGGGGCGGCTCGTCGCCGTGCAGTTGGACGCTGTCGTCGCGGTTGTCGGGGTCGGCGCCGCTGCCGTCGCCGTCGCCCCGCTCGCGGCCGTCCTCCGGCCCGCAGGCCGCGAGGACGACCGAGGCCCCGATCAGGACGGCCAGGAGGCGCGACCGGGCGCCGCCCCACCGGGACCGGGAGGGAATGGCGTTCATCCTATGCCCCCTCCGAAGCCATCACGATCACGGTCCGGAGCAGGAAGCTGCCGAGCAACACCAGGGCCGCCGCGCTCGGCACGCTCATTCGGCCCAGGAGGCGGGGTCTCCAGTGGATTGCCATCGGGACCAGGATCCCGGCCAGGATCACGCCGATCCCGAGCAGCACGCCCCAGCCGTTGCCGAGCACCTCCCGCGCCACCGCGCCGAGCGAGATCAGCAGGACCACCAGCACCACCAGCTCCAGCAGCGAGGAGTAGAAGTCCATCCGGCCGAGCCAGTGGACGGTCGCCGGGTGGCCGCGCCGCAGCCCAAGGATGGTCATCAGGGCGGCGGCGGCGGAGACGCCGGAGAACAGGAACAGCACGCCCAACAGCGTCGTGTCGCCCCACAGCGGCCGGTTGGTGTCGGCGAGCAGCATCCCGGTGTAGCCGGCGACGAAGATCCCGGAGAGGCCGCTGAGCGCGGTCAGGACCCGGCCGAGGGTGCCCTCGTGCAAGGACCGTAGGGCGCCGGGCAGGATCCCCATCTCGGCCAGCACGCCGAGGAAAACCAGCCCGGAGAAGATGCTGAAGAGGCCGACGCCCCAGGCCCCAAACGAGATCGGCGACCAGTACTTGAACATCGGGAACCCGGTCTCGGACTGGATCATCATGTGCCAGAACCGCTCCGGCCGGTTCAGGTCCCAGATCAGGAGGACGCCGCAGATCGGCATCAGCGGCGCGGCGATCAGGTGGCCGATCCGGGCGACCGGCCGATCCGCCCGGGACCCGAACAGGTCCAGCAGCGCGCCCAGAAACGCCGACCCGCCGGCGATGCCGCCGACGAAGAAGTAGACCACGATCAGCCAGGTCCAGTCCGGCGCGTGGGTATAGAACGTGTCCGAGGGCACCGTCGCCCAGGGCAAGAGGTTAGTCACCGGCCACCCCCGTTCCCCCATCGCGCCCGGCGGCGTCGGTTCGCGCCTCCGCCGCCAGGGTGTCCATCCGCCGCTTGCGCAACCCAACCAGGCCGAGGACGCCCATCGCCGCCGCGCCGGCCGCCGAGAGGAGGCCGGCGGCGGGGACGTTGTCCGAGGGCAGTTTCGGGTTGCTCGGCAGCCCGTAGACCTCCGGCTCGTCGAGCAGGAGATAGAACGAGCCGAGGCCGCCGAGGATCTTATCGTCGGCACCGTAGACGTGGGCGCGGGTTTCGCCCTGACGTTGGAGTAGGTCCAACCGGACCTGGGCGCGGCCTTTCAGTTCCTGGATCGGGCCGAACTGGATCGAGGCGGTCGGGCAGGCCTGGGCGCAGGCCGGGACCAGGCCGGCCGACATCCGGTCGTAGCAGAGGGTGCACTTCATCGCCGTGTTGTTGGTCGGGTTGACCTCGATCACGCCGAAGGGGCAGGCGCCGATGCAAGCCCGGCAGCCGTTGCAGACGTCCGACTGGATGACGACGGTGTCGAACTCGGTGCGGACGATGGCGCCGGTCGGGCAAACGTCCAGGCAGGGGGCCTTGACGCAGTGCTTGCAGACGTCGCTCATCATCAGCCAGCGGCCCTGGCGACCCTTGGTGGTGGCGACATCGGCGCCGTCGAACTGCTCGATGAACTTGACGTGGCGCCAGTGCTGGCCGTCGAGGCGGCGGGTGTTGTCGTAAGAATCGCCGGAGATCGTGTTCTCGCCGCCGTTGGTCGAGGAAAGCTGGTTCCACTCCTTGCAGGCGACCTCGCAGGCCTTGCAGCCGATGCAGACGCTGGTGTCGGTGTAGAAGCCCATCGGCTCCGACGCAAAGGGGTTCGGCGCGGCTACCCCGGCCGCCTCCCCGACGTCGCCCAACGGCAGCACCGCGGCGGCGGTGGCGGCGGCGCTCGGGGCGCCACCGAGGGCCGGTGGAGACGCCACGACGGCCGGGGACCCGTCGGCGAACGGCGTCCCGTCGACCGGGATCGACACCGGCGAGGCGTTTGGGGAGGCGACCGGTGAGGCCTGGAGTTCGATCACCGGGTCGAGGGTGTCGGGGGATGCCTGGGCCTGGGCCTGAACCATCACGCCTTCTCCACGTTGCAGACGAAGGCCTTGCCCTCGTGGATCGAGACGTTCGGGTCGCCGATCATCGCCGAAAGGTCGTTGACCACCGCGCCCTTGACGACGCCCTGGTAGCCCCAGTGCCAGGGCAGGCCGACGTGGTGGACGGTTTGCCCGGCGACGGTCAGCGGTTGCACGCGTCGGGTGACCAGGGCCTTCGCCTCGATCGCGCCGCGCGGGGTGACGATCCGCATCAGATCCGTGTTGGCGATGCCCTTCTCCTCGGCCAGCTCGGGGCTGATCTCGGCGAACAGTTCCGGTTGGAGTTCGGCCAGCCAGGGCAGGTTGCGGCTCATCACGCCGGAGAGGTGGTGCTCGGTCAGGCGGTAGGTCGAGAGGACGTAGGGGTAGGCGGGGTCGGCGGTCGGGGCGAGGGCGTTGTCCTCGCGGCCGGTGCTCCAGTTCTTGTAGACGGGCGAGTTCTGCTGCTCCGGGTAGAGCGGGTTGAGGACGGGGGATTCGACCGGCTCGTAGTGGGTCGGCAGGGGGCCATCGACCAGCCCGGTGGGGGTGAAGAGCCAACCCTTGCCGTCCATCTTGAGGATGAACGGGTCGGCGCCGGAGTGGGCGGCGAGACCGATCCCGTTCGGGTCGGCCGGGGTATTCGGGGCCTTGGTGACGGGGAAGTCCGGCACGTCGTTGCCGATCCACATCCCCGGCTTCGGTTCGGGGACGGCAGCGGTCGGGGCCGGGACCTTGGCCGGGTCCCACCAGATCCACTTCTTGCGCTCCGACCAGGGGGCGCCGTCCGGCCGGGCCGAGGCGCGGTTGTAGAGCACCCGGCGGTTCGACGGCCAGGCGTAGCCCCAATTGAGGTTGGTGCCCGGCAGCGGCTCTGGGTCCGGTTCGCGGCTGGCCGCAAGCAACCGGTCCGGGGCCGGGAAGATGCCGCAGTAGATCCAGGAGGCACCGGTCGTCGAGCCGTCGTCCTTGAGGTCGCCGACCGCCTTCAGGTGCTCGCCGGTGGCGGTCTGGTAGCCGTTGATCTCCCGCATCATCTTGATCGCGCTCGGCTCGTCCTTGATCCGGGACTCGGCGACCTCCTCCGGGTCCGGCTCGAAGTCCCAGAGCAGGTTGAGGAAGCCCTGGTCGCGCGGTTCCTGGCTGCCGGCGTAGAGCGCCTTGAGTTTCTTGCCGAGGTGGTAAGTGAACCAGGTGTCGGAGCGGCAGTCGCCGGGCGGGTCGACCGCCTTGTGGTGCCACTTGATCAGGCGCTGGGTGTTCGTGTAGGAGCCGTCGGCCTCGCCGACCTGGGCCGAGGGGAAGAAGAAGACCTCCGTCTGGATGTCCTCGGTCTTGACCTCGCCGGACTTGACCTCCGGCGCGTTGTACCAGAAGGCGGCGGTCTCCGTCTCGAAGTTGTCCTTGACCACCAGCCATTCCAGCTTCGCCATCGCCTTGCGCTGGAAGATCGCGTTCTGGCCGCCGACGGCCGGGTTCTGGCCCATCGCGAACATGCCGCGGACCCGGCCGTCCGCCATCGCCAGCATCATCGGCATGTGGGAGTGGTCGCCGGTGATCCGGGGGTGCCAGCCGAACCCGAAGTCGTTCTCGGGGGTCGCGTGCTCGCCCCACATCGACTTCAGGTAGCTGATCAGGAAGGCCGGCATGTTCGACCAAAAACTCTTCGGCAGCGTCTCGGTCTGGAGGTACTCGGCCACCGAGTTGTGCTTCTTGGCCACGGTCGGGGCCGGCATGTAGCCGTGAATCGAGTGGTAGAGGGTCGGGATGTCGGTCGAACCCTGGATCGTGGCGTGGCCGCGGAGGGCCAGCACGCCGCCGCCGGGGCGGCCGATGTTGCCGAGCAGGAGCTGGAGCATGGCGGCGGCGCCGATCATCTGGACGCCGTAGGTGTGCTGGGTCCAGCCGACGGCGTAGCAGAAGGCGGTCGTCCGGTCGGGGCCGGAGTTGGCGAGGATCATCTCGGCCGTGGCCAGGAACCGGTCCTGGGGGCAGCCGGTGACGGTCTCGACCATCTCCGGGGTGTAGCGCGCGTAGTGCTTTTTCAGGAGCTGGAAGACGCAGAAGGGGTCTTGCAGCGTCGGGTCGGTGCGCGGCGTCGCCTTGGGCAGCGCCTGGACCAGCGGCGTGTAGGGCGGGCCGGGCGGCACCTGGGCCGCTTCGCCGCCGGGCATCCCGGACTCGACCGGCTGCTCTCCGGACTGGCCGGTGTTGGCGGTCCGGCCCTGGTCGCCGACCGGCGCGGCCTCGTACTGCCAGGTCTTGTTGTCGTACTGGCCGACGAACCCGTTCAGGCCCCAGGCGCCTTCCTGGTACTCCCGTGTCAGGCCGGAGAAGACGCCGGCCATGTCCTCGGTGTCCTGGAACTCGGGGTTGATGATCGTCGCGGCGTTGGTGTAGTTGACGACGTAGTCGCGGAAGAAGGGTTCCTCGGTCAACCATCGGGGGTGGTTGATGACGTAGTTGATCAGCCCGCCCAGAAACGCGATGTCGGAACCGGCGCGGAGGGGGGCGTGGACGTCGGCCATCGCCGTGGTGCGGGTGAACCGGGGGTCGGCGTGGACGATCTTGGCGCCCTGCAACTTGGCCTGCATCACCCACCGGAACGCGACCGGGTGGCACTCGGCCATGTTCGAGCCTTCGATCACGATGCAGTCGGAGTGGACCAGGTTACCGGGGTAGGTCGTGGCGGCGCCGCGTCCGAGTCGGGTCCCCAGACCGGGGACCGAGGCGGAGTGTCATATCCGGGCCTGGTTTTCGATCGCGACCAGGCCCAAGCCGCGCATCAACTTCTGGTGGATGTGGTTCCACTCGTTGTCCATCGTCGCCCCGCCGAGCGAGAAGATGCCCAGGCTGTGATTGAGCGTCTTCGGCCCGTCGGCGGATTCGAAGGTCTCGACGAAGGTCTCGTCGCGGGTCTTCTTGGTCAACTCGGCGACGCGGTCCATCGCCTGGTCCAGCGACCAGACCTCCCACTCCGTCGCGCCGGGGCCCCGGTGGAGGACCTCCTGGACCCGGTTCGGGTTGACGTGGAGCTGGAAGATCGCCGCCCCCTTGGGGCAGAGGGTACCCTGGTTGATCGGGGACCGGGGGTCGCCTTCAACGTTGACGATCTGGCCATCGATCGCGTGGACGATGGTGTCGCACCCGACGGCGCAGTAGGGGCAAACGGAGGGGAAGGCCCTGGCCTCCTTGATCCGCAGCTCCTGGGCGCGGGCCTGGGCCGGGCGCAGATCGGCGCCGAAGGCCATCAACCCGCCGAGGGCGGTGCCGGCGGCGGCGCCGGCGGAGCGCTTTAGCAGCGCGCGTCGCGACAGGGCCACGTCGCTCATTCGGTTCTCCCGTTCGCCGTCACGCGGTGGACCGGTCCGGCTCGATGGGAGGGGGGTGCACCCGGGTGGCCCGCCGCCCTCCCCCCGGGCGACCGTTGGGGCGGATGCTACTTGGGCGTTAACGGCGCGTCAAGGGGATCGGGAGCCCCGCCCCGTGGTCCTTAACTCGGCCTGTCGCCGGGGCCACGCGGGGGCGGTCGGTTCGCGATCCCGACGCGGCTGATGTCCTCATTGGCTGTCACGGCGGTGGTCACGGCGCCGCCGAGCCCGGAACGGGAGCGATGGCAACGGGCAGGAACCGGCACGGCGTCGACGCTACCGGCCACCGGTTTGGCGATCGAAACGGCCGGTTCCGCGGGGCGGTCATTCGTCCCAGGCGCCCCACGCCAGACCGACCGGCAGCGCCGCTGGGCGGTCGCAGGTGGTGGCGGGTTCGACGGCGCGGCCGGTGTCTGAGGCGTCGTGGACGGCGTGCATCAGGTCCAGGACGTGGGCGGCGAGTTCGCCCGAGGCGCGGGCGGGGCGGCCCAGACGGATCGCGCGGGCGAGGTCGAGGACGCCGATGCCGCGGGCGTTCTCGGCGTAGCCGTGGGCGATCGGGACGTCCTCCCAGGTCTCGGACCCGGAGCGGCGGAGGCGGACCGGGCCGCCGAAGGTGTTCGGGTCGGGCAGGGAAAGGGTGCCGGTGGCGCCGTAGATCTCGAGCAGCGGCGTCTCGCTGGCCCAGACGTCGAACGAGGTGACCAGGGTCGCGATCGGGCCGCCGGCGAAATCGAGCACGGCGGCGAGGTGGGTCGGGACCTCGACCGCGATCGTCTGACCGGCCTTGGGTTGAGAGCCGATGGTGCGCTCCGCAAAACTGGCGCGGGCGGAGCCGGCGACGCGGCGGACCGGTCCGAGCATCGCGACCAGCGCGGTCAGGTAGTACGGCCCCATGTCGAAGAGCGGGCCGCCGCCGGTCTGGTAGAAAAAGGCGGGGTCCGGGTGCCAGCCTTCCGGACCGTGGCCGAGCATGAAGGCGGTCGCGGCGACCGGTTCGCCGATTTCGCCGGCGTCGATCAGGGCGCGGCAGGTCTGCAAGCCGCCGCCGAGAAACGTGTCCGGGGCGCCGCCGACGCGGACGCCGCGCTCCTTGGCGGTCGCCAGCAACCGGGCGGCGTCCTCCCGCGTGATCGTCAGCGGCTTCTCGTTGTAGACCGACTTGCCGGCCTCGACCGCGGCCTGGGCGACGGACGCGTGGGCCGCGGGCACGGTCAGGTTGAGCACGATCTCGATCTCGGGGTCGGCCAGCAGGGCATCCGGCGTGGTCGCCCGCGGGATGCCGAACTCCTCGGCCCGGGCCTCGGCGCGGGCCGGGTCGAGGTCGGCAACGGCAACGGGGTCGACGCCGTCGAACGCCTTCAGGTTCTTGAGGTAGATGGCGCTGATGTTGCCGACGCCGACGACGCCGACGCGGACCGGGCCCTTCGTCTGGACAACTGGCACGGACGACTCCTGCGGGCGCGCGAACGGACGTTGGGGGGAGGATACGGGATCGCGGTCTCCGGCGTTGGCGTTGCGACCAAAAACGGCGAGAATCGGCCGGACGGCGGCCACGCATCGTGAGACGTTCGAAGAAGGGACGGCGATGGTCAAGGTCACGGTGCTTTACAACCTGCCGCCGGGCAGCGACGAAGCCGCGTTCCTCCGCTGGCGGACCGGGGAACACCACGCCGCCAACGTCGCCCGGCCGGGCGTGATCCGCTCGGATTTCTACGCGGTGGTCGGAACGCCGCTGCTCGGACCGGACCGCCCGGCCGGTGCCGCGCCGTACCGGTTCGTCACCGAAGCCTACTACCCGGACCGGGAAACCTACCGCGCCGCCTGGGAGGACCCGGAGGAGCAGGCGCGGCTGCTGCCGGCGATCGCCAAGATCGCCGACGCGCTGTTTCTGGTCTCGGAGGAGGTTCAGACCTGGGTCAAAGGCGGCGCCGCCTGAGCCAACCGGTGGCCGCTCAGACGGACCGGTTTTGGGTCGCCTCCATCAGGCCGCGCATGTAGCCGACGGCGTAAAGGCGGCCGCGCAGGGTGTAGCCGACCGGTTCGTTCGGCTCGCCGGCTAGGGCCGGGACGTGGTCGGGCCGCATCGGGCCGCCGAAGCCGATCTCGCGGTAGGCCGCCATCGCCGACAGCATGTCGGTCGGCCCGTCGTCGTGGAACGTTTCTTCGAACCGCTCCGGCGTGCCGCGGACGTCGCGAAAGTGGACGAAGTGGACGCGGCCGGTGGCGCCGAAGCGGCGGACGGCGCCCGGGATGTCGTCGGTCATCAGGCGGAAATTGCCCTGGCAGAACGTGATGCCGTGATGGGCGCTGGGGGAGAGCGCCAGCGCCCGCTCGAACGCGTCCACGGAGCGGAAGATCCGGCCGACGCCGCGGATCGGCGAGAGCGGCGGGTCGTCCGGGTGGAGGGCGAGCTTGACGTTCGCCGCCTCGGCGACGGGGACGATCCGCTCGACGAAGGCGGCGTAGGTGTCCCAGAGCCGCTCCTCGGGCACCGGCTCGGCCAGGGCGGGCGGCGCGTCGCGCAGCAGCGCGTGGTCGTAGGAGCTGACCAGTGCGCCGCCGCGGGCGCGGGTGGTGGTCGAGGTCCGCAGCCAGTTGAACCCGGCCATCCAGTTGTAGCACCAAATCCGGTACCCGGCCGCGCCCATGTTCTGGATCATCGCGGCGACCTGCTCGAACTCGGCCTCCGCCCCCGGCAAGCCGCGGCGGATCGAGTCCATCGGCGGGCTGGCCTCGATCACCGAGGCGTCCAACCCGGCGTCGGCGAACCGCTGCCGCAGCACCAGCAGCGACCCAAAATCCCAGGCCATCGGCAGCCCGGGTCCCGCCGCTGGCAGCGAGCAGACCGCGTCGGAAACGCCGAGCTGGGCGGCGATGGTGCGCATCTCGTCCTGCCACGGCCAGATGTAGAGCGCGAGGCGCATCGGGAGTCGTCCTCCGTTCGTGGGATCGGGGTTGGGCGATGCCCCTCTGTCCGGTCGCCCGGCGAAGGAGCGCGGTTGGGGGATAATCGGCGGCATGCCGCGCCCAGTTGGTCGCCGCGGGGCATCCTATCGCACCGCGAAGGAGTCGGGGATGAACACCGAAGTCGTCGTGGTCGGCGGCGGGGTGGTCGGGGCTAGCGCGGCCTACCACCTGGCGCGGGCCGGGGCGCGCGTGACGCTGGTCGACCGGGCCGACGTGGGCCAGGCGACGGCGGCCGGGGCGGGGATCATCGCCCCGGGAACGAGCCTGCGGCCCCTGCCCGCGTTCTACCCGTTCGGGTACGCGGCGGCGCGGGCCTACCCGGGGTTGGTGGCGAACCTGGCCGAGGACGGCGAACCGGAGACGGGGTTCGCCGTGGTCGGGTTGCTCTTCGTCGCCACGGACGCGGCGGAAGCGGCGCGGCTGCCGGAGACGGCGGCGCTGTTCCGCTCCCGCGCGGGCGAGGACCCGACGATCGGAACGGTCTCGGAGGTCTCCGGGGCCGAGGCTCGCGCCCTGTTCCCGCCGCTGGCGGAGGTGCCGGCGGCGTTGCGCGTCTCCGGCGCGGCGCGGGTGGACGGGCGGTTGCTGCGGGACGCGCTGCGGGGCGCGGCGGCGCGGCGCGGGGCGACGATCCTGCACGGGGACGCGACGCCGGAGGTTTCCGGCGGGCGAGCGACCGGGGTCCTGATCGGGGACCGGCGGATCGCGGCGGACGCGCTGGTGGCGGCGGGCGGGGCCTGGTCCAACGCGCTCGGCGACGCCCTCGGCGTCCGCCTGCCGACCGAACCGCAGCGGGGCCAAATCCTCCACCTGCGCTCGCCGGGAACCCGCACGGCGCGGTGGCCGATCGTGATCGGCTTCCC
>CADCWE010000002.1 GCA_902806325.1 uncultured Thermomicrobiales bacterium | reverse complement strand
CCCCGAGCAGCGCGCCCCGGTCGTAGACGCCGAAGGCGACGATATCCGGTCTCGGCTCGACGGCGAAGACCCGCCGCAGCGCCAGCAGTTCGTTCTGCGCGTCTTCCATCCCGGACCGGCCCCGCTGGGCGGTCCAGCGCAAAAAGAGCTGCACCATCTCCTTCTGGACCTGCCGGGAGGTCAGGTCCAGGTGGCGAAACGTGGCCTCGTGGCGCCGCAGCAAGCCGTGGATCTGGTTGCGCTTGTTGCGGAACTTGCCGCCGCGCAGCTCCGCCCAGTCTTCGACCGCGAGGACGTAGTCGAAGTTGGCGGGGTCTTCGGTGACGGTCGCGGCGTCGGACAACCCGGCGGCCATGGCCACCGTTTCGGGCACGAGCCGCAACCGGGGTTCCATGCCGTGCCGGGCGGAAAACGCGATCAAGGTCGCCGCGGTCCGCCCGGCGTTCCCGGTCCCGAAAAACGAGAGGAACGGCTCGTCGGATCCGTAGCTCTTAAACTTGATCACGAGGTGGCCATCGAGCCGGGACAGCTCGCAGACCCCTTCCGTATCCCAGCACCAGAGGCTGACGAAGTTGAAGTCCGAGTAGGGCGGTTCTCCCTGCGTCGCCGCCTCGATGTCGGACCGGTCGCCCAACTCTAGGCGCTTGAATCGTGGGAAACGCGGGATCACCGACCACCTCCCCGCGTTGTGACGCGGTCCGTGTTCCAAGACCGGGACCGAGCGGAGCAAGGGGGACCAAACCCCGCGACGATGCCGACCCGCGTCGGAGGACGCACGCAGCGTGGCGTCCCCGGCGCTCCCGGGAACGATCGGGCTGGGATCGGCCGCCGCACGACGCCGGCGGCGCGCGGCCCCGCGCGCAACCTTAGTCGTTGCGCGACCAGTTGGCGAGGCCCGACCATAGCCCGATGGTCCCCCCGCCGGGTATTTCCCCCGAACAGGGCGGATCTGGGCGGAGAAGGCCGTGGCCGTGGTCGCCTCACCACCGCGCCCGGCATCCCATGCCCGAGGCGCAACCGCCGGAAGGCCCCCCTCGGCCGCGGCCAAAGTGGGAACGTTCTCCCATAACCGGCACCGCCGACAACGGGTAGAATCGAAACCGATGAGGCGGCCGCCGTTCCGGTGGCCGCGTTCCCGAGCGCGCCGCCCGGTTCACGGCGCGGTTGCGGGGCTGTTGCCCAGGCAAAAGGCGGAGCAGGTGGTCGAGGAGCCAACACGGGACGCGAGCGATGCGGACGCGGCGCCCGCGCCCCGGGGGACGCGAGCGGACCACGACGGCTCGCGGGCGTGGTGGATCTTTCTGGGTCTCGGGCTGGTGGCCATCGGGATCTACTTCGCGCTGTCGGGCGTGTGGCAGACGATCTGGTACGACCTGTTCGGCGTCTCGGCGGTCGCCGCGATCGGGTACGGCGTGCGGCGCCACCGGCCGGCCCGCGCGCTGCCCTGGTACCTCGTGGCCGGCGGACTGCTGACCCTGGTGGTCGGCGACCTCATTGTCTACGCCGACGAACACCTGATCGCCGGCCCGACGCCGTTCCCCTCGGTGGCCGACGTCTTCTTCCTGGCGGGGAACCTGATCGTCGTCGCGGCGCTGGCGGTGTTGATCCGGGCCCGGATCCCCGACGGGGATCGCGGCAGCCTCATCGACGCGGCGATCATCGCCACCGGTGCCGCGGTCCTGGCCTGGGTCTTCCTGATGTCGCCCTACGCCAACGATCCGTCGCTGACCCTTCTCCAACGACTGACCTCGATCGCCTACCCCAGCGTCGACGTGCTGATGCTCGCCGTCGCGGCACGCCTCGTCTTCGCCCCGGGGTTGCGGACGCGGTCGTTCCACCTGCTCGGGTTGGCCCTGGTCTCCACCCTCGTCGCCGACGTCGCCTTCGCCGAACTGGTGCTGACGGGCGGCTACGCCCCGGGTCACCCGCTCGAAGCCGGCTGGTTGCTCTGGTACGTCGCCTGGGGGGCCGCCGCGCTGCACCCCTCGATGCAGGCGTTGACGACGCCGGTCGCGGTGCGTCAGACGAGCCTGACGCGGAACCGGCTCGCCTTGCTCGCCGTCGCGGCGATCCTGATACCCCTGGCGCGGGTCGTCCAGTGGTGGCGCGGCGAACCGGTCGATCCGCTGGTGATCTCGCTCGGCTCGGCGGTGCTCTTCATGCTCGTCCTGGGGCGGATGAGCGGACTGGTTCACCTCTCCGAATCCGCGCTCCGGCGGCTCGAGCGGGCGGTGACCCGCGAGCGAACCCTTCGCCGCGCGGCCGCCGCCCTGGTCGCGGCACCGAGCCGGGAGGCGATCTACGGCGTGGCGCTGGAGGCCACGCGGTCGTTGATCGGCGAGCACGGCCGCGTCCGGGTGGTCATCGGCACCGAGGAGCGGTACCGCGTGGTCGCCGCGGCCGGTGGGGGGGCGGCGGTCGCGGAGGGCGCGCGATTCGGCGCCGAGGAACTCCCCGCTCCCGTCTACGCCGACCTCGCGGACCAGCGGGCCGCAGCCATCCGGCGCACCGACGCGCCCGCGTGGTGGGACGCGCTCGCCCTCCCCGGCGCGGACGCCGCCGGGCTGCTGGTGCCGCTGGTGACCCAGCAAGACCTGCGCGGCGCGATCGTGGCGACCCGCGCCGCGGGACTGCCGGACGAGATCCGCGGCGGGCTGGAGGCGTTGGGGTCTCAGGTCGCGCTGGCCTTGGAGAGCGCCGCCCTGACCGATGACCTGCACCGGCGGAAAAGCGAGGAGCGCTTCCGCGCGCTGGTCCGCAATTCGTCGGACGTGATCCTGATCACCGAGGTCGACGGCACGATCCACTACGTCAGCCCGTCCGTCGAGCGGATCCTGGGCCACCGGCCGGAGGACCTGATCGGCACCAGCAGCTTCGCGCTGTTCCACCCGGACGAGATCGAGCGGGCGCGCGGCTTCCACGCCGAGGTGATGACCGCGCCGGACACCATCGCCGGGGCCGAGTACCGGATGCGCGACCAAACGGGCCGGTGGCGCGACGTGGAAACCGTCGGCAACAACCTGCTCGACGAACCGAGCGTGCGCGGGATCGTGGTCAACATCCGCGACATCAGCGAGCGCAAGCAGGCACAGGCCCAACTGGCCCACCAGGCGTTCCACGATTCCCTGACCGGGCTCCCGAACCGGGCGCTGTTCATGGACCGGCTGGACCAGGCCGTGGCGCGCTGCGCCCGCCGCCAGGACTCCGTGGTCGTGCTCTTCCTCGACCTGGACCGGTTCAAAGTGATCAACGACAGCCTGGGCCACGAGGCGGGCGATATCCTGCTGATCGGCGTGGCCGAGCGGCTGAGGGCGTGCCTGCGCTCCGGGGACACCGCCGCCCGGCTCGGCGGCGACGAATTCACCGTCCTGCTCGAGGACGTGGCCGACCAGGCGGAAGCGATCGCGGCCGCCGAACGGATCGCGGCGCGGTTCCACCAGGCGATCCTCGTCGGCGGGCAGGAGGTCTTCGTCACCCCAAGCATCGGCATCGCCCTCAGCCGGGCCGGCCACCCGCGCGCGACCGAGTTGCTGCGGGAGGCGGACATCGCGATGTACCAGGCCAAGGGCGACCCCAACGCCAGCCACGCCGTGTTCGACGCGCGGATGGGTTCGGCTGCGGTCCACCGCCTGGAACGGGAAACGGACCTGCGCCGGGCCATCGACCGGGAAGAATTCCGGGTCTACTACCAGCCCGAGATGGAACTCAGCACCGGCAAGATCGTCGCGATGGAGGCGTTGGTGCGCTGGCAGCACCCGCGGCGCGGCCTGGTCGCCCCGGAGGAGTTTGTCCCGCTCGCGGAGGAGACCGGGCTGATCCTGCCGCTGGGACGATGGGTTATGACCCAGGCGTGCCACGAGGCCGCGTCCTGGCGACAACGCTACGCCGCGGACGCCCCCGCCATTAGCATCAACATCTCGGTCCGGCAGTTCCAACACCCGGACATCGTCGCGACCGTCGCCGAGATCCTGCGGGAAACCGGGCTCGCCCCCGAGCGCCTGATCCTGGAGATCACCGAGACGGTGGTGATGGAGCACGCGGAGTCCAACAGCGCCACGCTCCAGCGGCTGAAGGAGATCGGGGTTCGGCTGGCGATCGACGACTTCGGCAGCGGCTACTCCAGCCTCGGTTACCTGAAGCGCTTTCCGGTCGACGTGCTGAAGATCGACCGGACCTTCGTCGCCGGTCTCGGCCGGGACCCGGAAGACACCGCGATCATCGAGGCGGTGAGCCGGCTCGCCCACACGCTGGGGATGCAAGTCGCGGCCGAGGGCGTCGAGACGGCCGCGCAGTTGGAACACCTGCGCGCGCTCCGGTGCGACCTGGGACAGGGATACTTCTTCGCGCGGCCCGAGACGGCCAAACGGTCGCGGCACCTCCTGGACCAGGCCAACGGGATCGCCCGCCGGGAGGCGCTGCTGGCCACCGCGTCGGATTGAGCCGCGCGCCCTTGACGCGGGCGGGTGGCCCCGCGGGGCGCAAGCCCTCACCCCGGCCCCGATCCCCCGGCGCGGCGTGGCAACCCCCTTGCGCGGGGACGCCGGACGGGATCGGCGGGCGCGGAGAGGCGGCGGGGTTGGAAATCCGAAAAACCACGATCTACCGGGGGCCGAACGTGTGGTCCCGGGTGCCGTCGGTCTGCCTGCTGCTCGACCTCGGCGAGTTGGAACACCGCCCCAGCGACCGGATCCCGGGCTTCACCGACCGCCTCCTCGATCTCATCCCGACCCTCCGCGACCACGGCTGCTCCTACGGCCGCCCGGGCGGGTTCGTGCGTCGGCTGCGCGACGGGACCTGGATGGGCCACGTCCTCGAACACCTGGCGCTGGAGTTCCAGCGGCTCGTCGGGGACCAGGTGGCGCGCGGCAAAACCCGCGGCAGCGGCGAGCCCGGCGTCTACCACGTCGTCTACCAGTTCCGCCAGGAGAAGGTTGGCCTGGCCGCCGGAACCTTCGCCAAGCGGGTGGTCGAACACCTGGCCCTGGACGCCGAACCGGGGTTCGACTTTGCCCTCGCCTTCCAGGAAGAGGTCGTCCGGGTCGCGGAGCGGGTCGGGTTCGCCCCCTCGACCGGGGCGATCGTGGCCGAGGCCGAGCGGCGCGGGATCCCGGTGGCCCGCCCGGATCCCGACCGCGCCTTCGTCCTCCTCGGCCAGGGCGCTCGCCAGCGCCGGATTTGGGCGACCGCGACCGACGCGACGAGTTTGGTCGCCGCCTACGTCGCCGGCGACAAAGCCCTGACCGGCCGGCTGCTGCGCGACGCCGGGATCCCGACCCCCGCCGAGGTCGTCGTCGCCGACGCCGAGGCGGCCGTCCGCGCCGCCGCCCGGCTCGGTTTTCCGGCGGTGGTCAAACCGCTGGACGGCAACCACGGGCGCGGCGTGGCGCTCGACCTGGACGGGGACGCCGCCGTCCGCGCCGCCTTCCCCGCCGCCCGCGCCGCCGCCAAGACCGGCCGCGTCGTCGTCCAGCGCCAGGTCACCGGCCGCGACTACCGGGTGCTGACCATCGGCGGCCGGATCGTTGCCGTCGCCGAGCGGGTTCCCGCCCACGTCGTCGGCGACGGCGAACGCACCGTGCGCGACCTGCTCGACGCGACCAACGCCGACCCCCGGCGGGGCGAAGGCCACGCCCGCCCCCTGACCCGAATCCGGACCGGCGACGAGGCAACGGACCTGCTGGCGGCGCAGGGGCTTGACTGGAACTCTGTGCCGGAAGCGGGGCGCCGCGTCGCCCTCGCCCGGACCGCGAATCTGAGCACCGGTGGCACCGCGATCGACCGCACCGACGACATCCACCCGGCGAACGCCGAGCTGGCCCGCGAGGCGGCGCTGGCGGTCGGCCTCGACATCGCCGGGGTCGACATCGTGACCGCGGACATCGCCCGGCCGATGGGCGAGGACGGCGGCGCCGTGGTCGAGGTCAACGCCGCGCCCGGCTTCCGGATGCACACCGACCCGTCGGAGGGCCAGCCGCGCCCGGTCGGGAAGGCCGTGCTCGACCTCCTCTTCCCCGCCGGCACCCCGGCCCGGATCCCGATCGTCGCCGTCACCGGCACCAACGGCAAGACCACCACGACCCGGATCGTCGCCCGCCTGCTGCGGGCCGACGGGCGCCGCGTCGGGCTGACCAGCACCGACGGCCTCTACGTCGGCGACCGGCTGCTGGCCGCCGGCGACATGGCCGGTCCGGCCAGCGCCCGCGCGATCCTGCGCCACCCCGGCGTCGAGGCGGCGGCGCTGGAAACCGCGCGCGGCGGGATCCTGCGCGCGGGGCTGGGCTTCGACCGCTGCGACGTGGCGATCGTGACCAACGTCTCCGCCGATCACCTCGGCCTGGGCGGGGTCGAGACCCTGGAGCAGTTGGCGCGGGTCAAGGAGGTGGTCCCGGCGTCCGTCTTCCGCACCGGCGCCAGCGTCCTCAATGCCGACGACCCGCTGGTGGTCAAGATGACCCGCTACGCCCGCGGCGAGATCGTCTTCTTCTCCGGCGACGAGGAGAACCCGACCCTGCGCGACCACCTGCTCGACAACGGCCGGGCCGCGATCCTGGCCCAAACCCCGGCCGGGGAAACCCTGCGCCTGATCGGCCGCGGCGCGGAGGAGGACCTGCTGCCGGTGGCCGAGATCCCGGCCACCTTCGGTGGTCTGTTGCGGGTCAACGCCCTCAACGCGCTCGCCGCCGCCGCCGCCGCCTGGACCCTCGGCATCCCGACCGCGACCATCCGCGCCGCCCTACGCACCTTCGAAGCCGGGTTCGCCACCACCCCGGGCCGGTTCAACCTGCTGGACGTGGACGGCCGCCGCGTCCTGATCGACT
Organism: uncultured Thermomicrobiales bacterium; assembly: GCA_902806325.1. Classification (GTDB taxonomy): domain Bacteria; phylum Chloroflexota; class Chloroflexia; order Thermomicrobiales; family UBA6265; genus CADCWE01. The sequence continues at coordinate 6,770 of CADCWE010000002.1, read as the reverse complement.
ACGCCCACAACGCCGCCGCCCTGGAAGCCGTCGGCGACTTCGTCCGCCGCCTGGCCGCCCCCCGCGCCGTGGCGATGCTCGCCATCCCCGGCGACCGCTCCGACGACGACAGCCGCGCCCTGGGCGAGATCGCCGGCCGGATCTTCGACGCCGTCGTGATCCGCGAAGCCGCCGACACCCGCGGCCGGCCGCGCGGCGACGCCGCCGCCCTGCTCCGCGCCGGCGTCCGCGCCGCCGGCGTTCCCGACCACGAAATCCGCGTCGTCCTCGACGAGGTCGACGCCGCCCACGCCACCGTCGATCTGGCCAATCCCGGCGACCTGGCGGTGATCTTCGTCACCCGGCCGAAGGTGATCTGGGAGGCGATGGCGGCGCGGGCGGCGGGACGGTTGGGGTAGCCAAGTCCTCACCCCGGCCTTGGCCACCCCGCTCCCGTGCGCGGGCGAGGGGTTGGAGGTGCGGACTCGCCCCTCGCGCATCCGTTCCTGGTCCACCGCGCCCGCCGCGGGGTAGAGTGGCCGCACACCGAACGCCGAGCCCAAGGGGAACCCATGCCCGCTTCCGCCCTCGTTCGTCCCGCTGCCGACTCCCGACTCCCGACTCCCGACCAGCCCGTCATCGAAGCCCGCGGCCTCGTCAAGCGCTACGGCGGCGCCGTGGCCGTGGACGGGGTGGACCTGGTCGTCGCGGAGGGCGAGATCTTCGGCATCCTGGGGCCGAACGGGGCCGGCAAGACCACGACCCTGGAGATGGTCGAGGGGCTGCGGGCGCCCGACGCCGGGACGATCCGGGTCGCCGGGTTCGACGCCGTCGCCGACCCCGCTTCGGTGCGCCGGGTGATCGGCGTCCAGCTCCAAACCACCGCGCTGTTCGACTACCTCTCCGCCGCCGAGTTGATCTCGCTGTTCGGCGGTCTCTACGGCGCCCCGACGCCGCCCGCCCGCGCCGACGAACTGCTGGCCCTGGTCGGGTTGACGGAGAAGCGGGCCTCCCGGGTGGACCAACTCTCCGGCGGCCAGCAGCAGCGCCTCTCGATCGCGTTGGCGCTGGTCAACCGGCCGCGGGTGGTCTTTCTCGACGAGCCGACGACCGGGCTCGACCCGCAGGCCCGGCGGGCGCTCTGGGCGACGGTGCGCGGCGTCCGCGACGGCGGCGCGACGGTGGTCCTGACCACCCACTACATGGAGGAGGCCGAAACCCTCTGCGACCGGATCGCGATCATGGACCGGGGCCGGGTGATCGCCCTCGACACCCCGGCCGCGCTGATCCGCAACCTCGGCATGGCCGCCACCGTCCGCGCCCACGTCGGGGGAGACACCTTGCCCGCCGCCGCCCTGGCCGCCCTGCCCGGCGTCACCACCATCGTGCCGACCGACGACCCGACCGCCCTCCGCCTCCAAACGAGCGATGCCCAGGCCACCCTGGTCGGCCTCCTCGCCCTCGCCGAAGCCCACCGCGTGTCCTTGACCGACCTCGCCAGCGCCCAAGCCACCTTGGAGGACGTCTTCCTGGCGCTGGCCGGCCGAACCTACGAGCAGGACGAGCAGGACGAGCCGGCGGCCGACAGCCATCGGCCGCCGGCAAAACGGGGGCGGAGGCGATAGGCGGTCGCTAGGACGACGGGCGTGGTAGGGGCGCATGCCACGCGCCCGGTTGCACCCCCCGACGTGGGTAGTAGACGCCAACGTTCGCGACCCTGGACGTGGCGCATGCCACGCGCCCCTACACTGCCTCCGTCCCCCGTCCCGCGTCCCCCAGACCCCAGACCCCGGAGACGACCATGCCCGCCCTCTGGTCCATGATCCAGGCCAACCTCAAGATGAGCGTCCGCAACCGGACCGCCCTCTTTTGGAACCTCGCCTTTCCGGCGATCTTTATCTTGATCTTCGGCGCCGTCTTTGGCCGCGACGCCGGCGTCTCGTTCACGGTCGGGATCGCCGGCGAGGCGTCCGCGCTGCGGGACGGGACGGTGGCGGCGATGGAAGCCGCCGACGCCTTCGCCGTCGAGCAGGGCGACGCCGCGGCCGAGCTGGCGGAGTTGGAGGACGGCGAGCGCGACGTGGTGCTGGTCTTCGGCCCGGCGGGCGCGGACGGGCGTCCGGCGATCGACCTCGCCTACGACGAGACCGACGGCCCGAACGCCCGGATCGCCGTCGCCGCCACCCGCCAGGTGCTGCTGGGGGTGGCCGGCGGCGAGACGCCGCTGGCGATTGCCGAGCGCGCGGTGACCTCGACCGAGGTCAGCTTCATGGACTTCTTCGTCCCCGGAATCCTGGCGATGAGCCTGATGAACTCCGGCGTGATCGGCCTCTCGACCGCGTTCGTGATCTACCGCGAGCGCGGCATCCTGCGCCGGATCAAGGTCACGCCGTTCCCGCTCTGGGCCTTCATCCTCGCCCGCGTCGCCTCCCAACTGCTGGTCGCGGTCGCCCAATCGCTGATCCTGATCGTTCTGGCCCGGCTCTTGTTCGACCTCCACCTGCGCGGCAACCCGATCCTGATCCTGGCGGTGATCCTGCTCGGGGCGCTGGCGTTTCTGGCGATCGGGTTCGCCATCTCCGGCTTCGCCCGCAATGCCGAAACCGCCGCCAGCTACGCCAACCTGGTCACCTTCCCGATGCTGTTCCTCTCCGGCGTCTTCTTCGCCGTCGACAGCGCCCCGGCCTGGCTCCAGCCGATCACCCGGCTCCTCCCCCTGCGCTACCTGGTCGATGCCCTGCGGGAGCCGATGACCCGCGGCCGGGGAATCGCCGAGATCTGGCCGGACCTGCTGGTGCTGGCCGCCACCTTCGTCGTCGCGATGGCGGTCGCCGTCCGCTTCTTCCGCTGGGACGCGCGGGGGGCGTAGGGCAGACGCGCCCGTTCGCCGCCGGTTGACGTGGCGGGGTCGGGACGGCAAGATGCCGGCGCGCCACACGCGGCACCGGAAGGCCGGTCCCCCATGTCCCGAGCACAGCCAATCGTTCGCTCCGACCGCGGCCCCGTCCCAGTGACGCCCCTCGCCGGGCGAGACCGGGTCGCCTTCGTCCGGCACCCGGCGCCGTTGACGCCGCTCATCGGGCGGGAGGAGGACATCGCGCGGGCCAGCGCCCACCTGCGTGATCCCCTCGTGCGCCTGCTCACCCTGACCGGCCCCGGCGGGGTCGGCAAGACCCGCCTCGCCCTGGCGCTGGCCGAAGACCCGGTCGACGCCTTCGCCGACGGGGCCGCCTTCGTTCCCCTTGCCGCCATCACCGACCCGGCGCTGGTCCTGCCGGCCATCGCCCGCGCGCTCGGCGTGCGGGAGGCCGCCGACCAGCCCATCCGGGACCTCGTGGCGGCGATGCTGCGCGACCGCCGTCTGCTGCTCATCCTCGACAATCTGGAGCAGGTGCCGGCCGCCGGACCGGCCATCGTTTCGCTGCTGGAAGGCTGCCCCGGGGTGACGGCCCTGGCCACCAGCCGGGCGCCGCTGCGCGTCTCCGGCGAGCACCAGTTCCCGGTCTCGCCGCTGGCACTGCCCGATCCTCGCCGCCCGCCGCCCGCCGCCCACCTGGTCGACGTTGCGGCCGTTCGCCTCTTCCTCGCCCGGGCGCGGGCGGTGCGACCCGACCTGGTCGTGACCGAGGCCAACGCCGGCGCCATCGCCGGCATCTGCGCCCGGCTCGACGGCCTTCCGTTGGCCCTGGAGTTGGCCGCCGCCTGGGCCAAGTTCCTCACCCCGACCGCCCTCCTCGCTCGGCTCGGCCGACGGCTGCCGTTGCTGGCGCGCGGCCCCCGCGATGCCCCGGCCCGGCTCCAGACCATGCGCCACGCCATCGCCTGGAGCGACGACCTGCTGTCCGCGGATGAGCGCACCCTCTTCCACCGCCTCGCCGTCTTCGCGGGGGGCTTCACGGTGGAGGCGGCCGAGGCCGTGGCAGGGGTCCGGGATCCGGGGATCGGGGACGACGAGGACCGCTCTCCCCCAGGGGCCCAGACTCCAGACCGCGTTCCCCCCGTCCTCGATCCCCTCGCTTCCCTGCTCGACAAGAGCCTGCTGCGGCGGGAGGGGGACGGCGAGGACGGAGTGGGATCGCGGTTCGGGATGCTGGAGACGATCCGCGAGTACGCCTTGGAGCGGCTGGCCGCGAGCGGCGACGAGGACGCGACGCGGCGGCGCCACGCCGGGTGGTGCCTGGGCTTCATCGAGCGGGCGGAACCGGAACTGTGGAGCGCCGACCAGGGACGGTGGTCGAACCGGGTCGAGATCGAGTACGACAACCTGCGGGCGGCGCTGGCCTGGTCGACCGAGCACGGGGACGGCGAGATCGGACTCCGCCTGGCCTCGGAGTTGCTCCGGTTCTGGTGCCTGCGGACGACCTACCTGGCCGAAGGGCTGGGTTGGCTGGAGCGGGCGCTCGACCCGGCGCGGAGCGGCCACGCCTCGCCGCCGGTGCGGGCGCGGGCGCTGGTCGCCGCCGGCGCCCTGGCCAAGGACCAGGGGCACCACGACCGCGCCCTCGCCTGGCTCGAGGAAGGGCTGGCGCGCTCCCGCGCCTGCGGCTATGCCCTCGGGGTGACCCGCTCGCTGGTCAACCTGGGGATCATTGCCCGCTTCCGGGGCGACCACGACCGGGCGACGCGGCTGCTCGAGGAGGGGCTGGCCGCGAGCCGGGCGGACGGCAACGAGCGCTACGCGGCCTACGCGCTCGACAACCTGGGGATGGTCGCCCTGCTCCGGGGCGACGCCGCCGGCGCGGCGAGACGCCTGGAGGAGGCGCTGGTACTCGGCCGCGGCTTCGGGGACGCCTGGGGCACCGCCATGAGAACGTACCGGCTCGGGGTCGCGGTCGGGGAAACCGGCGACCACCGGCGGGCGGCGGCGCTGCTGGCGGAGGGCATCGGGATGTGGCGGGAGCACGGCGACGGCTCGGTCCTCGCCGAGTCGGTCGGGGCCCTGGCGGGCGTGGCGCACCGGCTCGGCCAAGGGGGCCGCGCGGTCCGCCTGTGGGGGGCGGCCGAGCGCCTGCGCCAGAGCGTCGGCATGCCGATGCTCCCCGACTGGTCGACCGCCCACGACCGCCAAGTCACCGCCGCCCGCGCCGCGCTCGGGGACGCCCCGTTCGTCGCCGCCTGGGCGGCGGGCCGGACTTTGACCCCGGAGCAGATCGTCGCCGAGGCGTCCGCCGTCGCCGAGTCGGGGGCGTTTCGGGCCGGGACGACCGCCGGGGCCGCGGCGGGGACTCTCCTTGCCGAGTCCCCGCTGTCGCCGCGAGAGCGAGAGGTGCTGGCCCTGATCTCCGCCGGCCGCTCCGACCGCGAGATCGCCGCAATCCTCTGCCTCAGCCTCCGCACCGTCCACACCCACGTCGCCCACATCCTGACCAAGCTCGACGTGTCGCGGCGCTGGGACGCCGTGTCGCGGGCCCGCGAGCGCGGCTTGCTCCCGGAAGACGGCGCCACCGCCCGGTCGCCTTAATTACGCGCCGGCGTGGGGGACGGGGACCGGGTGCGCCTCCGGCATCACCCGCAGCCCGGACACCGGCGATCGCCGCAGGATCAGCAGCGGGACGACCGGCGACAGCGCCGCCAGCAGCATCGCCCCGCGCAGGCCGAGGGTCTCGCCGATCACCCCGCCGGCCAGCGCGCCCAGTGCCGCGCCGCCACGGATCGCGACCCGCGTCGCCGCCGCCACCCGCCCCCGCAGCGGTTCCGGCGTCACCGCCTGGCGCAGGCTGAACTGGTTGATGTCGTAGAGCGGCGAGGCGGCCGTGGTCGCCAACAAGCCGCCGATCAACATCGTGCCGGCCAGCATCGGCCCGCCTGACGCCGCCGCGACCAGCGCCATCCCCGGCACGATGCCGACCAACCCGTAGACCAGCCCCGGACCGACGCCAGCGCGCTGCACCACCCGGTTCGCCACCAACGACCCGAGCAAGGCCCCGACCCCGGTCGCCGAGAGCGCGACCCCGATCGTACCGGACCCCAGGTTTAGGGTCCGCGCGGCGTACGGCACCAGCATCGCCCAGCCGATCGCGCCGGTGAAGGTTAGGGCGCTGCTCGCCAGCGTGATCGGCCGCAGCAGCGGGTTGCGCCCGATCTCCCGCAGCCCGGCCCGCGCCGCCGCCAACACCGATTCTCCCGCCACCGCGGCGACCGGCGGCTCGACGAACCGCATCCGGCGCAGGCAGACCCAAGACCAGAGGTACGACGCCGCGTCGGCCAGCGTCGCCAGGGCCGGACCGACCGCCTGGACCAGCGCCCCGCCCAATCCGGGTCCGGCGATGCCCGCGACCGACTCCCCGGCGTAGCGCTTGGCGTTGCCCTCGACGTAGTCCGCCGGCGCCAGCAGCGTGCCGACCATCGCCTGGGCCGCGATCTCGAAGACCACGGTCAGGGTGCCGATCCCGAGCGCGACCCCGACCAGGAGCGGCACCGACAGGACGTCCAACCACCACGCCGCCGGCACCGCCAGCAGGGTCAGCGCCCGCAGCAGATCGGTCGCCCGCAGCAGCGGCAGCCGGTGGCGCCGGTCGACCCAGACCCCGGCGACCAGCCCGAGCACCAGCAGCGGCGCTTCCTCGGCGAAGACGATCAGGCCGATTTGGAACGCGGAGGCGTCCAGCGTCAGCGTCGCCACCAGCGGCAGCGCCAGGCGCGTGACCGCCGTGCCGAACGCCGAGACCGTGCTCGCCTGCCAGAACAGCAGGAAGTCGCGGTAGCGCCAGAGTCCGCCGGGCATGGTTTGTCCTCCGCCGGGCACCGCCCGGGGCGTGCCCTCCCCCCGTCCCCGCGGGCCACCCCTCTCC
>CADCWE010000001.1 GCA_902806325.1 uncultured Thermomicrobiales bacterium | reverse complement strand
GGTGATCGGCACGGTGCACGACATCGCCGAGCGGATCCAGAACGAGCGGGCGCGGGATGAGTTCTTGGCCGCCGCCTCTCACGACCTGAAGAACCCGCTGACGGTGATCCGGGGTCAGGCCCACCGGCCGCGGTCGCGGGTGGCGCTCGAGGAGCGGGTGGAATCGGCGCGGTTGGCGCCGGGGTTGGCCAGCATCGACCGCGCGGCCGAGGAGATGCAAAGCCAGATCGACGAGCTGGTCGACGTGGCGGGGCCCGGGATGGGCCAGGGCCTGGATCTGCTGCGGTCGACGGTGGATCTGGCGGCGCTGGTGGCGGAGCGGACCGCGGCCCTCCGGCAGGCGTCGCCGAGGCATCACATCCGCATCGCCGAAGCGGCGCCGGGGCTGACCGGGGAGTGGGACCGGGTGCGCCTGGGCCGGGTGCTGGACAACCTGCTCGGCAACGCGATCAAGTACAGCCCGGACGGCGGCGCGGTGACGGTGCGGGCGCCCCGCCAGGACGACCTGGCCGGCGATTGGGCCCTGCTGACGGTGCGCGACCAGGGCGTCGGCGTGCCGGCCAAGGATCTGCCCCACGTCTTCGAGCGGTTCCACCTCGGCGCCAACGTCGGCGGCATCGCCGGCACCGGGAGCGGCCCCGCCGGGGCGAGGCAAATCGTCGCCCAGCACGGCGGCACGATCGCGGTCGCCAGCCAGGAAGGGACCGGCAGCCTCTTCACGGTGCGGTTGCAACTGGCCCCGCCGGCGGAGGCGCCACGGCCGGGTTTGGTCCAGGAGCCGGCGCTCGGGGTTTCACCCTGACCGGATGCGTTTGGGCAGACCGACGTTCGGCGCGGCATCCCCACCGGTTGTAGCGCCGGCACCCGTCTACGCTGCGTGAGGCGGCAGGCTCGAGAGCGCCGGCGGAGCGTTTACACCGATTTAACAATGCCGCCTTGGCACTCGGTGGCGATCCGGTGCAGGATTGGGCGCTGGCGTGGCGCGTTTCGGCTCCCCCGGAACGCGCCGCCGTCGGTGGGAGAGGATCGCCCCGCCCCTTCTGTGCGATGATGGCGCACGGACTGGACGGGGCCGCGGAGAAGGCGGCATGGACCAGTTCAACGGCCAGCAGGATTCCTTGAACGATCCGGCGGCGATGACCGTTCGCGTCTTCAGCGACGCCCGGCGCGCCTTTGCCGGGACCGACACGGTCTTTCTGGAGCGTTGCGCCGAGGACGCGGTGGCGGCCCTCTGGGGCGACACGATCAAGGTCCGCTCCTTCGTCCCGGTGCTGGCCTTGCGCGAGATCCGCGAGGCCGTCGCCGCCCGCGCCGCCGCCGGCGCCACCCCGGCCGGCCCCGATCGGCACCCCGCCGCCTGACCGGCGTCGCCCGGCCGCGCGGCCCCCTCGCCTTCGCGGCGGGGCGTGGAGAACGCGCGATGAAGCGACGCAAAGAAACCCGCGCCGCCACCGCCCGGCGGCCGAAACCGGCCCGCACCAACGGCGCCTGGCCGCGCGAGTCCGGGGCCGATGGGGCGGTGCCCCGCTTGCCGTTCCCCTCCGAGCTGTATCTCAACCGCGAACTCAGCTGGCTGGAGTTCAACCGCCGCGTCCTCGCCGAAGCGGCCGAGCACACCACCCCGCTCCTGGAGCGGGCCAAGTTCGCCGCCATCTTCTCGTCCAACCTGGACGAGTTCTTCATGATCCGGGTCGCCGGGGTCAAGCGCAAGGTCACCGACGGGATCGGCGATCCCGGTCCCGACGGGCGGACCCCGGTCCAGCAGTTGGCCGCCATCCGAGCCCTCGCCCAAACCCTCCTCGACGAGCATGCCACCCTGCTCCGGGACGTGATCCTGCCCGGGCTGGCCGCGGCGGGGATCGAGATCGTGCGCTACCCGGCGCTCTCCGACGCCGAACGCGCCGCCCTGGCCGACCTCTTCGAGCGCGAGATCTTTCCGGTCCTCACCCCCCAGGCGGTCGACCGGGGTCGGCGGTTCCCCCACGTCTCCAACCTCAGCCTGAACCTGATCGTCGTCCTCCGCTCCCCGGCCGGGGCGCGGTTCGCCCGGGTCAAGGTGCCGGCGGTGCTGCGGCGCCTGGTCGCGGTGCCAGCGACGGTCCCCGGCGCGAACGGCCACGCGGATCGGGCAGCCGCGCCCCCGGCCCGGTTCACCTGGCTCGAAGGCGTGGTTGCCGCCCACCTGCCGCGCCTTTTTCCCGGCAGCGAGATCGTCGCCACCTACCCGTTTCACGTCACCCGCGACTCCGACATCGAGGTCGACGAGGACGAGGACGAGGCCGCCGACACCGACGATCTGCTGGTCCTGATGCGGGAAAGCCTCTCCCAACGCACCTTCGGCTCCGTGGTCCGGCTCGATATCGACGACACGATGCCGGACGACGTGCGAGACTGGCTGCTGGAGCAGCTCCACGCCAGCACGCGCGACCTCTACATGGTCAACGGTCCGCTGGCCGCCCAATCGTTGTTCGAGCTGGCGCGTCTGGACCGGCCGGACCTCAAAGACCCGCCGTTCGCGCCCCGGCCGCTGGCGATCCCGGTCAACGACGACGAGGGCGGGGCCGACATCTTCGCCCTCCTCCGCCAGCGCGACGTGCTGGTCCACCACCCCTACCAAAGCTTTGCCGCCGTCTCCGATTTCGTCCGCGCCGCCGCCGACGACCCGGACGTGGTCGCGATCAAGCAGACCCTGTATCGGATCGGCAAGGACTCGCCGCTGATCCCGGCCCTGATCGAGGCCCGCGACGACGACACCCAGGTTGCGGTCCTGGTTGAGCTGAAGGCGCGCTTCGACGAAGAGAACAACATCTCCTGGGCGCAGCAGCTGGAGCGCTACGGCGTCCACGTCGCCTACGGCCTGACCGGCCTCAAGACCCACTGCAAGGCGACCCTGGTGGTGCGGCGGGAACCGGACGGCCTGCGTCGCTACGTCCACCTCGCGACCGGCAACTACAACGCCTCGACCGCCCGCATCTACGAGGACCTGGGCCTGCTCTCGGCGCGGGAGGACCTCGGCAGCGACGTCTCCGAGCTGTTCAACGTCCTGACCGGATACGCCGAGCAGGACCGCTTCCGCAAACTCTGGGTGGCGCCGGTCGGCCTGCGGGAGCGGTTTCTGGCCGCGATCGCGCGGGAGGTGGCGGCGCACGAGAAGCACGGCGGCGGCCACCTGATCTTCAAGATGAACGCGCTGGTCGACCGAGAACTGATCGCCGCCCTGTACGCCGCGGCCCAAGCCGGGGTGAAGATCGATTTGATCGTCCGCGGCGTCTGCTGCCTGCGCCCCGGCGTGCCCGGCTGGAGCGAGACGATCCGGGTCGTCAGCGTGGTCGGCCGCTTCCTGGAACACAGCCGGATTTACTGGTTCCGCCACGACGGCGGCGGCGAGGACGCGCTCTACCTGGGCAGCGCCGACCTGATGGAACGCAACCTGGACCGCCGGGTCGAGGTCGTCTTCCCGGTCGAGGATGCCGCCCTCAAGGCCGACCTCCGCGACGCCGTCCTGCCCGCCTACCTGCGCGACACCGTCAACGCCCGCCAACTCCGCCCCGACGGCTCCTACGCCCCGGTCCCCCCCGCCGACGGCGAGGACCCGTTCGACGTCCAGGCGTGGCTGCTGAAGCGGTACTGAGGCAACCGTCCCCCCGTCATTCTTCGCAAGCTCAGAGTGACGCAAAGGGGCGGAGCCTTGGGGTAATGCTTAAAACGTGCGATGCATCGCCCGTTCCTTGCCGTCGTCATCGAAGGAACCCCGCCGTTCCGGCGCTTGGCTGATGCACCGTCCATCCGGCTCGCGCCCGGCTCGCCCCGGATACGCTTGGCCCCGGTGCCCGGGGATCGTCGTTGAAGCGGTGGTGAACCGGGGCTGGCGTTTGGAAGGGCGCGTTGCCACGCGCCCGCAGAACCGGGGAGAAGCGTGAGCGACGATCGACAGGACACCGTTTGGCAGGGTGGCGCGCTCGTCCGCACCTTCCTCGAAGGCGTGCGGGGCGGGATCCCGTTGGCGGCGGAGCAGATCGACGCCATGCTGCGGCTGCTGGGGGCGACCACGGGGCCGGTGGCGCGGGTGCTGGACCTGGGCTGCGGCGACGGGGTGCTGGCGGCGGCGGTGCGCGGCCGATACCCCGACGCGCGGATCACGCTGGTGGACTTCTCGGAGCCAATGCTGGCGGCGGCGCGGGCGCGCTTCGCCGATCCCAACCCGGCGGCGGGCGGCGCCCTGGAGTTCGTCCGGGCCGATTTCGGCGATACCGGGTGGCTGGCGGCGCTGCCGGACGCGGCGCCGTTCGATGTCGTCGTCTCCGGCTACGCGATCCACCACCAGCCGGACGCCCGGAAGCGGGCGCTCTACGCCGAGGTGTTTGGGCTGCTGCGGCCGGGCGGCGTCTTCGTCAACGTCGAGCACGTCGCCTCCGGCTCACCGCGCCTGGCCGCGCTGTCCGACGACCTGTTCGTCGACACCCTGACCGCCTTCCACGCCCGAGCCGGTACCGGCAAGGGGCGAGACGAGGTGGCGCGAGAGTTCGTCTACCGCCCCGATAAGGCGGCCAACATCCTGGCCCCGGTCGAAGACCAATGCGCCTGGCTCCGCGCGATCGGCTTCGTCGACGTCGAGTGCGCCTTTAAAGTGTTCGAACTGGCGGTGTTGACGGGCTGGCGATCGGAGCAGGAGGCGGCGAACGGCAGGCGGTAGGCGGTCGATGGATCGAGCGCACCGCGTATTGGCAGACCTACCGGTCTCGACATCGGAGGGGCTTCGCCGGCGGAGCCCTGCCGTTCATGGCCGGTGCCGCGTCCCTCGTCGTGCCCATGCCGGCACGAATGCCAATCCGAACAACGCTCGAAATGAACGTTCGCCCAGAATCGTTTGACGCTATGGCACAGGCCTTGCATTAGAAAGGAGGAACGGTGTACGGACACCACCAAGACGCAGGGCCGCAGGGAGAATGCGAGATGGCGACGCGGATGGTCAAAGGCACGGCGGTGGTCAGCCTCGCGGACGGGGCGAAACTGGGCACGGTGGACCGCGTTTTCCTCGACCCGACCAGCAAGGCGATCGTCGGGTTCACGTTCCACTCCGGCGGCTTCTTCGGCCACCGGTCGGCGAGCATGGTCGACGTCGCCGACGTCCACGCGATCGGGCCGGACGCGATCACCCTCACCAACGCCTCGGCGGTTCGCAGCGAGGTCGCGATCGGCGCCCGCTGCGACGGGCTGATCGATCTGGACGACCTGCTCAAGCGCAAGGTGATCACCGAGGGCGGACAGTTGGTCGGCCAGGTGACGGCGATCGAGTTCGACCAGGACGCCTACGCCTTGGCCCGGATCGAGGTCGCCGCCGGTGGCGGCGCACCGGACGCCGCGATCCCCGCCGCCCGGATCACCAACATCGGAACGGACCTGATCGTGGTTGCCGACCCGGTACGGCAGGAATCGGCCCGGACCTACCCCCAGCGGGCGGTCGCGCGGATCGCGTCGGTGGCGTGACGGATTGGCGCGGGGAGATCGGATCGGAACGACGGTTCGCCGTTTGGGTCGGCCATCGTCGCATCGCGGCGCGTCGCCGCCGCCCAGCCCTAAGGAGCCGGGCGCAACCGCATCAGTCCCATGAACGGGGCTGAGATCGTGGTTCCCGTGTTCGAACCCCGTGGTTCAGCCGGCCGGTGGGAGGTCGCCCGGCCCTGAAGGGCCGGGCGGCGGAGACACGCTCCGCCCGTATCGCGCCGTACCCGCCGGTTTAATCCCGCAGCGAACGGATCTCGTCGACGTCCATCGTCTTTTGGCGCCGGCTGAGGGCGAGGATGATGGCGAGACCGACGGCGGCTTCGGCGGCGGCGACGGCGATCGTGAAGATCGCGAACCCTTGGCCGCCCAGGTGGTCCAGCTCCCAGCCGAAGGCGACCAGGGACAGGTTGACCGCGTTGATCATCAACTCGACGCACATGAAGATAATCAGCAGGTTCCGCCGCGTCAGCACGCCCATCATCCCGATGATGAACAGTGCCGCGCTCAAGAACAGGAAGTGTTCGACCCCGAGTTCGCCCATCGCGTCCTGATGCCCCCTACGGTCGCGTGCCGACCGTCGTCCGCTCGTCCGGGTCCGTGACCATGATCAGGGTCCGCCCGCCGGCGGTCGTCGGCTCCGGGGTCGGCGACGGGGTCTCGCGGTCCACCATCGGCGTCTCGCCGGCGGGACCGGCCGGCAGCGCGGCGTCGGTGCCGCGCGGGTGGCCGAGCGAGATCGTGCCACGGCGCGTGATCGAGATCTGTTCCCCCAACCGCTCCGGCAGGGCGAGCACGATCGCCCCGATCACCCCAACCAAGAGGACCAGGGAGACCACCTCGAAGGCGAGCAGGTAATCGGAATAAAGCACCCGGCCCAGGGCCTGGGTGTTGCCGCCGGCGGCGGCGATGTTCTGCGCGGTGGCGTCGCCGCGGGCGCCGGTCACCGTTCGGCTCAGAATCGCCGCCCCGACCTCCAGGAGCAAGATCGCCCCCAGCAGCAGCCCGACCACGCGCTGCACCGGCCTGGCGGTGTGGAACTCCGGCAGATCGTCCGGGTCGACCAGCATCAGGACGAAGAGGACCAGGACCAGGATCGCCCCGGTGTAGACGATCACCTGGACCACCGCCAGGAACTCCGCCCCCATCATCACGAACGTGGCGGCGATGTTGAGGAAGCAGATCACCAAAAAGACCCCGGCGTGGACCGGGTTGTTGGCGACCACCACCCCGACCGCGCTGGTGATGCAGACGGCGGCGATCAGGTAGAAGATGATGACGTCCCAGGGCATCGCGTTACGCTCCGACGATAGGCGGGCGGTAGGCGGTAGGCGGCAAGACGACGAGGGCGCCGTCTCGGTCCTCGATCCTTAGTCCTCAGTCCTCTCCCGTCGTCCTGCCGCCAGCCGCCTCAAAACACCTGGCCGTTCCCGACCAACCGGATGAAGGCGGTGACGACGATGTTGAGCAGCACCAGCGGCAGGAGGACCTTCCAGGCGATGCCCATCAGCTGGTCGTAGCGGAAGCGGGGCAGGGTGGTGCGGAGCCAGACGTAGAAGAAGAGGAAGGCGACGGTTTTGAGGAGCAGCCAGAGGATGCCGAGGCCCCAGTAGGCGTCGGAGCCGGGGCCATCGGTGCCGCCGAGGAAGAGGGTGGCGGCAAAGAGCGAGATCACGATCATGTTGATGTACTCGCCCAGGAAATAGAAGGAGAAGCGGAAGGCGGAGTACTCGGTGTGGAAGCCGGAGACGAGTTCGGTCTCGGCTTCCGGGAGGTCGAACGGGGCGCGGTTGGTTTCGGCGACGGCGGCGATCATGTAGATCACGAAGGCCAGCGGCTGGGAGAGGATGAACCAGTTCGGCAAGGCCAGCGGGCCGAGGTCGAGCTCCGTCTGCTGGGTGAGCATGATCTCGCGCAAGCTCAGCGAGCCGGAAAGCATGAAGACGCCAACCAGGGCCAGGCCGAGGATGATCTCGTAGGACACCACCTGGGCGGCGGCGCGCAAGCCCCCGAGCAGGGAAAAGCGGTTGGCCGAGGCGTAGGCGCCGAGGATGATCCCGTAGACGCCGATCGAGCCGAAGGCGAGGACGTAGAGGGCGCCGACGTTGAGGTCGGTGATGAAGAGGTTGACGTCGGCGCCGAAGATCTCGACGGTGCCCCCGAAGGGGATCACGGCGACCGAGACGATGGCGGTGACGAAGATGATCAGGGGGGCGAAGAAGAAAACGAGCTTGTCGGCCGCGGCCGGGATCAGGTCTTCTTTGCCGAGCAGCTTGATCCCGTCGGCGATCGGCTGCAAGAGACCGGCGGGGCCGGTCCGGGTCGGCCCCATGCGGTCCTGCATCGCCGCCATCACCTTGCGCTCGAACCAGGTCATGTAGGCCATGCCGACCAGCAGCACGTTCATGATCACGAACGCGACGACGAAGTTGAGCCACAGCGGCATATCGGCGGGCATGGCCTCGGTCCCACTCCCCTCGCACCCGCGACGCGCCCGACGACCGTTGGCGCGCCGTCCGACCGGCCGCTCCCCCGCGGCCAACCCGGTGCGGAAGTGTACCCGGAAACCGCGCGCCCGACCGGGCGGGACCGGGCGCGAGATCGCGGCCGGTCCGCGTCGCGTTTCGATCGTGCCGAGCGTGACGCCGACCGCCGCCGATGCGGATGAGGCGACACCGAGCGTCCTACGCGCCCAAATCCACGCCGAAAAAGAACAGCGCGTACCGATGCACGACGCAGACGCCAAGGAGGATGGCGAGACCGACCACGATCCTGACCGGTCTCCCGGTCGCTCCCCTGGCGGACACCCCGGCGTGGCCCGATGCCGCCGGTCCTGGCGTCACGGCGACATTGCGCGGGTCGCCTCACCAGCGTCCAGCCGCTCGCGGAGCCAGGCCCGGAGAGCGGCCATCCAGGCCGAGCGCGGCCGGGTCAACCCCTCCCCCAGCCACCGCCCGAGGTCGTCCGCGGACACGACCGGGAAAGCCGGACTGAATCCGACGTCGTCGTAGCCGTCGCCGGTGGGGCGGCGGACCAGGATCCGGGTCCGCGTCCCGTCGTCGCGCCACACCTCGGGCACGCCCAACCGGGCGTAGAGCGGCAGTTTGTCGAGCGACGAGTGGGTGAGGTCGATCTCGATGACGAGATCCGGCGGGGGATCAAAGCGCAGGTCGATCTGGTCCTTGGCGCGGGCGACGCTCACATGGCGGACGTAGAAGCACGAGTCCGGCTCGAAGCCGTGCTCCAGATCCTCCCGCCGAAACGTGGTCGAGCCCAGATTCTCCGCATCAACGCCCATCTCCTCGGCGACCAAGGTGACCAGCAGCGCTAGGCTCCAGTTGCGCCGCTCGTGGATCGGCAGCGGGCTCATGATCTCCAACAACCCCCGGTCGTAGGCGAAGCGCGGCGCGGACCGATCCTGGTGATCGGCCAGCAGCGCCTCGTAGGTCTTCCAGGACACCCCGGAGAGGACGAACCGGTGTTCCCCAGACGGCGCCGGGGTCGTTGCCTGCTCGTGGATCGGTGCCCGTTGCGCGATCCCTGCCATGCGCGTCCTCCTCGCCGGGATCGCCGGCGCCATCGGGCCAAGGGTACGGCACCGGGTGCGCGGCCAGCCACGCCAGCACGGCGGCGCCGGCGAGGGCGGCGCTTCCATTCAGCCGCTGGTATCAGCCTGGGCGCGGACCCAATCGCGGATCTGTTTCAGCCACCGGTGGCGTTCGCCGAGGACCAGGGATTCGTCCCCCAGCCAACCCGTCAGCCGTGCCGCGGTGAGGATCGGCAATGCCGCGCTGGCGGCGATGTCGTCGTACCCCTCGCCGTCAGGGCGCAGGACCAAGATGTGGATCCGCTCCGCGTCGTCGCGCCACACCTCCAGCACCCCCAATCGGGCGTACAGATCGAGCTTGTCCAGCGACGAGTGGGTGACGTCGGTTTCGATCACCAGATCCGGGGGGGGATCGGATTCGGGGTCGATCTGGCGCTTCCCCCGGACCCGGTCAAGGGTCTGGATGTAGAACGAGGCGTCGGCTTCGAACCCGCGCCGCTCGGTCGCGCGCCGGTAGGTCATCGAACGGACGCTGCGGTGCGGGATGCCGCGCTCTTCGGCGACGACGCCGACGATGGCGGCCAAGGCGTCCGCACGCTCCTCGTGGGTTGCCGTCGGCCGCACGATTTCCAGCACCCCCCGGTCGTAGGCGAAACGTGGCACCGACCGATCTCCGTGGTCGGCCAGCAACGCCTCGTAGGTCGCCCAAGACACCCCATCCAGGACGATCCGTTGCGTCCGGTCGTCGGCGTCCGTCTTGGGGCGCCCCCGAAGCGCGGAACGTGGAATCGTCGCCGCCATGCCTGTCCTCCTGGTCTGGTGCGCCGATCCGGTCCGGCAAAGGCTACGCGATCGGGTGCGCGGCCAGCCAGGCCAGCACGTCGGCGGCGTTGCGGTCCGGCGGGAAGACCGGGTAGAACACGTGCTCCACCCGGCCGTCGCGCACGATCAAGGTCAGGCGCTTGAGCAACGCCATGCCCGACGTCTCGAAGGTCGGCAGGCGCAGCGCGGCGGCGAAGGCGAGGTCGGCGTCGCTGAGGAGCGGAAACGGCAGGTGCAAGCGATCGGCCGCTTCCCGTTGGTAGGCCGTGTCCTGGGTGCTGAGGCCGAACACCGACGCGCCGTGGTCCGTCAGGTCCCGGAAGTGATCGCGAAACGCGCAGGATTGGGGGGTGCAACCGCGGGCGCCGGGGATCGCGTCCCAACCGGCCGGCGTCGTGCCGTCGGGTTCGCCGGTCCTTGGGTAGGCGTAGACGACAACCCGACCGGGTGACGCCGCCAGGGTTACCGTTCGCCCGTCCGTGGCGGGCAGCGAGACCGGGGGCAAAACCATGCCGGGGAGGTGGTCGGCGGCGCCGTCGTCGGTCGGCACCGGCAGGTCCGGGGGCAGGGAGTGGAGATCGTCGGCGCGGGGCATGGGGTGTTTCCTCGGAGCTAGGGCGTCACGCCACCGGTCGCACCGAGCGTCCTCGCCCACGCCCGGACCTGCCGCGTCCAGGCGCCGCGTTTGGTGACCGCGAGTTGGCGGACGAGCCGGTTCAGGTCGCCGGCGGTGACGCCGGGCAGAGCCGCGCTGGCCGCTCCCTCGACGTACCCTTTCCCGTCCGCCCGTAGGAGCATGATCGCCACCCGATCGCCCGTGTCGCGCCACACCTCGGGCACCCCGAACCGCGCGAAGAGCGCCAGCTTGTCCAAGGACGACCGGGTGACGTCGATCTCGATCACGAGATCGGGAGGCGGGTCCACCGACAGGTCGATCTGGGGCCGGTCGCTGACCCGCTCCTCGTTCTGGATGTAGAACGACGAGTCTGGCTCGAAGCCGCGCTCGATGTCGCGCCGCGCGTAGGTCATCCCCCCCACGTCGCGGAACTCGACCAGGGTTTCGACCGCGACGGTCTCGACGAGGCTTGCCAGGGCACGGTTGCGCTCTTCGTGGCCGGTCGACGGGCTCACGATCTCCAGCACCCCCCGGTCGAACGTCAAGCGCGGCGCGCCGCAATCGCGGCGGTCGGCCAGCAACCGCTCGTAGGTGTCCCAGCTGACCCGCCGCAACACGACCCGTTGATCGGGGGCGACCGTCGTCGGATCGGCCACCATCGCCGTCGACATGAAAACCGCCTTTCGCGTGCTCGCGGCTCGCGCCCGACCGTCTTCCGGTCCACCGCGCCAACGACGCTGGCAATCGTGCCGATCGGGGCGACCACGTCGGCCAACATCACGCTCGGACCACGGGTGATGACACCGTGACGATTCCCGTGACCCTAACGGGCGTAGGCGACGTCGCGCGCCCAATGGCGAATCGCCCGCATCCAGGCGACGCGCCGCAGCCGTCGGCGTTCGACCAGGAAGTGGGTCAACACCTCGCTTGTCACCGGCGGCAGCGCGACGCTGGCGGCCACCTGGCGGTAGTCGCCATCGCCAAGCCGGAGGATGGCCACCCGGTCGCCATCGGAACGCCAAACCTCGGGCACGCCGAACGCGGCGTGAATCGGCAGCGTGGGGACGATCGGCCGGGTGACATCGATCTCGATCACCAAGTCCGGCGGCGGATCGACCTCCGGGTCGATCTGGTCCTTGCCCGCGACTTGATCGTAATGGTCGGTGTAGAACGCCGTGTCGGGTTCAAAGCCTCGCCGCACCGATTCCCGCTTGAACGTCATCGAACCGACGTCGAGGATATCGCGGCTCAGTTCCGACGCCACCAACTCGACCAACAGGGCGAGGTCGCGGTTGTCCCGCTCGTGTCCGGTGGAGGGCGCCAGGAACTCCAGCTCGCCGCGGTCGTAGGTCAAACGCGGACTCCCGCGGTCGCCCTGGTCGGTCAGCAGCCGCTCGTGGGCCTCCCAACTGACCGCGCGGAGCAGAACACGCTCCCCGGTGGGCTTGGCGATCGTGACCACGCGCCCCACCTCCTGTCGCGTTCGCGAGGTGGCCCGGCCGGGTGTCCCTCGAACCGGGGTTACCGGTCCACCGATCCCAGCACGATGTCGATGGTGCCGATCAGGGCGACCACATCCGCCAGCATCGCGCCCTGGGCCATGTGGGGGAGGACGCTGAGGTTGACGAAGTCCGGGGCGCGAATGCGGAATCGGTAGGGCATCGGGGTGCCGTCGGAGACGAAGTAGTAGCCGTTCTCGCCCTTCGGGTGCTCGACCGCGGCGTAGGCTTCGCCGACGGGCGGCGAGAAGCCCTTAATCACCCAGATGAAGTGGCGCTGCATGTCCTCGGCGGTGGTCATCGTCCCCTTGTGGGGCGGGATCACGTAGGCCGACTCGTAGGCCATCAGCGGGGTGTCCATCGCCTCAACCGCGTCCAGCGCCTGCTCGACCAGGCTCAGGGCCTGGCGCATCTCCTCCATCCGGACCAGGTAGCGGTCGAAGACGTCGCCGTGCTGGCCGAGCGGGACCTCGAAGTTGAGCCGGTCGTAGACCAGGTACGGCATCGCCTTGCGGATGTCGTAGTTGACCCCGGAGCCGCGCAGGCAGGCCCCGGTCAAGGAGTAAGAAACGGCCGCTTCCGGGGTGATCACGCCGACGCCCTTGGTCCGCGCCAGCCAGATCGGATTGCCGGAAAGGAGGGTCTCGTACTCCTTCTGCCGCTCCGGGAAGACGCGGATGAAGCCGCGGATCATCTCCACCAGACCGTCCGGGATCGGGCGGGAAAAGCCGCCGATCTCCATCATGTTGGTGGTCAGGCGGGCGCCGCAGAAGCGCTCGAAGATGTCCATCAGGATCTCGCGCTCGCGGAAGCAGTAGAGCGACATCGAGAGGGCGCCGATGTCGAGCGCGTGGGTGCCCAGCCAGACCAGGTGGGAGGCGATCCGGCTCAGTTCGGACATCACCACGCGCCAATACTGGGCGCGCTCCGGGGCCTCGACGCCGCACAGCTTCTCGATCGCCAGGGCGCAGCCGAGGTTGTTCATCGGCGCCGCGACGTAGTCGGTGCGGTCGGTCCACGGGATGACCTGGGCGTAGCGGTGGGCCTCGCCCAGCTTCTCGACGCCGCGGTGGAGGTAGCCGAGCACCGGGTCGCAGTCGGTGACGACCTCGCCGTCCAGTTTCAGCACCACGCGCATCACGCCGTGGGTGCTGGGGTGCTGCGGCCCCATGTTCAGCGTCATCTCGCGCTCGCCGTCGGCGAGGGTCCGTTCGTCGCTGACCATCAAGGTGCCGGTCGCGGGCACGCTCTCGTCGAAGTCGAGCGAGGAGCCCGCGCCCGGTTGCCGGATGGTCTCGGTGGGATTGGGGATGGCGGTGCTGGAAGGTGCGGTCATGGAACCCTCTGGGTGCTAAATGTTGCGGCCGGTCCATCGGGTGCGGACGCGGGGAACGCTGCGCTCGGTGTTGTAGACCGGAAACTCGCGGTAGCCGCGGAGGGGGTACTCCTTGCGCAGCGGAAACCCTTCGTCCCAGTCGTCGGGGAGGAGCATGCGCTTCAGGTTCGGGTGGCCTTCGAAGATGATGCCGAACATGTCGTAGGCCTCGCGCTCCAGCCAGTTCGCGCCGTTCCAGAGCGGGACCAGGGAAGGCACCGGCCCGC